>JBIJAH010000012.1:0-84907 GCA_044345845.1 Roseomonas sp.
TGTTGATGTTGGCCGAACGCGCTTCTGATCTTATTCGCCGCGCGGCATGAAAGGGCTTATGATGACCCACTTTAGTCCTGGCCGCCGCGCCACGCTTTCGGCGCTGTTGGCAACCCCATTTCTGTCGCTGACCGCGCGGGCGCAGGGTAGCGATTGGCCCAATCGCCCGGTGCGTGTGGTGGTGCCCTGGCCGCCAGGTGGCGGCGCCGATACCACGGCACGCATGATCTTCCCGAAGCTTGCGCAGAAGCTCGGCCAACCCTTCGTGATTGAAAATCGCCCCGGCGCTTCGGGCAGTATTGGTGCGGCGGAAGTCGCGCGCGCAACACCCGATGGCTATACGATCTTGCATGATGCAACACCGCTTGCGATCAACCCCTTTTTGATCCGTGTTGCCTTCGATGCGCTGGTTGATTTGAAAGCGGTGTTCCTGCCCATGCAGGTGCCGATGCTGCTGGTGATGCACCCGAATCAACCGCCGAAATCCTTGGCCGAGGTGATCGCACTCGCCAAGGCGCGGCCTGGCTCGCTTGATTGGGCGTCTTCCGGGAATGGCTCAGCGCAGCATCTGGCCTTGGAACTGTTCACGCGCGCTGCTGGCATCACCGTGAACCATGTGCCCTATCGCGGCGGCGGCCCGGCCTTGACCGATGTTGTGGCCGGGCAGGTTGGTTATTTCTTCAGCAATTCGAATGTGTCCTTGCCCTTCGTGCAGGGCGGGCGCGTGCGTGCCGTGGCGCATACTGGGCGCGGGCGCATCGCTGCCTTTCCGGACCTGCCCGCCATTGGCGATACCCTGCCCGGCTTTGAGGCTTATGAATGGAACTGCATCCTGGCCCCCGCCCGCACCCCGGCGGCCATCATCGAAAAACTGAATTTGGCGTTGAATGAGGTTGTGCAGGACCCAGAAGTAGCCGCGCGCTACACCCAGCTTGCCATGGTGGTGCGCCCCAATTCGGTTGCTGAAGCAGATAGCTTTCTGCGCAGCGAAACCGAAAAATGGGGCCGCGTGATCCGTGAGGCAAATATCAAGCTGGAATAACGGGGTTATTCACCCCGCCAAGAACTTCTCCGCTGCGCTGGCAAGCACCTGACAGCCCAGCGCCAAATCCTCATCCTTCGTGTCTTCCGCCCAATGGTGACTGATGCCGCCAATGGAAGGCACGAAGATCATGGAAGCGGGCATCAGCCGCACAATATATTGCGCGTCATGCCCCGCACCTGATGGCATTTGCTGCCAAAGGCCGGGCGCATGCGCTTCCGCCGCCTGATCCAAAGCCTTCATCATGGCCGGGTCGCAAATGGCGGGCGTTGCGCGGCTCATTTGCGTCAGCGTCGCAGGGCATTTTTCGCGGCGATTGCTTTCCTGCACCAAGGCACGCAGCCCGGCTTCCATGCGTTCCAGCGCGGGCACTGAAACGTCGCGGAATTGAAACAGCACATCCGCGCTACCGGGAATGATGGAAGGCGCGCCGGGATCAAGGCTGATGCGCCCGGTGGTCCATGTGCTGCGCGGGCCACAGATGCGCGGAAATTCCTGATCAATCGCAGCCAGCAGACGCATAGCGGAAAGCCCGGCATCCTTGCGTTCCGCCATGGTGGTGCCGCCGGCATGGTCCTGCTGGCCCTGGAACTGAATGCGCCATTGCCAGATGGCAACAATGCCCGTCACCACGCCCACACGCAGCCCTTGGCTTTCAAGCTGAGTGCCTTGTTCGATGTGCATTTCATAGAAACCCTTATGACGCCCGGGTTCCAATTGCATGCGCGGCTTGCCCGCCAGGCCCGCTGCCGCCAGCGCATCCCGCAAGGGCGTGCCATCATTGCGGCTACGGCTTTGGTCAATTTCTGCTTCTGTCAATTGGCCGATGATGGAACGACTGCCCAGAAAGCCGCCTTCGAAATGCCCTTCCTCATCAGCAAAGGCCGCGACATCCACAGGCAATCCCGCGCGTGCCAAAGCAACACCGGCCATGACACCAAGCGCGCCATCCAGCCAGCCGGCGTAATTCTGGCTTTCGATATGGCTGCCGACTAGTAGATGCGGCCCTGGCCCCTTATGGCGGCCATAAACATTGCCAATGCCATCAATACTGGCTTCCAGCCCGCATTCGCGCAGCTTTTCCATCAGCCAATGGCGGCTTTCCATATCCTGCGGTGAAAAGGTTGGCCGGTGCACGCCGGTTTTATAGGCGCCGATTTTGCGCAGCTCATGAAGATCGGCAAGAAAGCGCTCGGCATTGATTTGCACCATGGCGGGAACCTTTGGTTGAGAAATTTTACTTTTGATTAATACCAAAAAATTCTTAGCAAGAAAATCACTCAGAAACCATTTCTGTTAACTGTTCCACAACCAGCGATGGGCTTTTCTTAAGCGCGTCACAACAAGTGTGATTCTCAGGAGTGAAAAATCCATGCAAACCAACCGTCGCGTTGAAAAGACCGAAGCCGCTTTCACCTGTGTTGCGCTACTGGAAACCAGCAGCGGGGCGGAACTGCATATGCGTGATGGGCTGGGCAGGTTGCTTCGGCTGCCATTGCGCGAAGCAGATCACGGCAGCCATCTGGCCATGTTGGCGGCCTTTAGCGGCCCGGCCCGTGCGCGCCGGCGGCGTGGCCAGGCGCATTGAGGCGCCTTTACAGCGTCAGCCCGCCATCCACTACAATGGTCTGCCCGGTCACCATGGCCGCGCCAGCCAGCAAAAATACCATTACCTCAGCCAGATCCGCTGTGGTGCAGCGCCGCTTCAGCAGCGCATTTTCTATGCTGCCGCGCCGTTGTTCTTCAGTCCATTCAATCATCCAGGTGGAATCCACGGCACCCGGTGCCACGGCATTCACGCGCACTTCTGGCGCCAGCCCGCGGGCCAGGTTCTTTGTAAGGCTCACCACCCCCGCCTTGGTTGCGCCATAAGCCATGGAAGATCCGGCGTGATTAAGCCCGGCGATGGACGCCACACTCACCACCGCGCCACCGGCAGCGCGCAGCGCGGGTGCTGCTGCCTTGCTGCAACGGAAAACGCCCAGCAGATTAACCTGCAGCACCGTATCCCATAATTCTTCCGTCAGCCGGTCAAACTCATTAGGGGCGATGGTGGTTTTGGTGCCGGGTGTACCCGCGTTATTCACCAAATAATCCAATCGGCCCAAGTCAGCGACCGCTTGTTCAACCATGCGTTGGCAATCCGCAGCATCGGCCACATTGCCAGGTGCCGCAATCACATCCCGCCCCAGGCCGCGCAGCCGCGTGACCTCAGCCGCGCCCCGCTCATCCCCCACCAGATGGTTGATGGCTACCTTGCAGCCAAAGCCAGCCAGCAGTTCCACGGTAGCCAGGCCAATGCCGGAAGCACCCCCGGTGACCAACGCCGTCCTGCCTTTCAAATCATAGCTTGCGGGCATTCCTCTCACTCCTTCTGGTTGCCCCGGTGCCAATCCTGGCCCGTGGCGCTTCCCATTCTTGGCTTTGGGGGTTTAGCCTGCCCCGTAGAGCCCGCAGGAACAAGCGGGCGGGAGGAAACACATGAAAAAATGCCTCATCGCGCTTGCCGCGATCCTGGGCGCCTGGGCGCTACCTGCTTCGGCGCAGATTTCACTGGTGGTGAATTTTTCCGCCGGGGGGCCATCGGATATCGTCGCAAGGTTGATGCAGAACGACATGGCGGCAGCACTCGGACAGCCTGTTGTGATACGCAATGTCACCGGCGCGGGCGGTACGATTGGCACGGCGGAAGTGGCCCGCGCGCGGCCTGATGGGCAGACTATTCTGCTTTCCCCCATCGGCCCCATTGCCATCCAGCCGCATTTCCGCAGCAACCTGACTTATAAGCTCGATAATTTGGCGGCGATCTGCCAAGTTGCCGATAGCCCGGTCATCATGATGACACCGAAGAATTCCGGCCTGAAGCGTGTGACCGATGTAATCGCCCGCGCGCGCGCTGAAAATGGCGGCATGCCCTTTGCCTCCACCGGGGCGGGCAGCATTCCGCATATCTCCATGGTGGCGCTGATGCGCGCGGCGAATATCCAGATGAACCACGTGCCCTTTCGTGGTTCTGGTGAGGTGATGTTGGCCTTCCAACAAGGCCAATTGCAGCTTTTCACGGATCAGACCCTGCTGATCCGCCAATATGATCTGCACCCAATCGCCTTCCTGACCGAAGCGCGCAATCCGGAATTCCCCGAAGTGCCCACCATGCGCGAAGAAGGCCATGACCTGGTCTATACGATCTGGAGCGGCCTTTACGCCCCTGCCGGCACGCCGGAACCCATGATGGCACGGTTGGAAGCCGCTTGCGAAAGGGCGGTGAAGGCAGACAGCTTCATTGAAGGCATGAAGCGCGTGGCGCAGCCCATCCTGTTTCGCAGCCGCGCGGAATTCGCCGCTTTCTCCCGCGCGGAGAGCGAGAAGTTCCGCAGGCTAATTGAAGCCACGGGCCTGCGTTCCGCCGAATAGCAACCCCAGCATCGGCCCTGGCCGGTTGCGCCCCGGGCGGCTTCGCGCTACCGCGCCCCGGTGCTGGTTCAACCTACCCCTTTGCGGCTGGATGATTATGATTTCACCCTGCCTGAACACCTGATCGCGCAGGCGCCCATCCGCCCGCGCGATGCTGCGCGCATGCTGATTGTGCGCCCGGATGGGCTGGAGGATCGCAGCGTGCGGGATTTGCCCGCTTTACTCGGCCCTGGCGATGTCATGGTGGTGAATGATACGCGCGTCATTCCCGCGCGGCTTCATGCCAGGCGCGGCCAGGCGCGGGTTGAAATCATGCTGAACCGGCATGAGGAAGCGGGCATTTGGCACGCACTGATCCGCAATGCGCGCCGCCTCAAGGCCGGGGATGAGATCGCGATTGAAGGTGCTGAGGAATGCACCGCGCGCGTGCTGGATGACCCCGAAGGTGGTGCCGCGCGGCTTGATTTCGGCCCGGATCAGGCGCGGCTCGCGGCTGCTTTGGAAAAGGCCGGCGAGGTCCCCCTGCCGCCCTATATCAGCCGCCCCGAAGGCCCAACGGCTGAAGATACCAGCGATTACCAAACCATCTTCGCCCGCAGGCCCGGTGCCGTCGCGGCACCCACCGCGAGCCTCCATTTCACCGAGGCGCTGCTGCAAGCCCTCGATGCGCGCGGTGTGGCGCGTGTGACCGTCACGCTGCATGTTGGCGCCGGCACGTTTCTGCCGGTGCGCAGCGATGATGCCCGGGCGCACAAGCTGCATGAAGAATGGGGCGAAATCACCCCGGAAGCTGCTGCACGAATGAATGCAGTGCGCGCAGCGGGCGGGCGCATCATCGCCATCGGCACCACCGCTTTGCGCCTTTTGGAAAGCGCGGTCCAGCCGGATGGCAGCATCATGCCCTTTCGCGGCCTCACGGATGTGTACCTGCTGCCGGGCCATGAATTCCGCAGCGCCGATGCGCTGATGACGAATTTTCACCTGCCGCGCAGCACCTTGTTTATGCTGGTTTGCGCCTTTGCCGGAGATCAACGCATGCGCGCGGCCTATGCCCACGCCATCGCACAAAACTATCGCTTCTATTCCTATGGCGATTCATCCTTGCTGTTCCGGACGGAAGTTACGCCATGACACTTTCCTGGCAGCACGAAGCACAAGATGGCGCAGCGCGGGCAGGGGTGTTGCACACCGCCCATGGTGAAGTGCCCACACCCGTTTTCATGCCGGTTGGCACCGCCGGCACGGTGAAGGCCATGACCGCAGATGCGGTGCGCGCCACCGGTGCGCGCATGGTGCTCGGCAATACCTATCACCTCATGCTGCGGCCTGGCGCTGAACGCATCGCGCGGCTTGGTGGCCTGCATAGCTTTATGGATTGGCACGGACCAATCCTGACGGATTCAGGCGGCTTTCAGGTCATGTCGCTTTCTGGCTTGCGCAAGATGGATGCGGATGGCGTCACCTTCCAAAGCCATGTGGATGGATCGCGCCATCGCCTGACACCGGAACGCAGCGTGGAAATCCAGCATCTGCTCGGCGCTGATGTGACCATGTGTTTTGATGAATGCACGCCCTTTCCTGCGACCCATGAACAGGCCGCCACATCCATGCGGCTTTCCATGCGCTGGGCGGCGCGCAGCCGTGAAGCCTTCGTGCCGAGGCCCGGCCATGGCTTGTTTGGCATTGTCCAGGGCAGCGTTTTCCCTGATTTGCGCGCCGAAAGTGTCGCGGCCCTGACGGGCATTGGCTTTGAAGGCTATGCGGTGGGTGGCCTTGCGGTGGGTGAAGGCCAGGAAGCCATGTTCACCACGTTGGAATGCACCACGCCGCTGCTGCCCGCCGATAAGCCGCGCTATCTGATGGGCGTCGGTACGCCTTCTGATCTGATCGGCGCGGTGCGCCGCGGGATAGATATGTTCGATTGCGTCATGCCCACACGTTCGGGACGTACCGGGCGCGCCTATACGCGGGGCGGCGTGATCAATATCCGCAATGCCCGCCATGCGGAGGATAATCGGCCGCTTGATCCTGATTGCGCCTGCCCCGCTTGTAGGGGCCATTCGCGTGCCTATCTGCATCACCTATTCAAGGCGAATGAAATGCTGGGGCCCATGCTGCTGACGTGGCACAATATCCAATACTACCAGGATCTGATGGCGGAACTGCGCGCCGGCATCCTGGCGGGCGATCTCGCCGGCACCGCCGCACGCATTGAAGCCGGCTGGCAGGCGGAAAAGGAGGTTTCAGCGTGAGCGATCTTTCGCATCTGACGCAGCTCGGCCAGGCCGCCCAGCAATCACAAAGCCCGGAACAGGCAGTGCTGGAACGTGTGGGCAATCCGCATCCTGGTCTGCGCTATTGTATTCGCTTCACTGCGCCGGAATTCACTTCACTCTGCCCGCTCACGGGTCAGCCGGATTTTGCGCATTTGGTGATTGATTACGTGCCGGATGCCTGGATTGTGGAGAGCAAATCGCTCAAGCTGTATCTCGCTTCCTTTCGCAATCACGGCGCTTTCCATGAAGCCTGCACGCTGGATATCGCGCAGCGCCTGATGGGCTTGCTCACCCCACATTGGCTCCGCATCGGCGGCTATTGGTATCCGCGCGGTGGCATTCCCATAGATGTCTTCTGGCAAAGCGGCGCACCGCCGGAAGCGGTTTGGATTCCCGCGCAGGAAGTGCAGCCCTATCGTGGGCGCGGCTGACGCCATCAGGGCTGAGGCCACGCGCCTCGGCTTCGATGCCATTGGCTTTGCGCCGGCGCGGCTGGGGCCGGAGGCACGCGAAAGACTCCAGGAATTCCTCGCCGCCGGCATGCATGGCGGCATGGGCTGGATGGAAGCCCGCGCTGATCAACGCGCCAACCCCCGCGTGCTTTGGCCTGAAGCGCGGAGTGTGATCGCGCTCGGCCTTTCCTATGCGCCCGAGACTGATCCGCTGGAAAGCCTGGCCTGGCAGGACCGCGCGACGATCAGCGTCTATGCGCGCAATCGCGATTATCATGACGTTGTCAAGAAACGCCTGAAGGCGCTGGCGCGTTGGATGGTAGCGCATTTCGCCGATGCTGGTGTGAAGGTTTTCGTGGATACCGCGCCGGTGATGGAAAAGCCGCTCGCGCAGCAGGCGGGTTTGGGCTGGCAGGGCAAGCATACCAATCTTGTCTCCCGCACCCATGGTTCATGGTTGTTCCTCGGTGAGATTTACACGACGCTCGATCTCCGCCCAGATGTGCCAGAAATTGATCATTGCGGGAGTTGCTCGCGCTGCCTTGATATCTGCCCCACTAAGGCATTCCCGGCTCCGTATCGCTTGGATGCGCGGCGCTGCATTTCCTACCTGACCATCGAACATCACGGCCCGATTCCTGAGCAATTCCGCAAGCCCATGGGCAATCGCATCTATGGTTGTGATGATTGCCTGGCGGTCTGTCCCTGGAATAAATTCGCGGCCACACATCAGGAACCGGCCTTTGCGCCGCGGGCGGAACTCACCGCGCCGAAGCTTGCTGAACTCGCCGCGCTGGATGATGCAGCCTTTCGTGCGCTGTTTTCCGGAAGCCCCATCAAGCGCATTGGGCGCAATCGTTTCATCCGCAATGTGCTGATTGCCATTGGCAATTCTGGCACTCCCAGCCTAATTGAAGCCGCGCAAAAGCTGTGCGCGGATAACGACCCCGTGGTGGCGGAAGCCGCAGCCTGGGCCGCCGCACAATTGGATCAAACCGCATGACGCAAGAAAAGGCCCTGGTTCTTTTCAGCGGCGGGCAGGATTCCGCAACCTGCCTCGCCTGGGCTTTGGACCGCTTCGCGGAGGTTGAGACCATCGGGTTTGATTACGGCCAGCGCCACAAGATTGAACTTGAAATCCGCGATGCCTTTCGCGTGGCCTTGCTGAAAGCGCGTCCCGAATGGCGTGCAAAGCTGGGCATGGATCATCTGATTCGCCTGGATGCGCTGGGTCAGGTTTCCGATACCGCGCTCACCTCAGAAGCCACCATCGCCTTCAACGCCGATGGCCTGCCCAATACTTTCGTCCCTGGGCGCAACATTGTTTTCCTGAGCTTCGCTGCCGCCATCGCCTATCGCCGCGGCATCAAGCATATCGTTGGCGGCATGTGTGAGACGGATTACTCCGGCTATCCCGATTGCCGAGATGATACGATCAAGGCGCTGCAAGTGGCGCTCAACCTTGGTATGGATCGGCGCTTTGTCTTGGAAGCGCCGCTGATGTGGCTGGACAAGGCCGCGACCTGGCGGTTGGCGGAAAGCCTGGGCGGAGCACCCTTGGTGGCGGCAATCCTGGAACACACCCATAGCTGCTATCTGGGGGATCGGCAGCATCGCCACGCTTGGGGCTATGGCTGCGGCACCTGCCCGGCCTGCGACTTGCGCGCCAAGGGCTGGGCGGCCTATGCAGCGCCGGAAACTCCATGAACCTTTCCCCCCGCCTTCAAGGCTTCGCCTTCCTGATCGGCTTCGCGCTTTGCATTCCAGCAGCGAATTGGTTGATCGGGAATCTCGGCAGCTTTTGCGTGCCGAATGGGCCCTGCCTAATCCCTGTCGCCCCAGGCATCATGGCGCCATCGGGCGTGCTGATGATTGGTCTTGCTTTGGTTCTCAGGGATTTGGTGCAGCGCCGCCTTGGGCTTACTTGGGCCTTCGCCGCCATCGCGGCGGGCGTGGTGCTTTCCGCAGCCCTGGCGCCGCCTGCCTTGGTGCTGGCCTCGGCGGCCGCTTTCCTGCTGAGCGAAACCGCTGATTTGGCGGTCTATACGCCGCTACAAAAGCGCGGCCTGACGCTGGCGGTTGCCGCAAGTGGTGCGGTCGGCCTGGTGGTGGATAGCGTCGTCTTCCTATTTCTCGCCTTTGGCAGCCTGGATTTCCTGGCCGGGCAGATCATCGGCAAGGCCTGGATGGTGCTGTTGGCCTTGCCCTTCATTCACTGGCTGCGCCGGCATGATGCGCGGCGCGGCATTCAGCCTGCCTGATCAATCAGGCCGCACGTTGAATTCGCGCACCACAGCGCCCCATTTCGCCACTTCCGCATCCAGGAAGCGCGCGAGGCCCGCAGGGTCAGACATCACCAGCCGCGCCTGCTGAGTCTGTGTCATTTGCGTGCGGATGCGTTCTTCGGAAAGCGTCTCCCGCAGCGCGTTATTCATGCGCGCCACCAATTCGGTCGGCGTGCCGGCGGGCGCGAAAACGCCCCACCAGGCTTCCGCCTGCAAGCCGGGAAAGCCGCTTTCTTCCGCGGTCGGCAAATCACTCAACGCCGGCAGGCGCGCGGGGCCAAATTGCGCCACGGCGCGGAAAGTGCCGGCAGCGATTTGCGCCGCCACCAGCGCGGCGGAGCCGATCATCATATCCACCGTGCCCGCCATGGTGTCATTCACCGCAAGCCCGCCACTGCGATAGGGAATATGCGTAAGCCGCGTGCCGCTACGCGCCTGGAATTGGATCATGGCCAAATGCCCGATCGTGCCATTGCCGGTGGACCCGAAGGAAACCGCATCGGGCCGCGCCTTCGCCGCCGCCACCACATCCGCAAGTGACCGAAACGGCTTATCTGCGCGACACGCAATCACATAAGGCGCGCCACCAATCAGCATCACCGGGTCAAGATCACGCGTCAGGTTGAAGGGCAGGCTTGGCAGCAGCGCCGGCATGGTGGCGTGGCTGTCAAAGGTCAGCAGCCAGGTCTGGCCATCGGGCCGCGCCTTGGCGACAGTATCCGTCCCGATAGACCCCGCCGCACCAGGGCGGTTTTCCACGATAATCGGCACGCCAAGCCGCTGCATCAGCCCGGGCGAGACCAAGCGCGCCACCGCATCCGTGGACCCACCTGGCCCAAAGGGCACCACAATGCGAATGGAATTGCCCTGTGCCTGGGCCGGCAGAATGCTGGCGGCTGCAAAACCACCAAGAACCATGCGACGCGAAATCTTCATGACGCCTACTCCCCTATCGTTACGCCAATCCACCACCGGCATATGGTAAAGGAATAGATTGATCAAACCTAATCCGCGATCCACCCGGCGGAGGGCAGGGCGCGATAGGCTTCCCGCAAACTATCCGACCAACGTTGGCTGACTTGCCTGAAGTAAGTGTCATCTTCCGTGATGCGCCGGCTGAGCGTCACCTTCTGCCCACCTTCGCGATAGACCATCAGATCAATCGGCAGGCCGACCGAAAGATTGGATCTCAGCGTACTATCCATGCTGATCAGTACAAGCTTCACGCCATCAGCCAGGGATGTGTTGTGCTTCACCACGCGGTCTAGAATCGGCTTGCCGTATTTATGTTCACCAACTTGCAGGAAGGGCGTATCCACCGTCGCTTCAATAAAATTGCCTGCGGCATAGATCAGGAAAAGCCGCATCGGCCCGCCGGCAATCTGCCCGCCCAACAGAAAGGAAACCTCAAAAGCCACACCCTGCGCCTTCATCGCCGGGCCATCATTTTCGAACACATCGCGCACGGCCGCACCCACCAATTGCGCAGCGCGGAACATGCTGGGCACATCACGGAGAGTATGGACCTCCTCCCCCAGCGGGAAACCCTCCTGCAGCCGATTCCATACTGCCTGCGTGATCGCGAGGTTACCGGCAGTCAGCAGCGCCAGCATGCGTTCGCCCGTCTGTTCCACGACATGCATCTTGGAAAAGCTGGATATGTGATCGAGCCCCGCATTGGTGCGTGTGTCGGAAAGTAGAACAAGCCCATCCTTCAGAAACAGGCCGACGCAATAGGTCATGGCAAGCGCTCCGCGCCCTTCAGTTATGCAGGTAAAATTCGGCGATCTGGCCGCCAAGATCAATATTGCGGGACATCATCTCGTTCAGAAAAGCTTCAAGCCCCTGGGCGAATATATCCTCAACACGGCCAAAGCGCAGCCTGGCATGCATTTCACCAGCACGCCGATGGCATTCCCCGCGCCGCCCGCCATGGGCGGTGGCGATTTCATCCAGCACGGCTTCAATGCGCCCATGGCAGGCAATCATGGAACGCGGCAATTCCCCGCGCAGGATGAGCAATTCCACAATCCGCCGCGGTGCGATCCGCCCGTGATAGACCCATTGATAGGCACGCAGCGCCGTGAAGCTCCGCAGGATTGTCTGCCAATTCAGGTAATCCTCCGCCGTGCCGGCTTCCGCGATACTCAGCGCCGCTGCGTGTGCATGCAACACGCGCGCGGTATTGTCCGCGCGTTCAAGCATGGTGCCAAGGCGCACAAAGCGCCAGGCTTCATCGCGCAACATTGTGTCATCATAGGCGCCATTGAACAGTATGGTCTGGCGCTTCACCCAATCCAGAAAGCCCGGCAGATCATCCGCATTCGGCATGGCATTTTCCATGCGCCGCATCTGGCCCCAAGTGTCATTCACGGCTTCCCACATATACACCGTGAGTGCCGTGCGCACCTGGCGCGCATTCTGCCGCGAAGCCTCAATGCAGGATTGGATGGAAGAAGGATTGGCGCGATCCATCACCAGATGCTGGATGATCTGCGCCGCATCGGGTGCGGCACCAAAACCCTGCAATAGCCCGATATCACCGCTGGTCAGCAGCAGGGGGCGCCAGCCTTGCCCCTGCGCCGGCCGCCCGCCACCCATGCCCGCTTCGCGCAGCGCAACTTGCAGTGCGCGGGCCGTATTGCCGGCGCGTTCCATATAGCGCCCGAGCCAATAGAGGCTATCTGCCGTGCGGCTCAGCATGGTGAATCCGGGGCCAAGACCCAGGTATCCTTGGTGCCACCGCCCTGCGATGAATTCACCACAAGCGATCCTTCCCGCAAGGCAACCCGCGTAAGCCCGCCTGGCACGATGCGTGTTTCCGTGCCCGAAAGCACGAAGGGCCGCAAATCCACATGGCGCGGCGCGGTGCCGCTGCCGGTGAAGGTAGGCACGGTGGAAAGTGCCAGCGTTGGTTGCGCGATGTAATCCGCTGGATTGGCGCGGATGCGCGCGGCGAATTCAGCACGCTGTTCGGCGGTGCTGTGTGGCCCGACAAGCATGCCATAGCCACCCGAACCCTTGGTCAGCTTCACCACCAATTCGTGTAAATGTTCCAGCACATAAGCACAATCATCTGGCCTTTCGCACAGATAGGTCGGCACATTCGCCAGGATCGGTTCTTCGCCCAGGTAGAACCGCACCATCTCCGGCACGTAAGGATAGACCGCCTTGTCATCGGCAATGCCGCCACCCGGCGCATTGGCAAGTGCCACATTGCCAGCGCGATAGGCTTCCATCAGCCCGCGTACGCCCAGCATGGAATCGGCGCGAAACACCGCCGGGTCCAGATAATCATCATCAATCCGGCGATAGATCACATCCACGCGCTGCGGGCCTGCGGTGGTGCGCATATACACAACACGATCTTCGACGAATAAATCCTGGCCTTCCACCACCTCCACGCCCATTTCATCAGCCAGGAAGCAATGTTCGTAATAGGCGCTATTGAAGGCACCGGGGGTCAGCAGCACCACCCGCGGCAGGCCACGGCAAGCAGCCGGCGCCACTGACATCAGCGTTTCCAGCAAATCGCTCGGGTAATGGCTGACGGGTGCAATGCGGTGCGCCGCGCAGAGGCCGGGGAATAGCCGCAGCATGGCTTCGCGGCCTTCCAGCATATAGGAAACGCCCGATGGTGTGCGGCAATTATCTTCCAGCACATGGAATTGCGCGGCATCCGTGCGCACCACATCAATGCCGGCGATATGCACGTAAATCCCGCCAGGTGGCGTGATGCCACGCATTTCCGGCCGATAGGCTTCATTCTGCAAAATCAGCGCTTCCGGAATGCGCCCGGCCTTCAGGATTTCCCCAGGCCCATAAACATCGGCCAGGAACATATTGAGCGCGCGCACCCGCTGCGTCAGGCCGCGCGACAGATGCTCCCATTCCTGCCAGGCCAGGATGCGCGGGATGATATCAAAGGGGATCAGCCGTTCCGGATCGCCGCCTTCGCCATAAACGGCAAAGGTCACGCCGATGCGGCGAAACAAAAGCTCGGCTTCCTGGCGCTTGCGTTCCAATTGGGCGATGGGCGTCGCCGCCAGCCAGCGCGCAATTTCGGCATAGGCCGCGCGCGCCGCTTGGGGTTCGCCCATTTCGTCAAAGGCCTTGATGGGTTCCGCCATCGCTGGACCGACCTCCTGTTTCATAGAAGATCGGGGCAAAGGGGCGCCCACACAAGCGGGTAATGCCCGAAATATGTGCCAGGCGGCGCATTATTGCCCGCCCGGCATCCGCCGCGCCCAATTCTTGGGCAAGCACTCCCTTCACATGGCAGGGCAGCGCTTATGCCAATCCGTCACGCGCTGATAGGCATCGGCCACCGCGAGCACCCGCGCCTCGGCAAAGGGGCGCGCGGCCAATTGCAGGCCAATCGGCAGGCCGCGATCATCAAAGCCGCACGGCACGCTGATGGTCGGCAGGCCCAGATAGTTGAAAGGCCGCGTATTGGCCGAAACCGACATGAAGCGCGACCAATTCGCGGGATCGGCATCAATATCCGTCTCGGCCAATGTCGGCACGCGGGTCCGCAGCGCCGGGGTCGCTACAATGTGATGCCCAGCCATGGCCTCGGCGCAGAATTGCCGCAGCAGCGGGCCACGGCGCGACAGCGCTTCAATGTAGAGATGCGCCGGCATGGGGTAGCCGCCATAAAGCCGGGACGACAGATGAATGGAATAATCCGCTGACCTGTCGCGCATCCATGCGGCATGAATCGCCGCAGCCTCTGACCGGCTGACCAGGGCAGTATAGGCGGCAATGGCGCGGAGTGACGGGCAGGAAAGCCGCGTGATTTTCGCCCCGCGATCCCGCATGGCATCAAGTGCGGCATCAAAGGCTTTCACCACCACATCATCCGCGCCATCGAAGAAATATTCCTGCGGCACGGCCACGGAAATGCCGCGCAAATCGCCTGTCAAAGCAGCCTCATAATCCGGCACGGCTTCGCGTGCGCTGGTGGCATCGCGCGGATCATGGCCGGAAATTATCCGCATGAAGCGCGCCGCATCACGCGCCGTTTGCACCAAAGGCCCGACATTATCAGCGGAAAACGAAAGCGGCATAACGCCGGCACGCGAAACCCGCGTTTGCGTGCCTTTGATGCCCGTCACGCCACAAATCGTCGCCGGCAGGCGGATGGAACCCCCGGTATCCGACCCAAGCGCACCATAGAAAAACCGCGCCGCAACCCCGGCGCCGGAGCCGGAGGATGATCCGCCCGTGCAATAGCCATGCTGCCAAGGATTATGGCAATGGCCGAAATGCGCATTATGCCCGGTAGGGTTCTGGGCAAATTCCGCCATGTTCAGCGTGCCCATATCAATCGCGCCCGCGGCATCCAGCTTTTCCAGCACGGTTGCTGTCACTTTGGGCACGAAATCGCGCCGGATTTTTGATCCGCAGGTAGTGACCTTGCCGGCGCGGTAATACATATCCTTATGCATCATCGGCACACCACCCAGCGGGCCGAGCGGCTTGCCCGCCTTGCGCGCCGCATCCACCGCGGCGGCCTGTTCCAAGGCGCTGTCGCGATCGAGCCTGATCACGCTATTCACCTTGCCGTCATGCGCGGCAATGCGTGCGAGGCAGCCTTCGGTCAGCGCGGTCGCCGTCACTTCACCACGCGCCACCGCATCGGCGGCTTCCGTCATGGAAAGTTCATGCAAAGCGCTCATGCTTCCTTCTCCTGCTCGGCGCGCAAGGCCGCTTCAAAGCTGGAAGGTTCATCTTCAAAGGCCAGCGTGCCGCGCAAAGCCTCCAATTCCTTGAGCAAGCCGATGTGATCAGCCAGGCCAAGCCGTGCTGCCTCATTCGGGCAGGCGACGCCGCTCCATAGGCGGATGGATTCCATGCTGGGGGGGATGGGGTCGGGTTTCATGCCAGTCTCTCCTGCGGTCACTCATGCTGCGACGGGTGCGCAGGCTTTGCAAATGCCCTGCCATGATGGCAGGCTTCCATCCCAGCAAGCATGAGGAGCGCCGCATGAAAATCGTGGACATCAAGGCTTTCCCCACCTCCTTCCCGCTGCCGCCCAATTCCGGGCCTCGGCTTGGGATTGGCCAGGCGGTAAAGCGCGATGCGGTGATGGTGAAAATCGTCACGGAAGATGGCATTGTCGGTTGGGGCGAAAGCCACCATGGCCGCGCGCATACCGCCATCGCCAAGCTCCTGGAAACCACGCTCAAGCAATTGGTGCTGGGCATGGATGCCTTTGACACCACGGGCATCTGGGCGCGCATCTACAAGTATCAATTGGCGAGCCACGGCATGGGCGCCGGCACCGCCATGGCCATGTCGGGGCTCGACATGGCGTTATGGGATGCCAAGGGCAAGGCGCTGAATCTGCCGCTCTATAAACTGCTGGGTGGTTCAGCGCGGCCCGTGCCCGCCTATGCGGGTGGTGTGGCGCTTGGCTATCAGCCGCCGGCGCAACTGCTTGATGAAGCGGCACCGCATATGGAAGCGGGCTACAAGGCCGTGAAGCTTCGCGTTGGTGATACAGTGCGCGATGACATTGCGCGCATGGAAGCGGTGCGCGATGCCTTTGGCCATGATCTGGAAATCCTGACCGACGCCAATATCGGCTACAATATTGCGCAGGTGCGGCAAGTGATGCCTGAGATGGACCGGCTGAATATCGGCTGGCTGGAAGAACCCTTCCCCGCGCATGATCATCGTTCCTATGCTGAGGCTCATGGTTTTGGCAGCACGCCGCTTGCCGCCGGTGAGAATCACTTCACCCGCTTTGAATTCACCCGCGTGCTGGAAGATGATGTGATCCGCATTTGGCAGCCTGACCTTTCCAAATGCGGCGGCATCACGGAAACGCTGCGCATCGCCGCCTTGGCGTCGGCTTTCAAAATTCCGATCCACCCGCATTCATCCATGACAGGCGTCAATCAGGCAGCGTCCATCCATCTGCTCGCCGCGATTGATAATGGCGGTTATTTCGAAGCTGATGTGTCGCGCGCCAATAAGTTCCGCGATGAATTGGGCAGCGAACCCTGGCGCATCGGCAAGGATGGCTGCGTGCGCCCGCTTGAAGCGCCTGGAATTGGCGTTGAAGTGGATGAGGCGTTTTTGAAAGCGCATCCTGCCATCGAAGGCCCGGGTTATGTGTGACCCGGCGCGTCTCCAGATCGCAGCGCTTAGGTTTCGAAATTGAGTCCGAAACCTTTGGCAACCTCAGCCATCGCTGATTTGATCAGATCGCCGAATTAGAATTTTTTGATCAATGCGGTCCGTGTACATCGCGGAGCGGTGGCCAGTTCCTCCTCGCGAAACAAGGAGATTGGGCACGTCACTAATCCTGAGTCTCTCCTGACAAAGGAGTTTCCAGCATGGATGGGCGCATGATGAATGCGCTGTACCAAGCCTTCAACCGCGCGCATTTATCCGTCGAGCCCGGAAGATCACGGAACGCCAGCCAACTCAACGTCGTTGCGACGGCGATGTGACCGACATGCACGGGGCCATCCACATCAAGTTCCTGTTCCAACCAGGCATAACCGGCGAGGATTTTTTGTGCATGACCATCTCGCAGAGGAGGGTAACGCAATGCCTCGGGCCGGCGTGCGGTTTCCCAGCGTACTGCGACACCTGAATCTGCCATGCCCATAGCGACTGCTTGTACCCTTAAGGCAAGCCAGCGCGCTTCGCCCTTCATTGGTATCAGCGGTTGCCCTGCGTGCAAGCTGTCGAGATACTCGCAGATAACGTCAGAACCAAAAATAGGCGGCAGGTCTGGTCGCAGCAAAACCGGCACTTTGCCCAGAGGGTTTTGACCGTACACAGCTTCATTGCGTTTGGTCGGGCTGGTTTCGTGGTGGATGACCTCTATCTGACCGGCCAAGCCAGCTTCATGCGCAAATACCAGAGCTTTGCGCGCATAGGGGGAATGAGTTTGGTAGAGAAGTTTCATGGCTGTATTCTCAAGCAAAAAAAGCGACCATCTAAAGCTTCTGTGGCGTGACCCGCGTAAGCAGATCACGCCATAGAAGTCAGATGTAATGTTCCTTCAGCGGCGCAAAGCCGTTGAAGAATTGCGCAGCGTAGGAGGTGACATAGGCCCCCGTCGCCAGCAGCTCCACCCGATCACCACAGGCCAGCTTCAGCGGCATGCGGTAATTGGATTTTTCATACAGCGTATCCGTGCTGTCGCAGGTAGGCCCTGCGATCGTCACCGGCCCGTCTTCCCAGCCGTCATGCGGCGTGCGGATATCATAGCGAATCGCCTCGCCTTCCGTTTCCGCCAGGCCACCGAAGCGCCCGATATCCAGATAAACCCAGCGCACCGGATCCGCGGCACCCTTGCGGGAGACCAGCACCACTTCGCTGGAAACCAGACCGGCATCGCCCACCATAAAGCGGCCGGGTTCCACCACCATCTCCGGCAGGTCATTGCCGAAATGCTTGGTCATGGCGCCCATGATGGCCATGCCGAAATCATCAATTTCCGGCACTTCCGCCCGATAACGCACCGGATAGCCGCCGCCCAGATTGACCATGCGGAGCTTCACGCCCGCTTCCTTCAAATCGGTGAACAGCATCGCAACGCGCGCAATGGCGCCTTCATAGGCGGCGGTCTTGGTCTGCTGGCTGCCGACATGGAAGGAAATGCCATAGGGGTCGAGACCCATATCGCCGGCCTTCAGCATTAGGTCGCGCGCCATTTCCAATTCGCAGCCGAATTTGCGCGAAAGCGGCCATTCCGCGCCTTCATTCTGCACCAGGATGCGGCAATAAACCCGCGCGCCGGGCGCGTGGCGCGCCAGCTTTTCCAATTCCTCGATGCTGTCGAAGGCGAACATGGAAACACCAGCCATATGGGCGGCAGCGATGGCCGACACCTTCTTGATGGTATTGCCATAGGAAATGACGTCAGGCTGCGCGCCGGCGGCAAGGCAGGCCTGCACTTCTTCGAAGGACGCCGCATCAAAGCTGGAGCCAAGCTTCACCAGCCGTTCCAGAATCGGCGCGCCAGGATTGGCCTTCACGGCATAATAAATGCGCGCCAAGGGCAATGCCGCACGCATGGCGCGGTATTTTTCCTCGACACGATCCACATCCAGCACAAGGCATGGCGTAGCAGGCGCGTTGTCGCGCAAAAAGCGTGCGATCTTCGGTGTCATCGCAGCACCCTCCAGGCTCCAGAAGGACCACCTAAAAAGGCGATGGCCCAAGGTTAACGAAACGGTCGAACGAACCAGCGACCAGAAAGAAACCGCCCGAGAAGCCCCGGACGGGGTTGCCAGAACGCTTGACGTCGTTGCGTAAACCCTTTGGCCGGAGGGCCGGGGGCCAGAGGCACGTGCGTACTGCGTCTGAAGCGCTTCTATGCCCCCTGTTTTGCCATTGCAAGAAAAAAATCATCCTCGACCCGGTTTTTTTCCTCAAGGCCCCTCGGGGCTCCGGAATCCTGCCCGAAACCCTGTGAAAGGCCGGGCAATTCCGCCTGCAAGGCTTCACTTTGGCAGGAAGCTTACCGGGGCGCTTTGGGCGAATCCCGACCGCGCCCCAACCAGCGCAGCACGGCAAACCCTGCCAGCATAATGAAAGCGACATGCCCGAAGGCGAGGCCCCAGGCCTCCACACCTTCTCCGCCCGCCCAATCCAACAGAACGCCCGCAGCCAAAGGCCCGACAAAGCCGCCCGCATATCCGAGCATGCTATGGAGCCCCATGGTGGCGCCGCGCAGCGCGGGGTCTGCCGCCTGCACCGTGCCGGCGGTCAGCGCCGAGCTATCCAGATAAATCGCCGCATTCCACAGAACGACAAAAAGCAGCACCACAAAGGGTGAGGTGCCGAAGCCAAACCCCGCCACCAGGGAAAGCGCCGCGCCTGAGAGCATGGCGATCGCCACAATCCTGTCCCGCCCCAGGCTCTCGGCCAGGCGGTTCCCAACAAGCGAACTCGCAATGCCCACCAACCCCGCGAGCGTGAACAGCACCGTGGGGCCGGGCAGCCATTCCGGCGGCGCCTGGATCAGGAAGCTCGCTGTCAGGAAGGCGACTGCCCAGGCGCGGAGCACCGCCAGTTCAAGTGTGTGCACCGTATAGCCCGCGATCCAGGCCATGGCGCGGCGATTGGCGAAAACCGGGCGGAAATCCAGCAAGCCGCGCCGCGCGACGCTTTTGGGTGGCGGCGCATCGGGCAGAATCAGCATGGCAATGGCGAAGGCGCCACTGGCGGCCACCCCCGCCACGAGAAAGGCAAAGCCCGGGTCCACAAGTGCATCACAAAGCCCGGCCAAGGCGAAGGAAGCGGCACCCGCAATCCCCACCCCCGCCGCATGCCAGGCAACAGCGCGCGATTGCGCCACGCCGGTCAGCGGATCAGCGATGGACTTAAGCCCGGGCATATACGCCCCCGCCCAGCCAATCCCGGCGAGCGCGCGAAAGAAAAGCCCGCTCCAGAATCCATCGGCGAAGAAGGCAAAACCCAGATGCGCCAGCGCCGTGGCTCCGGTGCCGATCAGATAAATCCGCCTGGCCGGCACGCGGTCCGTCAGCGAAAGCAGCACCGGCACCGCGGGCACATAGGCCGCGAAGAAAACGCCAATCAGCCAGCCGGCTTCAGTGGCGGAAAGGGTCCAGCGCGCCATCATCTCCGGCAACAAGGCGGGCAGGGTGAAGGCGCCGATCTGGGTCAGGATTTGCGCCGTGACCATGGCCACAACGAAACCCCGGCTGCCGGGGGACAGGGTCATGGGGGGATTAGGCCGCAAATTACCCCCCTCGCAAAGCCCGGCTTGATCGCTGGCGCGCCGCGCCCGATGTTACGCTGAAGTGATCTAGGGAGGACGCAATGCGTATGGTCGAAACCCCGGAAGCGCTCAGGGCGCTGATCGGGCAGGAATTGGGTGTCAGTGATTGGCTGGAAGTCACGCAGGATTTGATTGATCGCTTTGCCGAGGTGACAGGCGACCATCAATGGATCCATGTGGATGTGGAACGCGCCAAGCGCGAGATGCCCGGCGGCAAGACCATCGCGCATGGCTATTTGTTGCTCTCGCTTTTGCCCAAGCTTGGCGCTGGCATCTACAAGCTTTCCTGGCCCACGCGGTCCATCAATTACGGCAGCGACAAGGTGCGCATCGTCAATCCGGTGAAGGCCGGCGCGCGTATTCGTCTGCGCCAAAGCCTGGTTGCGGTGGAAGATGGCGCGCCGGGCGCGCATCGCATCACCGTGCGCCAGACGCTGGAAATCGAAAATGAGGCCAAGCCCGCCATGATCGCGGATACCATCCGCATGTCCTTCACCTGAAACGCAAGGAAAACACAATGAAACTTACCTGGTTCGGCCATTCCGCCTTTCGCCTGGAATTCGGCAAGTCGGTTGTGATGATTGACCCTTTCCTGACCGGCAATCCTGCCTTTGGTGGTGATGCGGAAGCCGCCAGCGCGGGGGCAACCCATGTGCTGCTGACCCATGGCCACGCCGATCACATCGGCGATACGGCTGCCATCTGCAAACGCACCGGCGCCAAGCTTGTCACCAATTATGAACTTGCCATGTGGCTCGGCAGGCAGGGCGTCACCGCGCTTGATCCCATGAATACGGGCGGCACCACGGATCAGGGTGAATTCACCGTCACGCTGACCCAGGCTTTCCATTCATCAGCTGAGGTTGATGCGAATGGTGTCTTCCATTGCCTGGGCCTGCCCAATGGCATTGTGGTGACGCCAAAAGACAAGCACGAACCGACGGTCTATCACATGGGCGATACGGATATCTTCTCCGACATGGCGCTGATTGATGAGTTATATGCGCCAACGGTTGCGCTGGTGCCGGTGGGTGACCGTTTCACCATGGGCCCACGTGCGGCGGCGCTTTCGGTGAAGCGCTATCTGCGCAATGTCACCACCGCCATCCCTTGCCATTACGCGACCTTCGGCATGTTGCTGCCGGACGCCAAGGGCTTTGAGGCGGAGATGGTTGGCGCCAAGGCCAAGGTGTTGGTGCCGGAAAAGGGTAAGGCGGTCAGCCTGTAAGCGGCCCCACGCATCGGTTGGCGCTGCATTGGCTTCATGCCGATGCAGCGCCGCATGATGCTGATCAAGCTGCGCGCTGCGCCTAGCGCTTACCAGGGGCGGCGGTGCGTGGCAGAATTTGACGGAAGGAAATCACGATGCGGTGCGACAGGCGCGTTTTTCTCGCGGGGCTGATCGGTCTTGGTGCTTGTTCCGGCACGCCGCCGGAAGTGGCCAGATTGCCGGAATTCAGAGGCTTCCTTTCGATTGATCCCGTGCGCTATTCAATCGAACGGGGCGCGGATATGTTGACTCATCCGGGCCGCCTGACGGGCCAGCCATCAGAAACCGCACGCCTGATCCAGGCTCTCGAATTCTTGGCGATAGAATTACGCAATGGGCCGCGTTGGAATGTGATGTTGCCCATGGGGCAGCTTGCGGTGCCGGCAGCGCGGCGTGAATGGCGTGGCGCCTTCGGAATCGCCGCTGACGCGCGCGCTCAGGAGGTGATTGATAGCCTGACTGAACTCCGCAGCGCCTTTGCCGCGCGCAGTCCGGTCGGCGCAGCCGCCGCCTTGCGCCCACCAGTTTTCATGCCGGGCGGGCAGGAAACGCTCAACCGTTTGGGGGACCCGCCCGCCCTGCCGCGTACCACCCGGGCCATGCTAGATGCGCGGCAGGAATTAGCCTCTCAGAGTTTTGAGCAGCGCTCGGGCCAAAGCTTTATCGTGCCGCTTGCGCGTGACGGGAATGCTCCGAATGGCGGCCGCACCGTGCTGATGGGCTGAAAATAACCCAAGCGAGAGGTGCCCTTCAGACGAGCGTCCTCATGCGCCAGGTGCCACCAGCGTGCAATTCCCGGCTGAACGCAGCTTCTGGCAGGTCTGTTCGGCCTGGGTGCGCGTCAGCCCCTTTACCCGCGCCGTAAAGGCCGCGCCTTTGCCCTGAGCAACCCGCACAACCTCCGTCTGACCGGCGCCACCAGCGGACGAACGCGCCGAAGAAGCGGCGCTGCGCGCCAGATTTTCTGAGGCAAAGCGCCCAAGGCTGACCGCCCAGCCATTGCCACCACCACTAGGCGGCGGCACCGCCCCTGCGCGGCCCAAGGCGGAGGCCGGCGCTGCCTGGGCAGAGCCGATCAACCCAAGCCCGCTCCGCGACGGTGCGGCGGCTGGTGCCTGACGCGGCGCCGGTGGCGCCATTGATGCCGAGGCTAGCGATGAACTGCCCGAATCAAGCCCCGCCCGCCTGCGTTCTGCCGGCGTGAAGGTGCTGCCATCGGGGATCGGGTCCATGCGGACCACATTACCCAGGCTCGCGACCTGCGTGCCAGTCGGCGCGGCGGGCGCCGGCCCGGCGGCCTGAGCTACCTGCATTGTCGGCGGCGGGCTCTGCTGGCTGCGCAGCGCTACCATCGTGCCGCCATCCATCCGCCGTGGTCCGCGCGGAATATTGGTGCCGATATCGGCGGCGGCATAAACCTCAGCCGGGGCGCGGCGGGCGGGTGCCGTGGTGGCGATGCGTGGACCGACGCGCGCTACGTAATTGCGCGTCTCATCCGGCAGGCCGCGCCCGCCCCACAAATAATCCTCCAACCGCCGTGGCCCAGCATTATAGGCAGCCAGAAAGGCCGGGGAGCCGTAAAGCTGATACATCTCACGGACATAGGCCGCACCGGCCTGAAGATTATCATAGGGGTGATAGGGATCAGGCCCCAGATTGTAGCGCTGCGCCAATTCCCGGTAGGTGCCCGGCATCACCTGCATCAGCCCCATGGCACCAACTCGGGATGTAGCGCTGGCGCGGCCACCGCTTTCCTGGCGCATCACTTCGCGGATCCAAAGATCGGGCACATCAAAGCGGCGGGACGCATCGCGGATCCAGGGACCCCAGGGGTCACTCGGTGGGCCAGGCGGGGCAACACTATCCGGGCGATTATAGAAGGGCCCATTGGCATGACGACCACCAACACCATCGGCACACGCCGAAAGCACAGCCAGCAGCAGCCCCAAAACTAAAAATCGGCCATAGCCCAGTCTGAACCCGTGCATCCCCTAAACTCCGTCGGGTCTGGGATTTATGCCCCGAAACGGCCCCCCACGAACCTAACCGATGCCCCCGCATCCGCTAGGCCCAAGCCGCCCCGCTGATCAAGCCCCGGCTGTTTGAAACATCCGGAAACATAATCGTGACCATCTCGCCTATGCCATTTGAGCAACACGGGTCAAGCGTTACCCGAAGCCCACAGCATGTGGGGTATTTGCCACGCTAATCATGACAAGATTTAGGCCATCATTGGGCCGAATCGCGGGATGTATCAGGGACTTCGCGCGTGAAGCTCAGGCGGCACTCTCACGCCCGTCACCTATCGGTCACAGGCTGATGATCTGCCCGGCGCCAACGGCGGCCAGAAAACTCGCCACCCCGGCCCGTTCCACGCCGGGGCCGAGGGGGGCAGCGCCCAAATCCTCGGCCTTCAACCCAGCCTCACAAACCATGCGCTGCACGCCAAGGGCGGTGATGGCGGAAAGCAGCGTGCCGATCCCGGCGACACCGCGGGCGGCCAAATGCGCCTCCCTCGGGTCCTGTAATAAGGGGCAATCGGCCAACAGCAACCGGCAGCCGCCATTAGTGGCAAAAAGCACCACATCGCGGCCAAGCGCCGCCGCGCCGCTGGCCATCACCAGCGCGTAATGGGCACGTTGATGCCCGCCATCCAGCAGCAAAATGCCAAGCGGGGGGCGCTTTTCACTCATGCCCGGCAGGCGGCTTCTGCCGCGTTTTCATGGGCGGAAAGATCGTGAATGGAAGCCTCCGGCCCGCAAAGCGCACAGGCCGGGTCGCGCTTCAGCCGCACGGTGCGAAACCGCGCATCCAGCGCATCCCACAGCAAAAGCTTGCCGATCAGCGGATCGCCAATGCCAAGGATCAGCTTCAGTACCTCGGTCGCTTGCAGCGTGCCCATCACACCCGTCACCGCGCCAAGCACGCCGGCTTCGGAACAAGTCGGCACCAGGCCGGGTGGCGGGGGTTCCGGGTGAAGGCAGCGATGGCAGGGGCTGGCGCCATCATGGCCATGAAACACCGAAAGCTGGCCTTCAAAGCGCAGCACCGCCGCACTCACCAACGGCTTGCCGAGCAACTGGCAGGCATCGCCCAACAGAAAGCGGGTTTCGAAGTTATCCGTCCCGTCGCAAATCACATCATAATGCGGAATCAAATCCCGCGCCGCTTCGGCATCCATGCGCCGCGCATGGATATCCACCGCCACTTCCGGGTTCAGCGCGCGCAACGTCTCGGCCACGCTGGCGGCCTTGTTTTGCCCAATCCGCGCAGTGCTATGCGCCACTTGCCGCTGCAAATTGGAAAGTTCCAGCGTGTCATGATCCACTACGCCCAGCGTGCCGATCCCGGCCGCCGCCAGATAAAGCGCAAGTGGCGATCCCAAGCCCCCCGCGCCCACCACCAACACCCGCGCCGCGCGCAGCTTGGCCTGGCCGATCGCGCCCACTTCGCTGAGCAGGATATGGCGGGAATAGCGCTGCAATTCCGCGCGGGAGAATGAAAGCGACATCACCAACATATGGCCGCGATGCGCCCGCGCGCGCAAGCTTTCCGCTTGCGATACCGCCCCGCTTGGCGCCTGATAAGCCCATGGATGCTGAGGAGCTGATACGTCGGCTGGCCGCCGCACTCGCCATCGGCTTGCTGGTGGGGACGGAAAGGCATTGGCGCGAAAGGCAGGAAGCGGCGGGGCGGCGCACCGCCGGGGTGCGGACCTTTGCGCTGACTGGGCTTTTGGGGGGGGTCATTGCCGTTTTGGCCTCGGGCCTTGGCCAGAACGGCGGCGCGCTGCTGCTGGGTTTTGGACTGGCCGCGTTGCTGGCCGCGCAATTGCCCTTCGCGCTCAGGGAAGCCGATGCGGAAAACAAGGTCTCTGCCACCGGCCTGGTCGCTGCCCTTGGCACCTATAGCCTGGGCGCGCTGGCGGTGATGGGCGATATGGCAGTAGCCGGTGCCGCCGCCGTGGCCATGACGGCAATTCTGGCGGCGCGGGATTCCCTGCATGGGCTGATGACGCGCATTACTTGGGCTGAGCTGCGATCCGCGCTCGTGCTGCTTTCCATGACCCTATTGGTCATGCCGCTGGTGCCTGATGAGCCAATTGCGCTGCTGGGGGGCCTCAATCCCGGAAAGATTTGGCGTCTGGCTATTTTGCTGGCGGCGATTTCTTACCTTGGGTACCTCGCGGTGCGGCTCATGGGGCCGGAGCGTGGGCTGGTGCTGAGCGGTGCCGCAGGGGGGCTGGTTTCCTCCACAGCTGTAACACTTTCCAATGCGCGGGCAGCTTCGAAAGGTGGCGCGGCTGTGGCCCTGGCGGCGGGCGCGCTGATCGCCGGGGCGGTTTCCTGCCTTCGCACCATCGGCATTGTCCTATTTATCGCGCCGGCTGTGGCAGCGCTTCTCTTCGCGCCCTTGGGCGTGGCGGCGCTTGGCATGGCGTTGGCCGGCCTAGCCCTGGCGCGGCCCGCCAATGCCGATGGCGAACCCGCCGCCCCGCCGGAAAATCCCTTCGAATTGGCTGCCGTGCTGAAAGTTGCGCTGCTGCTGGCCGTGGTGGCGCTGGCATCGAAATTGGCGGCGGAGAAACTGGGACCGACGGCTGTGCTGGCGGTTTCCGCCCTGACCGGGCTGGCCGATGTGGACGCCGTTGCGCTTTCCGTGCCGTTGCTTGCCCCCGCCACGCTGTCCCTGGAAGTCGCCGCGCAGGCCGTACTGGCCGCGGTGGGCATGAATATTTGCGCCAAGGCGGCTTATGCCATGATCCTGGGGGGCGGGCGCTTCGGCTTGACCTATGCCGCCCTTTCGCTCGCAGCCGGCGCGGCGGGGGCGGCCACACTTTTGCTGCTTTGAAGACAACCCCTTGCCGCCCGCGCGCGCTGGCGCCACCCTGCCCCCGATTGCAGGAGGAAGACGCGATGCCCGCCGAAGGCGGCCCCTTGAGTGCCGGAAATTCTATTGTCGATTTTACCGCGCTGGATGCGATGGTTCGTCCGCGTTCCGTTGCCGTGATTGGTGCTTCCGATGACGGCACCCGCATTGGCGGGCGGCCCATTGCCTATATGCAAAGCCAGGGTTTTCAGGGCCGGCTTTTGCCGGTGAACCCGAATCGCCCGACCGTGCAGGGCCTGCCCGCCTTTGCATCTGTCGCCGCTTTGCCCGAAGTGCCGGACGCCGCGATCATTGCCGTGCCTGGTGAGGCCGCGATTCAGGCCATGGATGATCTGGGCGCGCGCGGCTGCAAATCCGCCATTGTCTTCACCGCAGGCTTTGCCGAAGTGGATGAAGCTGGCGCCGCGATGCAGGAAAGGCTTGTTGCCGCCGCACGCCGCCATGGCATGCGCATGCTGGGGCCGAATTGCCTTGGCCTGTTCAATGCCGCGATCGGTTTTTACCCGATCTTTTCGCTTTCCTTCGAACAGGGCTGGCCCATTCGCGGGAATATCGGCATTGCGTCTCAATCCGGCGCCTATGGCACGCATGTTTTCGCTGTGGCGCGTCAGCGCGGGCTTGGCACCACAGTCTGCATCACCACCGGGAATGAGGCTGATGTCTCCTTAGGTGAGGCGATTGGTTGGATGGCGCAGGCACCAGAAGTGGAAGTGATTTGCGCCTATGCCGAAGGCATTCGCGAAAGTGCTGGCTTTATCGCCGCGCTTGATCTGGCACGGCGCAATCGCAAGCCCGTGATCATGATGAAGGTCGGCGCCAGCGCTTTGGGGGGTGCTGCGGCGAAATCCCACACTGCCTCCATCGCGGGTGATGATGCGGTGACGCAAGCCGTGCTGGATGAATTCGGCGTATTGCGCGCGCGCACTACGGAAGAAATGCTTGATATCGCCTATGCGGCATCGCGGCGCATTTATCCGGTGAGTAATGCGCTTGGTGTGCTGACGGTCAGCGGCGGCGCCGGCGTGCTGATTTCCGATGCTTCGGAAGCGGCGGGCCTGCCCATGCCTGAAATGCCGCAGGCGTCGCAGGATAAGCTGCGCGGTCTGATCAGCTTCTGCGCGCCGCGCAACCCTGTGGATTGCACTGCCCAGGCGGTGAACCAGACAGAGCTGTTTGGCGATTTCCTGGAAGCGACCGCAGGCGATGGCGGCTATCCTTCCGTGCTGGTGTTCCTGACGCAGACGGGTGGTTCAACCTCCCTGGCGCCGAAGTTGCGGCCCTTCATGCGGGACGCCATCGCCAAACGGCGCGACCGGCTTTGGGTGCTTTCCGCGATTTGTTCGCGTGAGAAAGTGCGCGAATATGAAGAAGACGGCTTCCTTGTTTTCGAGGATCCGACGCGGGCCGTGAATGCCATTGCTGCCATGGGGCGCTTTGGCGCCTATTTCGCGCGGCAGGAAGCGGGGGCGGCTGGCGCGCTGCCAAGTGTTGCGCTGCCTGCACATACGCCAACGGAAGCCGAAGCCAAGCGCCTTTTGGCCGAAGCGGGCGTGCCTGCCGTGCCTGAGCGTGCCTGCACCAATGTTGAAGAAGCGGTGCGCGCCGCCGAGGCCATGGGTTATCCGGTGGTGGCAAAAATCCTCTCCCCCGATATTCTGCACAAAAGCGAGATCGGCGGGGTGATTTTAAATATCGCGGATGCCGCTGCGGTGCGTGAAGCGCATGCCACTTTGCTGGCCCGCGCCGCGCAGCATGCGCCGAAAGCACGCATTGAAGGCGTATTGATCGCCAAGCAAATCAATGGCGGCGTTGAAATGGCGCTTGGTGTGCTGCGCGATCCTGTATTCGGCCCCGTTGCCATGGTGGGGCTTGGCGGCGTTTTCATCGAAATCCTGAAGGATGTCGCCTTCCGCCGCTGCCCCTTTGATCCTGCGCAGGCAGAAGCGATGATCCGTTCGCTCAAGGGCTTCCCATTGCTGGATGGCGCACGTGGCAAGCCGAAAGCCGATGTGAAAGCATTGGCGGAGGCGCTTGCAGCACTATCTCGCTTTGCGGTGGCCGCCGGGCCGCGTTTGGCCTCCGTTGATGTGAACCCCATGCTGGTACTCCCGGTGGGGCAGGGCGCCTTTGCCGCGGATGCGGTGATTGAAATTGAGGAAGGGCAGTGACATGCCAATCATCTACGAAAAGCTGCTGAATTACCCCATCCCGGAAATGCGCCAGCATCTGCGCTGGCAGGATGTGGCGATGTATAATTTCTCTGTTGGGCTCGGTCAGGACCCGATGGATGAACAGCAGCTTGATTTCCTCTATGAGCCGCGCCTGAAAGTCATGCCCTCCATGCCCGTGGTGCTGGGCGCGCCGGGGTTTTGGTCACGCAATCCTGATACCGGCATGGATTGGGTGAAGATTGTCCATGGCGAACAGGGCTTGATTCTGCACAAGCCGCTGCCGACAGAAGGCGAGATCATCGGGCGTTCACGCGTGACGGGCCTGGTGGATCGCGGCGAAGGCAAGGGCGCGCTCATGTATTCCGAACGCCAGGTGATTGACGCGAAGACGGGCGATTTGCTGGCGACGCTTACCAGCACGTCCTTTCTGCGCGGCGATGGTGGCTTTGGCGGGCCGAGCGGGCCGGTAAAGCAGCCGCATGCTGAACCGGACCGCGCGCCGGATATGACGCTTGATCTGGCAACGCGGCCAGAACAGGCGCTGATCTATCGGCTAAACACGGATTTGAACCCGCTGCATATAGACCCGAAAATTACCGCTGCCGCCGGCTTCCCGCGCCCGATCCTGCATGGGCTTTGCACCTTCGGCACGGTCTGCCATGCGCTGCTGAAGACGCTTTGCAATTACGACACGTCGCGCTTCGGCAAGATGGATTTGCGCTTTTCTTCGCCGGTTTATCCTGGTGAGACGATCCGGTCCGAGATTTGGCACGAAGCAGGTGGTGCTGCCTTCCGCGCGCGCGTCGTGGAACGCGACAAGGTTGTGGTCAGCAATGGCTTGTTTCGTTTTGCCTGAATGATGATGGGAAAAGACGCATGATCAACAAAATTGTTCAATCCATGGCCGACGCCATGGCCGGCATCAAGGACGGGTCAACCGTTCTGATCGGTGGCTTTGGCGCGGTTGGCCAGCCTGACCAATTGATTGAAGGGCTGATCGAACAGGGTGCAACAGACCTGACTTGCGTGGCGAATAACGCCGGCACTGGGCGCGTGGGCCTCGCGCGCTTGATGGAATTGGGCCGGGTGCGCAAGATTATCTGTTCCTTCCCGCGTTCCGCTGGTTCCGTAGTGTTTGAAGAACTTTACCGCCAAGGCAAGCTGGAATTGGAAATTGTGCCGCAAGGGACCATGGCGGAACGCATGCGCGCGGCTGGCGCTGGCGTACCGGCGTTCTTCACCGCGACATCGGTTGGCACTATCCTCGCCAATGGCAAGGAACAGCGCGACTTCAACGGGCGCACTTATGTCATGGAACATGCGCTGAAGGCCGATGTGGCGCTGGTGGAAGCCTGGGAAGGGGATCGTTGGGGCAACCTGACCTATCGTTCCAGTGGGCGGAACTTTAACCCGGTGATGGCCATGGCTGCCGATATGACCATCGCGCAGGTCAGCCACATCCGCGAGCTTGGTGAGATTGTGCCGGAGAATGTCCATACACCTGGCATTTTCGTAAAGCGCGTGTTGCACATTGACCGCGGCCCGGCATGGGCTTGAGCAGGCTGGAATGATCTGGAGCCATGATTGCGTCAGGGTATTTGTGCTGCCCCTGATGTGATTACTTATGAAGAGGAGGAGGTCATGTTTAGGGAAGCTTTGGAAATCAGCAGACGCACCGCGATTCATAGTCTGCCCGTACTTCTTCTAGTGCTTTGGTGGAACAGTGTCCCGTTGTTCAGGATACTGATTTCCGGCGTCGCCTTTCTTGCTCTCCTTCTGATAAGCAATTTAGCCATTTTGTACGTAACGCGCTGGCGTCAAAAGAGAGCCAGTGTCGATGAAAACGTGTGATGAGGGATCGAAATATGACTGGCTTTGACCGTAAGCAAATGGCCGCCCGTGTCGCTGAAGACATTCCGGAAGGCTGGTTCGTCAATCTCGGCATCGGCATTCCGACCATGATCGCGAATTACGTGCCGCTGGAACGCGAAGTGATTCTGCATTCGGAAAACGGCATTCTGGGCATGGGGCCCGCGCCCGCGCCGGATAAGGTGGACCCTTGGCTGGTGAATGCGGGCAAGCAGGCTGTCACGCTGCGGCCTGGCGGTTCTTATTTCCATCACGCCGATAGCTTCGCCATGATCCGCGGCGGGCATATTGATCTTTGCGTGCTGGGCGCTTTTGAAGTGGCTGCGAATGGCGATATCGCCAATTGGGCGACCAGCGAGAATGATTCAGCCCCCGCCGTTGGTGGCGCGATGGATCTCGGCGCCGGCGCCAAGCGTCTTTGGGTGGTGATGGAACACACCACCAAGGATGGCGGGCACAAAATCGTGGAACGTTGCAGCTATCCGCTGACAACGCCGGGCGCGGTGAGCCGCGTTTATACCAATCTCGGCGTGCTGGATGTGGTGCAGGGCAAGGGTTTTGTTGTGCGCGATCTGGCGCCGGGCGTGACGCTGGAACAGATGCAAGCGGCCAGTGGCGCACCGCTGCATACGAACTGACGCATGCAAGGAATTAGAACATGAGTGAGGTTTTGGAAGAACGCGCGGAATCCATTCGCATGATCCGCGATAGCGCGGGTGCGGTGGCGCCGCGCGGCGGAGACAGCAAGCGCGTGCGCGCCTTGCGTTTTGCCGCGCCGGGTTTTGATAAGGGCGTCTTCGGCCAGATGGGCGAGTTCGGCTGGATCGGCCTGGCGGTTGCGGAAGCCGCCGGTGGCGCCGGGCTTGGCATGAGCGAAGCCATTGCGCTGACTGAGGAATTGGCGAGCGGCTTAGCACCCGAACCGTTGATCCCGGCGATGCTTTCCGCGCGCCTGTTGGCGGGCGCGGATGATCAAGCGCTGCTGGCGCCGTTGCTGGCGGGCAAGCAGGTAGTGCTGACGGCGTGGCAGGAACGCGCCGATACGCTTGCCGTTCCCGGCAATGCCGATGCGCCGCGCGTCTTCATTCCGCAGGCCGGTGGCGCCGATGTCTTTATGATCCCGGTGCGGGAAGGCGCAGGGCTCGCGCTTTACGCCGTGCCGGCAGCGGACGCTGATTTAACGCTCGAGAAAACCATGGATGGCGGGTATTTCGGCACGCTTCGCGCTGATCCTGCGCGCGGCAAACGAATCGCCGCCGATGTTGGCGCTGTATTGGATGCCGCACTTGATGAAGCCGCTTTGATGACGGCGGGCGCCATGGTCGGGCTGATGGAACGCGCTTTTGACATGACGCTGGCCTATCTGAAAACGCGCCAGCAGTTCGGCCGCATCATTGGCACTTTCCAATCTTTGCAGCATCGCGCGGCGGACTTGAAAATCCATCTTGCGCTGACGCGCGCGGCGGTGGAAGCGGCGGCAGCGGCTTTGGATGGTGGCGCGGAAGGTGATGCGCGCAAGGCGGCTGTTTCCAAAGCCAAGGCGCGCGCTGGCGAAAGCGGGTTGATGGTGCTGCGCCAATGCATCCAATTGCATGGCGGCATCGGCTATACGGATGAATATGATGTCGGGCTTTATCTGCGCCGCGGCATGGTGATTGCCAATCAATTCGGCTCCGCCGCTTTGCATCGCCGTCGCTTCATGGCGCTGGCGCCGGAGGATGCGGAATGAACGCCGCCGCTGAACCCTTGCGTCAACGCATTCTGGAAGAACGTGATGGCGCGGTGCTGATCGTCACCATTGATTGCCCATCACGCAAGAACGCCATCGCGCCCGTGCTGCGCGCCGCGATGGAAGACGTGATGGAACGCGCCCATGGTGATGATACGATCCGCGCCATTGTGGTGACGGGGGCCGAGGGCACTTTCTGCGCCGGTGGCGATATTTCTTCGATGGATATTGATAGCACGCTCGCGGGGCGCGAACGCATGCGCCGCACCCATAAGCTGGTGCGCCTGATGGCCAAGGGCGGTAAGCCGATTGTTGCCGCTGTGGAAGGCTGGGCTGCCGGTGCGGGCATGGCGGTCGCTTGCGCCTGCGATGTGATTGTCGCCGCCGAAGATGCGCGCTTTACGGCGGGTTTCCATAAGATCGGCCTGATGTCCGATATGGGCCTGCCGCATTTCCTGCCCGCGCGGGTTGGGGTGGGCCGCGCGCGGCGCATCCTGTTTTTCCATGAGGTGATCGCCGCACCGGAAGCCGAACGCATCGGCCTGGTGGATTACGTGGCGCCCCCGGGCAAAGCCTTGGAAGTGGCGTTGGAAAAGGCGCGCTTCCTGGCGGCTGAAGCGCCTGGCCCCATCGCCTTCACCAAACAAATCCTGGCCGATGGCTTGGATGAAGCTTTGGCGCAGGAACAAACCTATCAGGCAGCGCTGTTCACAACAGAAGATTTCAAGGAAGGCCGCGCGGCTTTCTTTGCCAAACGCAAGCCGAATTTTACGGGAGGCTGAGACAATGATCGACCCGAAGGAACCCCAGGACCTCAACACCCAGGAAGATGAGGCCTTCCGCCTGCATGTGCGCAGTTGGATTGAGGCTGAATATCCAGCCGAATTACGCAATCCACCGAAGCGCCTGCATTGGGATGAAAACAAGCCCTGGTATTTCAAGATGGCCGAGAAAGGCTGGCTTTGCCCCGGCTGGCCGCGCGAATTTGGTGGGCTTGGGCTGTCCCCGGCGAAGCAGATTATCTTCACCGAGGAGGTGGAACGCCATGGCTGCGCGCGCACCAATGACCATGGCATTGTCATGGTTGGGCCGCTGCTGATCAACCACGGCACGCGCGAACAGCAGTTGCGGTTTTTGCCGAAGATTCTCTCCGGTGAGCATATCTGGTGCCAGGGCTATTCCGAACCCAATGCAGGGTCGGATTTGGCGGCGTTGCGCACGGAAGCGGTGCTGGATGGCGATACCTATGTGGTGAATGGCCAGAAGATTTGGACCACGCTGGCGATGGATGCGAATTGGTGCTTTCTGTTGGTGCGCACGGATAAGAATGCCAAGAAGCAGGAAGGCATTTCCTTCCTGCTGGTAGACATGAATACGCCCGGCATCACGGTGAAGCCCATCATCAATCTGGAATACCACGACGAATTCTGCGAGGTATTCTTCGATAATGTGCGCGTTCCCGCGGCCAATCTGGTGGGCACACCCAACCGCGGCTGGGATATGGCGAAGGCTCTGCTTTCTTTTGAACGCATCTATCTGGGATCACCTCGGCTTTCGGCCTATGCGTTTTCGCGTCTGAAGCAACTCGCGGAACGCATGGGCGTTTGGGAAGATGCGGTTTTCCAGGATACTTACGCGAAGCTGCGGCTGGATCTGGAAGATCTGAAAAGCCTCTATGGCGTATTCGTGGATAAGGTCAGGCGGGGTGAGACTCTGGGTCCCGATGTGTCCATGCTGAAAGTGTTTCAGACTGAGCTTTTCCAGCGCATTACAGATACCATGCTGGAAATCTGTGGCGAGAATGCCGGCTTGCTCGACCCCATGGAGGGCAATCGCAACCTGAACCCGACAGGGCTTTACATTCAGGCGCGGCCTTCCACCATTTATGGCGGGTCGAATGAAATCCAGCGCAATATCATCAGCAAAAACGTCCTTGCGCTGCCGGGTTAAACCCGCACGCGATACGGGGGAGCAATCATCATGACCGATCTTTGGCGCCTTAATGCAACTGACCTCGCGGCACGTATTCGCGGCAAGCAAGTCTCCGCAACGGAAGCCGCGAAGGATGCGCTGGCGCGGCTTGCGGCGGTGAACCCGAAGATCAATGCCGTGGTGGATCACCGGCCAGAGGAAACGCTGGCCGATGCGGCGCGTATTGATGCCATGATCGCGCGTGGTGAGGATGCGGGGCCGCTGGCCGGCGTGCCCATCACTATCAAGGTGAATGCGGATCAGAAAGGTTTTGCGACCACCAATGGCCTCAGGCTGCAAAAAGATTTGATTGCGCAGCAGGATAATCCCGTGGTGGCAAATTTGCGCAAGGCGGGCGCGGTGATTATTGGGCGGACCAATACGCCGGCCTTTTCGCTCCGCTGGTTCACCCGCAATTCCCTGCATGGTCACACGAAGAACCCGCGCGATCCCGGCATCACGCCAGGTGGTTCATCCGGCGGTGCCGGTGCTGCGACAATGGCTGGCATCGGCGCTATTGGGCATGGCACGGATATTGGCGGTTCCATCCGCTACCCGGCCTATGCTTGCGGTATTCATGGGCTGAGGCCGACACTCGGGCGCATTCCGGCCTGGAATGCCTCTGGCGCTGAACGTCATGTTGGTGGGCAGGTCATGGCGGTTAGTGGCCCACTTGCGCGTAGCATCGCCGATGTGAAACTTGCTTTCGGTGCCATGTGCGCGCGCGATATTCGCGACCCCTGGTGGGTGGATGCCGCCATGGAAGGCCCGCCCGCGCCGAAGCGCGCCGCGCTTTGCCTGGCACCTGAAGGCATGAAGGTACAACCCGAAGTGCAAGCCGCGCTCCGCGATGCCGCCAAGCGCCTGGAAGCTGCCGGTTGGACAATTGAAGAATCGGACACTCCCCCCTTGCGCGAACCCGCGCAATTGCAAGCCATGCTCTGGCTCGCGGAAAGTCGTCGCGGCCTGAACAGCGCCTTGCAGCAGGAAGGTGATCCGGATGCGAGCTTCATCTTCTCCCAGATGGAAGAGCTTTGCCCGAACCCTGATCTGAACGCCTTCATGGATGCGCTGCAGAAGCGGTCTTTTTTTCTGCGCCTCTGGATGGAGTTCTTCGAACGTTTCCCGGTGGCGATCACGCCAGTTTCAGGCGAATTGCCCTTCCGCGATCAGGAGGATGTTGAAAGCCCCGCCGCCTTCCGCCGCATTATGGAAGCGCAGCTCACGCAAGTGGGGCTGCCGCTGATGGGGCTACCTGGCCTTACCGTTACCACGGGTACGGTCGGGCGCGTGCCGGTGGGTGTGCAGCTACTCGCGGGGCGCTACCGCGAAGATTTGCTGTTGCAAGCCGGCGCCGTGATTGAAGCCGCCGGCGCGCCGATTACGCCGATTGATCCCGTGGGATAAAGCCTGATTATCCCTGCATCGCGTCCATGATGGCGCGATGCAGGCCAACGGCGTCCAGCTTTTCCGCCCGCCCCTCACCGGGGCGATCACTGCGCCAAATCAGGTAATCCGTCTCCGTCCCGCCCTTGGCTTCCGCCAAGGCGGGGCGATGATCCCCAAAGGCGGCAATCACCACCGGGCGTGCGGAAGCTTGGGCAGCGCGCATCACGGCACCCAGCATGTCATCGGTGGCTTTCATGCAATCGGCCCAAGCGCGTGCGGGATCATCGCCTTGCCAAGGCCCATGCGCCGCCACGCTGATCACATACCACAAGCCAGGCATGGTCGCCGCAGTCAGATCAGCGGCAAGCCGTTCTGCAATCGCGGCATCGGAAACCAAACCCCGCACGCGTTCCGCCTGTTGAAAGGCTGCCGCCGCATCAAAGCGCGCGAAGCCAAGCGCGGGCAGCACCTTGTCACGGCCAAAGAAGCGGGGGGCAAACGGATGCAGGCAGAGCGTCTGATACCCTGCGCCGCGCAAGGCCCACGCCAAGGATTGGATAGGTTGGCGCGCAAAACGAAAATACGGGTTGAAACGATCAAGCCCCAGCGCCGCATCATCCAGCCCAGTCAGCACGGCAAATTCCGTGCGCATGGTATTGGCGCCAAAAGCGGAAACCGTGAGGGAGCCCTGCGTCAACGCCGCCTGCGCCAGCCGATCCTTATGCGGCAATGGCTGCGCCAAACCGAAGCGGCGGGGATCGCAGAAGCTTTCCAATTGCAATAGCAGCAAATGCGGCGCGGGTTCAGCAAAACCCAGCGCTGCTGGTGCGGGCGCATGGCGCGCTTGCCGCGCTGTGCGCTCCGTTGCCGCCAGGCGCGCATGCAGCGCAAAACAGGCCAAAGGCCCAAAGCGCGCCGCATCAAGGGCCGGATCGCGCTGCATCTGCGTGCTACCCCACAAGATAAGCGGACGCAGCGTAATGCCGAACAAGGCGCTGCCCAGCAGCAAAATCAGCAGGCGCGCCATCAGGTGAAGATCAAGCCCGGGTTCCAACACCAGCACGAAGGCGGTCAATGCAATGCCAGCAGCGATACCCAGTGCCAGTACCGGGCGCGGCACAAAGGGCAAGTAAAAGCGTGGATGGGCAAATACCTGCCACAGCAGCCCGCCATCGGTGAACACCAGCCCATCGCGCAGCGTCGCGCGTTTGGCGAATTGCGCGATGCCGATGAAAATCAAGGCGCCGGCAATCGCGCCACCCGAAAGCAAAGGCCGCGCACTAACGCCGAGAAGAATCAAGTAACCCGCAAGCCAGGGCGTGGCATCGAGCATAACCCAGGCGCTGAAGCGCGCAGCAACCTGCCACCGCAGCCATAACCAAACAGGCAGCGGCAGCAGTGCGCCAATCAGCGCATGGGTCAGTGACCCCACCAGTTTCAGGAAACGATGAAAGCCTTGGCCTTGGCGTCGTAATCGCCATAGCCGAGCGTGTCGCGGAGTTCCGCCGCAGGCAGCGCGCTGGCCGCTTCCGAAAGCCCGGCTTGCAGCGCGGCAAGCCCTGCCTTCATCCCCGCCGCAGCCGGTGAGAGCATGCCAGTCGGGTAAGTGCCAATCTTGAAGCCAAGCGCCTTGGCTTCATCGCGCGTTGGTGTGGCGCGTGCGCCACCGGGGGAAAGCACCGCGAAGGAAGGCCGCCCCTTGGCCGCTGCCACCGCGCGGCGGATTTCATCATCATCGGCCGGGCTATCCAGAAACAGGATATCCGCGCCCTCTTCGACAAACATTTCAATGCGCGCCACGGCTTCATCAATGCCGGCGGTCGGGCGGCAATCGGTGCGAGCCAAAATCAGGATGCCGGATTCCTTGGCGGCTTCAACAGCCGCGCGGATTTTCATGCGCGCTTCTGCGCGTGGCAGGCAGGGCTTGCCGGCGGCGGTCAGGGCGCGCGGCGTGATCTTGTCTTCAATCAGAATCGCCGCAGCCCCCGCGCGGCCATAAGCGCGCACGGTGCGTTGCACATTCATGGCATTGCCATAGCCATGATCGCCATCGGCCAGCACCAGCGTATCCGGTGCCGCGCCGCGCACCATGTTGAAACTGTCAAACATCTCAGCGAAGGAAATCAGGTCCAAATCCGGCCCGCCCAAGCGGCTTGCCGCCACGCAAGAACCGGACAGAAAGGCAGTCTGAAAACCCGCGCCGGCGGCAAGCTTGGCGGTCAGCCCATCCCATACGGCGGGCATGACAACGAAATCAGGCTTGGCGAGCAAGGCGCGCATTCTCTCGGGCGGGGTCATGGTGTTTCCTTGTTCAGGGTGAATAAGCCTCAAGCTAGGCCGAATTATGCGGGCAACCAAGGGCCGCGCCTTGCCGCCCCTGCGGGCACCGCATAACCTTTCCCCACAAAATCGCGCCCCGAGGAACTGCCCATGCCAATTATAGACGCCCAGGTCCATGCCTATGAACGCAATCATCCCGGGCGGCCCTGGCATGCCGTGCTGCATGGCCCGCCAGAGGTCACTGGCGCTGACATGGTCAAGGCCATGGATGCGGTCGGCGTCGCTGGCGCGATTCTGGTTTCTGCCTTCACCATGTACCGCTTTGACGCGAGCTATGCGGTTTCTGTCCGCAATACCTATCCGGATCGCTTCGCGCTGGTGAAGCCCGTTGATCCCAATGATCCTGGTGTCGCTGAAACCATCGCGGATTGGCAGGCTACCCCTGGCGCTGTTGCCATTCGCATCATGATGCGCGGCGATGTTTCAGCAGACCCGGCTGACCCTGGCATCAACCACGTGCTGGCAACCGCTGCGAAGCGTGATGTGCCGGTCAATCTTTTGTGCTGGGGTCGGCTGGATCAGGTGCATGAATTGGCACGGCGCAATCCGGATACGCGCTTGGTGATAGATCATCTTGGCCTGCAACAGCCTTTTGAACCGCCGCGCCTCGACACCCCCTTTGCCGAATTGCCGAAGCTGCTAGCCCTTGCCGCTTTCCCCAATATCGTCGTGAAAATCACCGGCGCCTGCACACTCTTACGCAATGAATATCCATACAGCGATATTTGGGAACCGCTCGCGCGCATTTTCGATGCTTTTGGTATGCAGCGCTGTCTTTGGGGCACGGATTGGACTCGCGCGGTGGAATTGATGACCTATCGGGAAGGCGTGGATTCTTTCCTGAATTCGGATCAGCTTTCGGATAGTGATCGCGCCATGCTGATGGGTGAAGCCACAGCCCGCACCTATCGCTGGGCACCGGGAAGCAAGTAAGGGCTGGCGCGCGGTCACCAAAGCTGCCAGCGTCCACTATAATCTTGCCGAGGAAACCCAGAATGAAGCGACGCCATCATGATGCGTGACAGCCGCTTGGATGGCCGCGCTGCCTGGACGCGTTTGGCGATTGCGCTGCTGATCAGCATGATCGGCAGCGCGCCGATGTGGACCGTGGTGGTGGTGCTGCCCACCGTGCAAGCGGAATTCGGCACGCTCCGCGCTGGCGCTTCGCTTCCCTATACCATGACCATGGTGGGTTTCATGGTGGGTGGCGTGCTCATGGGCAAGCTGTCTGATCGCTTCGGTGTCATGGTGCCAGTCTTGATCGGCGCGACCTCCATCGGGCTTGGCGGTATTGCAACCTATCTTGCGCCGAGCCTTTTCACCTTCGGTCTTTCCTATGGCGTGCTGCTGAGCTGCTTTGGCGCAGCGGCAGTGTTCAGCCCACTGATCGCCGATGTCTCCCTTTGGTTTGAAAAGCGGCGCGGCATTGCCCTGGCGCTGGCGGCTTCCGGCAATTACTTCGCCGGCACTTTCTGGCCGACTTTGCTGCAATGGGGCATTTCCACGATCGGCTGGCGCCAGGCGCATTTGATCATGGGGATTGCGAGCTTCCTGACCATCGTCCCCCTTGCCCTGCTGTTGCGCACCCGCGCGCCCATGCCCGTCATGCCGCAGCCCGGCACCGTGGCGCCGCGCAATCCCATGGCGCTGAATATTTCGCCCAATCTTTTGCAGGTGCTGATCATTCTGGCGGGGATTACCTGCTGCATCGCCATGGCCATGCCGCAGGTGCATATCGTCGCTTATTGCGTGGACCTTGGGTTCGGCGCGGCGCGCGGCGCGCAGATGCTGTCCGTCATGCTCGCCAGCGGTATCGCTTCGCGCCTGATTTTTGGTTTCATCATGGACCGTATCGGCGGTGTCAGAACGCTGGTGCTTTCATCCATGCTTCAAGGCATCGCGCTGCTGCTGTTTCTGCCATCTGATGGCTTGATGGCGCTGTTCCTGGTGTCCTTTATGTTCGGCCTGTTCCAGGGCGGGCTGGTGCCCTGCTACGCCATGATTGTGCGCGAGAATTTTCCCCCATCGCAGGCCGGTAGTCGTGTTGGACTGGCACTTTCTTCCACCATGGTTGGCATGGCGGTGGGTGGCTGGATGGCGGGCGCCTTGTTCGACGCAACCGGTGGCTATACGGCGGCGATGTGGAACGGCATTGCGTGGAATCTCGTCAATCTTTCCATCGCGCTTTGGCTGTTGTTTCGCTTGCGCCAGGTCCGGCTGCAGCCGGCCTGAAGCGGCGCCTGCCGGCGGTTTATCCCCAAGGCCATAACCGCGCAGAAAAAGCCTGTCTTTTCAGGCGTTGCGCGGCTTGTTTCATGTGAAATGGGAAAAGGTGCGCGGCCTTATTCCCCAGACTTATCCACAGCCTCTGCGCCGGCCATCAATCGCGCAGTTTCCGCCTCAATCTGGCCCTCAAGCGCTTCCATCAGCGGCTTACGGGCCAAGCCAGGCGGCAGCGCCGGCAGGACCACAATGGAAATCACCCCGGGCATCTTCCGAAAGGCGCGCCTGCCCCAGCAGCGCCCGCTATCGGTCGCAACGGGATAGCAGGGCGCGCCGCTGTTGATGACCAGCGCGGCGACCCCGGGCTGATAGGGTACTCTTTCCCCGGGGCCAGAACGTGTGCCTTCCGGAAAAATCACCAAGGGCCGGCCTTCATCCAGCACGCGCTTGGCATCCCGCACCATGCCGCGCAGCGCCGCGCCGCCGCCATCACGGTCAACCGCCACGGCGCCGGTATGGCGCGCCGCGCGGCCCCAAAAGGGTAGATCCAGTAATTCACGCTTCAGGACATAACTTGGATGCGCAAGCAAAGCTGGCCAGACAAAGGTGTCAAAGGCTGATTGATGTTTGGAAGCGATAATGGCGGCACCCGGTGCGATATGTTCAAGCCCGATCACCTTCACGCGAATGCCGCAAATGATGCGCATCAACCAGATGATGCTGCGCGCCCAAAGCCGAATGAAGCGGCGTATGAACCTTGGATGAAAGGGCAGCAACAGCATGGCAATCACGGAAGAGAACGCCGTAAACGTCATGAAAAACGTGTTGAAGATGCAGGAACGCAACCAGATCATGCGCGCTTTCCACCAAAAAATGCCGAAAGCCCAGCTTCCGCGCCCAGGAACTTCATATACTCGCCAAGCATCAGCCCCCAAATGCGTGGCCGCCAAAAGGCGCCTGTTTCGCGCAGCCTGGCCGGCGTTACTGCATGAGGCACTACGCCCAGTGCCGGCATGGCGCGGCGCAATTCGGCCCGCGCGCGCGGCATGTGATACCCTGCCGTGACCAGCCGGATGGTGGTGATGCGGTTCTGCTTGGCCCAGGCAGCTATTTCCACCGCATTGCCGCGCGTGGATGCTGCCGCACGGCCCAACTCCACTCGGCCGGGCAGTTTGGCCGGATCAATGCCGGCACCGCGTGCCAGATCCGCAAGGCGCGAATCAGGATGCACGCCCGAGACAAAAAGCCGGGGTGCCAAGCCTTCGGCCAATAGGCGAAAGCCAGTCTCCACCCGTTCCGCCCCGCCGGTCAGCACCACAATGGCATCCGTGGCAGACCCATCCATCGCGGTTTCCTGCGTGGCGCGCAGGAACCAAATGAAGCCGCCAAACCAAAGCAGCAGCAACGCCATCGGTAAAAGCCAAAGCAAGCGCGCCTTCATGGCAGGCGCCGTAACCATGAAAGGATGCTTGCTGTTGTCGCCGCCCAGGCCACCAAGCTTGCCAGTAGCGGAATCGCCACAAGCCCCGGCCAAGGCAGAATTTGCCATCCCGCATCGGGCAGGATTGGTGCCGCCATCTGCAGCAGCGCCGCAAGCAGCCCGAGAGCAAAAACAACACCAAGCGCTGCGCCCAGCAGGGCAAGCCAAGCAGTGCGGCGTGCAAAACGGCTGGCAATATCGCGGTCCGTCGCGCCCAGCATGTGCAGCACCAGGACCGAATCGCGCCGCGTAGCTATGCCCGCGCGCACCGCAATCACCACCACTGCCGCAGCCACCGCGGCCACCAGCAACAGGGCCGTAAGCGCCGCAGCGGAAAGCGCGCGCGCCAATGCCGCCAGCCGCGCGACAAATACGCCATGCGCTTCTGTCACCGCGCCAGGCACGGCTTCCGCCACACGGTCCCCAATCAGCACTGGGTCCGCCGCAAGATCGCCCAAGCGCAATTCAATCACGCCTGGCAGAGGCAACCCGGCGACATCGCCAAGCCAAGGCCGCAGCAATTCTGCCATGCGCGCCGGGTCCACTGCGCGGGCCTCAGCCACCTGGGGCAGGGCTTGCAGCGCTTCCAGCGCCGCATCCATCCGCGCGGGCGTGGGATTTGGGATTTGCACAGTAATCGCGGCATTGGCGCCTTGCTGCCAGCGCGTGGCAAGCTGAGTTACAGCCTCATGCCCTGCCACCGCAAAGGCGGCAAAAAGGGCCATGGCCGCAATCAGCCCCACCAGCAGCGGGTCCGCCAGCGCGCGCCTGAGACCAATCGGGTCCCCCCTGCCCCCTGCTTCACGGCGCATCAATCATTCTGCCTTCAGCCAGGGTGATCACGCGTGCCGGGTGGCGCGCGGGCAAATCCTCGGAATGGGTTGCCAACACAATCGCCGTGCCCAGACGGTTCATTTCCACGAACAGTGCAATCAGGCGCCTCGCTTCGAATACATCCAGTTCCGATGTTGGCTCATCGGCAATCAGCAGGGCGGGGCGGGTGATAATGGCGCGGGCTATCGCAATGCGCTGCTGTTCGCCGCCGGAAAGCTCCGCCGGGGCGCGGGCGGCTTTTGCGGTCAGGCCCAGCCATTCCAGAATCTCATTCACATCCTGGCGAATCGCCGCTTCGCCCCGCCCCGCAAGCCGCAGCGGCAGCGCCACATTATCCCAGGCGGAAAGATGCGGCAGCAGCCGGAATTCCTGATGCACCACCCCAATCTTGCGCCTTAGCGCCGGCAACGCGGCGCGATCAGCCTGCCCGATATCGGTACCCAGCACCGAAACCACGCCGCGTGTGGGCCTGAGCGCGGCGTGCATCAGCCTGAGGATTGAGCTTTTCCCGGCGCCGGAAGGCCCCAGCAGCCAGGTGAAGCTGCCTTCCCCGAGTGCGAAGGAAACATCATGCAACGCTTCCTGCCCCGAGTCGCCCCGGGGTGTTGGATAGGCCAGCCCGACGCGCCCGAATCTCACCATGGGTGTTGTTTTGCATGGCACGGGCTTCGGGCTCAATCTTTCCCTTGCCGAGAAGCGGGCGCTGACGGAAAATAGATGCATGTTGATCCAATGTCCCGATTGCGCCGCGGCCTTTGAGGTTCCCGAACGCCTACTGGCAGACCCAACACGCCCGCTCCGCTGCAGCCAGTGCCGGGCGGTGTTCCCCATTCCGGAATCGGCTGCGCCCAAGACCAAGGGTTGGCAGGAACCCGAAGCCGTTGCTGCCCCACCCCCACCGCCGCCAGCCCCGCCACCGCCCGCACCCGTTGTGGTGGAAGAACCGCCAGCCGCACCTGCGCTACCCCCTGAACCCCTGGTGGCGCAGGATTCGCCACCGGAATCGGCGAATGATGCTGCCTCATCCCGCCGGCTGCGGGCCGCTTGGGTGGCCTCCATCCTCATTTTGGTCCTGGGCGGTGTTGGCGCCATCGCCAAGCGGGCGGAGATCATGGAAGCCTGGCCGCCTTCGGCGCGGCTTTTCTCGGCGCTTGGCCTGGGGTGAGAATGATGTCGGGGGGCCGGCTGCGGCATAGATCACGCCCCGGAAAAAGGTTACACGCCTGTCATGCAGGCACCCCTACCGCTTCTTGCCGCTGAGGGCATCACCAAGCGTTTCGGCGCCTTGGTTGCGAATGACGCCGTGGAGCTGAAGGTCGCACCCGGCGAGATCCACGCGCTGCTCGGCGAAAATGGCGCCGGCAAATCAACCCTGGTCAAGATCATCTATGGGCTGCTGCGCCCGGATGCGGGCCGGCTGGTCTGGCGCGGCGCGCCCGTTGCGGTGGAAATCCCCCGCGCCGCCCGTGCGCTTGGCATTGGCATGGTCTTCCAGCATTTCTCGTTGTTTGAGGCGCTGACGGTCGCCGAAAATGTCGCCCTCGCGCTTGATGGCGCTGAGCCCTTGGATGAAATCGCCGCACGTTTGGCTGAAACCAGCCGCGCCTATGGCCTGCCACTTGATCCCAGCCGTGAAGTCTGGCGGCTTTCCGTTGGCGAACGCCAGCGCGTTGAGATCATGCGCTGCCTGATGCAGGACCCAAGGCTGCTGATCCTGGATGAACCGACCTCAGTCCTGACGCCCCAGGAAGCCGAGGGGCTTTTCGCCACACTTGCAAGACTGCGGGCTGAGGGGCGTTCGGTCCTTTACATCTCCCACAAACTCGAAGAAGTGCGCCGCATTTGTGAAGCCGCGACCATTCTGCGTGGCGGGCAGGTGGTAGCGCATTGCGATCCGCGCGCTGAAACCGCGGCAAGCCTTGCGCGCATGATGATGGGCGGTGATGTCGTGCCCATCCGCCATGATCACATCGAAGCGCAAGGCCCGGTGCGCTTGGCGGTTTCCGCGCTTTCACTGCCCGCGCTGCATACCCATGGCATTGCGCTTGCCAATGTAAATCTTGAGCTTCGCGCCGGTGAGGTGCTGGGCATCGCAGGTGTCGCCGGCAATGGTCAGGATGAGTTTTTTGCAGCGCTCAGCGGCGAAGAAGTGGCGCCGCATGCCGAGGCTATCGCGATGGATGGTGTTGCGGTGGGCCACGCCGGGATCAATGAACGCCGAAAGCGCGGTGCAGCCTTTGTGCCGGAAGAACGGCTTGGCCATGGCGCAGCACCCACCATGCGGCTGACAGAGAACGCTCTGCTATCCGGCCACGCCACCAATGGTTTCCTGCGCCATGGGCTGGTGGATCGCGCGAAGCTGACTGACTTCGTGGGCAAGGTGGTGCGCGCCTTTGATGTGCGCAAAGGCCCAGCCGATCCGGAAGCGCGCGCGCTATCCGGCGGCAATTTGCAGAAATTTGTGATTGGGCGCGAAATCGCGCGCAGCCCTGGCCTTTTGGTGGTGGCGCAGCCAAGCTGGGGCGTGGATGCTGGTGCTGCCGCCACCATTCGCCAGGCGCTGATGGATTTGGCGCGCGCGGGTAGCGCCGTGCTGGTGATCAGCCAGGATTTGGATGAGCTGCTCGAAATCTCCGACCGGCTTTGCGTGATGTTCATGGGCCGGCTTTCGCCCGCCATGCCAACCGCCGGGGCAACACGCGAATCGCTCGGCCTGCTCATGGGCGGGGCTGGGATGGCGGCGTGATGAAACTTGTTATGGAGCGTCGCACCGAAACGCCGATCAGCCTGATGCTGATCTCGCCGCTTATCTCCGTGGCACTCACGCTGATCTCGGCGGCCATCATGTTCGCGCTGCTGGGTAAGGACCCGGTGGCGGCGCTGAGCACTTACTTCCTTGATCCGCTGTCGGATTCCTGGGGCTTGCAGGAAGTGGCGGTGAAGGCGACACCCTTGGTGCTGATCGCGGTTGGGCTGGCAGTTTGCTATCGCACCAAGGTCTGGAATATCGGCGCCGAGGGCCAATTCCTGCTGGGCGCCATGGCGGGTGGCTATATCGCCATCATCACCCATGGCAGCACGCAGGGGCCGTGGCTTTTGCCGGTGATGCTGCTGGTGGGCGCCATGGCCGGCGCCTGTTTTGCGCTGATTCCGGCGCTGCTCCGCACCCGCTTCGGCGCCAATGAAATTCTGACCAGCCTGATGCTGGTTTATGTCGCGGAATTGCTGCTGGATTACCTGGTGCGCGGCCCCTGGCGCGATCCGGCGGGCTTCAACATGCCCAACAGTGTGGTGTTTGAAGCGGAGGCGACGCTACCGCTCCTGATGGCGGGCGGGCGGCTCAATATCGGCACGCCGATCATGATTGCTGTTGTGTTTGCCTTCATGCTGCTGATGGGGCGCACGCTGAAGGGGTTTGAAATCCGCCTGGTGGGCGAAGCGCCGCGCGCCGCGCGTTTTGCCGGGTTTTCCGAAACGCTGCTGATCATCACGGTTTTCATGATCTCTGGCGCGCTTGCGGGACTTGCGGGCGTGCTGGAAGCCGCGGGCACAATCAAGCAATTGCAGCCCGGCCTTTCACCTGGCTATGGCTTCACCGCCATCATCGTTGCCTTCCTCGGGCGGCTTAATCCCATTGGCTGTTTATTCGCCGGCATTTTCATCGCCATCACCTTCATCGGTGGCGAGAATGCGCAAATCATGCTGCGCCTGCCTTTGGATGCAACGCGCGTGCTGCAAGGGTTATTGCTGTTCTTCGTGCTGGCCTGCGATAGCCTGCTTTTGTATCGCTTCCGCCTGCTGCGGGGCGCCGCCGCATGACCTTGTTCGAAGCAATCATCCTGACCATCATCACTGCCTCCACGCCGCTGCTGATTGCAGCGCTTGGCGAATTGGTTGTGGAACGCGCTGGCGTTTTGAACCTGGGCGTTGAGGGTATGATGATCATCGGCGCCGCCGCCGGCATTGCGGCGGCGATCACGACCGGGTCTTCAACGCTTGGCGTGCTGGTCGCCGTGCTGGCGGGCATGGCACTGTCCCTGGTTTTTGCCGCACTCGTGCTTGGGCTTGCGGCCAATCAGGTCGCGGCGGGGCTGGCACTCGCCATCCTTGGGCTTGGGCTTTCGGGCGTGATCGGCGCGTCCTTTGTGGGCGTGCAGAGCGCGGGCATTGGCAAGATCGAAATCCCTTGGCTGTCCGATATCCCGTTCATTGGACCGATGTTGTTCCATCAGGACCCCTTTGTTTATGCCTCCATCGCCTTGGTCGTTGCCGTCTGGTGGTTCCTCACCAAAAGCCGGGCGGGCCTTGTCTTGCGCGCGGTCGGCGAGAACCACACGGCGGCGCATGCGCTGGGCTATCCCGTGCGGCGGATCAGGCTTCTTGCTATCCTGTTTGGTGGCGGCTGCGCCGGCTTGGCAGGGGCCTATATGTCGCTTGTTTATACCCCCTTCTGGACCAGCGGCATGACCGGGGGCAGGGGCTGGATCGCACTCGCCATCGTGGTCTTTGCTTCCTGGCTGCCCTGGAGGGCCATGGTCGGCGCCTATCTGTTCGGCGCGCTGACGATCCTGCAACTGCATGCGCAATCGGCGGGGGTGCCGTTGCCGTCGCAGTTTCTGGCGGCCTTGCCCTATCTGATCACGATCCTGGTCCTGGTGCTCATTATGCGGGCAAGGCGGGGCGGGGCGGCGGGGCCGGCCTCACTCGGTGTGCCCTTCGTGCCCGACAGATAGGGCCTTCCACGTGTTGTTTCATCGCATTTTCCGAGCCGCCAAGTGATACCACTTGGCTTGAAAATGCTTTCGGCATTAAATTTGCTTAATCCAAATCGTTTTTCTGGGAGAGCTTCATGAACATCACCCGTCGCCACCTTATGGCTGGTTTTGCCGGTCTTGCCGGCGCAACGCTGGCCGGCCAGCAGGCCGAAGCACAGTCGCGGCTTAGCGTAGGCGTCGTCCTGATCGGCCCCGTCGGCGATTTCGGCTGGTCCCACATGCACGATCAAGGCCGCCGCCGCATGGCCGAGGTACTGGGCGACCGCGTCACTGCCACCACGGTCGAATCCGTGGCGCCGCCCGACTTCGACCGCGTTGTGACGCAGCTGGTCCGCACCGGTCACCGACTGATCTTCACCACCAGCTTTTCCTATTTCGCCCCCACGCAGCGCCTGGCGCCGCAGCACGCGGGCGTATTTTTCGAAAACGCGACCGGCCCGACGACGCTGCCGAATATGGCAATCTACAATGCCCGCTTCTACGAAGGCCGCTATGTCCAGGGCGTGATCGCGGCACGCAAGTCGCGTTCCAAGACCATCGGCTATGTCGCTACCTTCCCGGTGCCGGAGGTGATCAGCGCCATCAACACCGTGATGCGCGGCGCTTGGTCCGTGGACCCTTCCATGAAGGTGCGCGTAGTGTGGGTGAATGCTTGGTCGAACCCAGCGCGAGAGGCCGATGCGGCCCGCGCCCTGATTGACCAGGGTTGCGACGTGTTGTGCAGCCATACGGATGGCCCGGCGCCGCTGCAACTTGCCGAACAGCGCGGCGTCTTCGGCTTCGGCCAAGCATCAGACATGACACGCTTCGCACCGCGCGCCCACCTGACCAGCAGCGTCAATAATTGGGGTGATTATTACGCTGAGCGTGCCAAGGCAGTGCTGGATGGCACCTGGCGCCCGACGGATACCTGGGGCGGGCTTGGCAGCGGTATGTTCCGCATGGCCCCCTTCACCAATATGACGCCCGAGGAAGTGAGCGAGGCCACGCGCATCCGCGATGCCATCGCCGCCGGCACGCTGCACCCGTTCGAAGGCCCAATCACGCGCCAGGATGGCACGGTGGTGATCCCGGCGGGCCGGCGGCTCACGGATGATGAAATCCGCGCGCAGAACTACTTCTATCAGGGTATTGATGTCGCGATGCCGTGAGCATTTTCAAGCCAAGTGGAATCACTTGGCGACTCGGAAAATGCGATCAAACGGAGCATTTTCAAGCCAAGTGGAATCAATGGCCGCTCGGGAAATGCGATCAAAAAATCTTAGAGCACTTCCCGTGAACGAAGGTGAACGGGAACTGCACTAAGGCTTTGGATGGATTTTGCCGACTGGGCTGTAAAGCCCGGTCGGTTATCTTTCAGGGCCGCATATCAGCCGGCGCGCGTTACCTGCACGGTTGATTCCAGGCCAAGCACGGCAGCCAAGGTTTCAAGCCGGCGCAATACGCTTTCGCCCGCGAAAACACCGCTGCCTTCAACCAGCCGCAGCACCAAGCGCCCGCCCCGGCGTTCCAAGGCTGTGCCCGCCAAAAGAACGGGCGTGCCGCCTGAAAGCGTATAGGCAAGCCTGAAGGCCGCGCCCAAAATCTCCGCCCGCCTGAGCGTACCGACATCAATCAATAATCGGGCAGAGGGCAGGAAAGGTGCTTCTGCCTCAGCCTCATAACGCAAGGCCGCGGCAAGGGCGAGGAAAGCGCGCCCATGATGATCAATGCCAACACCCGGCTGGCGCAACACGCGGTAGAAGGCGTGTTCGGCGCGATAATCCGGATGATCATGGCTGCCGATATCGCTCACCCAACAGGCGGCTTCGCGCAGCCCAATCGCAAGCGGTGTTTCATCCTCAAAAAGCGGCGCTGTCCAAGCGAAAAGCGCCGGTGGCATGGTGTGATCGCGCCCGAAGCGCTGTGACATATCGCGCGCCGCAGCCAGCAAGGGGTCGCGCTTACGCTCAGCGGTATCAATCAAGCGCGCATACCAACCTTCGCGCAACCCATTGGCGCTGAAGATCACACGGCGCGCACCGCTGGCGCGCAACAGCCGGCGCAGCACCAGCGCGGCGAAAGGCAGATCAGCCAGGCGCTTGCTAGGCGCGCCGGCCATGCGTTCCAGCGTGCGTCGCGTGGCCGCCATCAATACACCTGACAAATCGCGCGCTTCTTCGCGCGCCAAGGCGTAATGATGCACGATGGAAAGCGGGTAGCCGGTTTGTGCCATATGCATCCGCGCCATGGCGCGCCAGGCGCCACCCACAAGATACAAATCGCGCCCAGATGCGTCACTGATCCAAGGAAACCGCGCCAAGTCCTCACTAACAATGGCGCGCGCTTTGCCGATATCCTGCTTTGCGCGATCGGCAAGCCGAATAGTGCCAATCGGTAGGCTGCCAGCTTTGCCCTGCACACCCTGGTTGATTTCCACCAATTCCAGGGAACCACCGCCAATATCGCCAAGAATACCATCAGCGCCTGGGAAGCCCAGCAGCACACCATCGGCGGAAAGCCGCGCTTCTTCATCACCTGTCAAGATATGGATGGGCACGCCGGGCAATCTCTCGCCCAATGCCGCGACAAAGGCTGCGCCATTGGACGCATCCCGCACGGCAGCGGTGGCCAGAACCTCAATCGGGTCGGCGCCCATGGCGCGCGCTACCGCATGGTAGCGCTGCATGATGGTCAGCGCCTGGCCCACCGCATCAGGATTAAGCTGCCCCGTGTCATGCAGCCCGCGGCCGAGCCCGAGCACAGCCTTTTCATTGAAGATGGCAACCGGATTGCGACTGCGCCCTTCAAAGACAACTAAGCGGACGGAATTGGAACCCAAATCCACCACACCGCAGCGCATGGCGGATTTCATCGCATTCGTTTGGGCATTGAGAGCAGCGCCGTCCATCAATCCTGCTTTACACGATCTTGCCGCTGGCGTCGGGGCGCACGGGCCAAAGCGCTACCGCGCCCGGAAAGCGACGGGTTGGTCATGAAATATTCATGCGCGGAGACGCCATTTTCGGGCGCTTCGATCCGCGCCCAATGCCCATCCGGACCCAACTGCCAGCTTTGCAGCGTATCCTTCAGATTGATGACCATGATCTGATCAAGAATTTGCGCGTGCACGGTGGCGTTTTCCACCGGCACCATGGTTTCCACACGCCAATCCATATTGCGCGCCATCCAATCGGCTGAGGAGATATAAACCTTGGCGCGGCGCGATGGCATCCTATGCCCATTGCCAAAAACATAGATGCGCGAATGTTCCAGAAAGCGCCCGACAATGGATTTCACGCGGATATTGTCGGAAAGCCCGGGCACGCCAGGGCGCAGGCAGCAAATGCCGCGCACAATGGCATCCACCTTCACGCCGGCCTTCGATGCCTCATACAGCGCATCAATCAGGGTTTCATCCACCAGCGAATTCATCTTGATCCAAATCGCCGCCGGCTTGCCTTCCTTGGCGAAGGCGATTTCCTGGCGGATCATCGCGAGCAAGGTGGGGCGCGTCGTGAGCGGTGAGAAAGCAAGCTTTTCCATCGTCTCGGGCCGCGCATAGCCGGTCATGTAATTGAACAGCTTGGCAGCATCGCGCGTGAGCGCTGGATCGGCGGTGAAATAGGAAAGATCGGTATAGATACGCGCCGTGACGGGGTGGTAATTGCCCGTGCCGAAATGTGCGTAGGACCGCAAAGCCTGCCCTTCGCGTCGCACCACTAAACTGACCTTGGCGTGGGTTTTCAGTTCTACAAAACCAAATACTGTTTGCACTCCGGCGGCTTCCAATTCGCGCGCCAGCGCAATGTTGCGCTCCTCATCAAAGCGCGCCTTCAATTCCACAATGCCGGTGACACTTTTGCCGGCCTCAGCCGCTTCAATCAGCGCCTTGGCAATGGGGCTGTCGCGCGTGGTGCGGTACAATGTCTGCTTGATCGCGATCACATTCGGATCACGCGCGGCCTGCCTGAGGAATTGCACCACCACATCGAAGCTCTCATAAGGGTGATGCACCACAATATCCTTGGCGCGGATGGCGGCAAAACAATCACCGCCAAAATCCAGGATGCGTTCGGGAAAGCGTGGCGTATAGGGCGTGAACAGCAGATCAGGCCGGTCATCCACGATCAATTGCGTCAGATCGGAAAGCGCCAGAAGGCCGTCAACGACAAAAACTTCTGACCGTGGCGCATCCAATTCCTCGGCGACGAAATCAAGAATATCGGAAGGTGTATTGGCAGTCACGGAAAGCCGGATGGCGCGCCCGCGCCGGCGGCGCTTCAAGGCGCTTTCATAGGAACGGACAAGGTCTTCCGCTTCTTCTTCGAATTCCACATCCGTGTCGCGGATCAGACGGAACAACCCGCTTTCCGCCATGATAAAGCCGGGGAAAAGCCGATCCAGGAACAGCAGGATCACATCTTCCAGCAATGCGAAGCGCATCGCCCCCGAACCGCGGCGCGATGGCAGGCGGATGAAGCGCTCCACCTGCGGCGGCAGCGGCAACAACGCGCGCATGGTCCCGCCATCCTCTTCGCGCACCAGTTTGAACACAAGGCAAAGCGCAAGATTGGCAATGAAAGGAAAGGGATGTGCCGGGTCCACGGCAAGCGGCGTCAGCACAGGGAAGACACGGTCCATGAACCATTCTTCCAGCCATTCCTTATCCGTATCGGTCAGATCTGGCCGGTCCACCACCATCAGATGCGCTTCGCGCAGCATCGCGCGCAAGGCCCGCCATGAACCCTGCTGGCCATCAATCAGCGCACGCGCTCGTTCATGAATGGCAGCAAGCTGTTGTGCTGGTGTCAGCCCATCAGGCGATGGCGTGCCGATACCTGCACGATCCTGTCCCACAAGCCCCGCGACGCGGACAGAATAAAACTCATCCAGGTTATTCGCTGAAATCGCCACAAAGCGCAGCCGTTCCAGCAAGGGGTGGCGCGCATTGCCCGCTTCTTCCAGCACACGCTGATTGAAGGCAAGCCAGGAAAGCTCCCGATTGCTGAAGCGCGCTGGGCTTTCCGCCAGCGGGAAGGCTTCGATATCTGGCATGATGTCGCTCATGCGCCAAGGCTATAGCAGAGGCACGGGGGAAGGCGAGGGGACGCGCCGTTCAGTCTCAGAATCTTCACAAAATGCCTGATCTGAAAGCCATTCGGTCAGAGCAAACCGTGCGAGGGGGCGCGTGATACGCCCGCCCATGCCAAGCGCGGCGCGATCCAAGCGCGCCACCGCTTCAGCGAGGCTCGTCGCGTCGCGGGGGAGGCGCGTGAGTAGCCAAGCCTGCACATCGGGCTCGACCCGCAACTGCCGATCAGCGAAGAATTTGCTGAGCAAGCCGCGCAGCAGCGCATCGGATGCAGGGCCAAGTCCGACCGCCTGGGTGGCGCGCAAGCGGCTAGCCAGATCAGGCAGGCGCAGCGGCCAGCGTGCCGGTGGTGCGCGCCCAATCAGCAGTAGGGTTTCGCCCCGTTCGGCGCAAAGATTGACCAGATGCAGCAGCGCAGCCTCATCCGCTACGCAATCCGCATCATCCACCACACTACCCTGGGGGGCAGGTGCCGGAAGGCCACGCAAACCCATGCCATCCAGCCAGCGCCAACCAAAGCGCGCCGCCGCTGCGCGTGCCAGATGCGTCTTGCCAAGCCCCGCTTCGCCAAATAACGCGAGCCGCCCAAGCGGCCAGGCTTCCGGCTTAGCAAGCCAGCTTCGCGCGGCTGCATTGCTTGCATCGGCAATCACATCACGCGCGTCGAGGGAAGCCGCAATGGGCAGCGGCAGGGCCAATTGGCGCATCATTGACCGGTCCGTGGTGGGTCAAGATAAAGCGGGCTTTCCAGATAACGCCTCAGCCAATACCGCGTGATCACCCCAATCGCTGCCGCCATGGGCACGGCCAGCAGCACGCCCAGAAAACCAAACGCCACGCCCCCCGCAAAAAGCGCGAAAATCACCCAAACGGCGTGTAGTTCGACGCGATTGCCCAAAAGATAGGGGTAGATCACATAGCCTTCGATACCTTGGCCGATCACGAAAATCGCCACAATCACCAGTACTTCCTGCCAGGAACCGAATTGCCCGATAGCCAGCAGCACGGCGGTGGCGAAACCGGTCATGGAACCAACATAAGGAATGAAGGTCAGGAAGCCCGACATGATGCCGATGGTGATGCCAAGCTCCAGCCCCGCCAAATGCAGCGCGACGGCGTAGAAAACGCCAAGGCCCAAGCAGCACAGCAATTGCCCGCGCAGCCAGGCAGAAAGCACGCGATCAGTATCGCGCGCGATTTGTCTGACCACCTTCGCACTGCGGCGCGGCAGCCAGCTTTCAATGCGCGTCAGCATCGCCGGCCAATCGCGCAGCAGATAGAAGGCGACAACGGGTGTGACCACCACAAAGGTGAATACGCTGAATAGCGCGAAGCCGCCGCCAATTAGCCGCGTTGCGGCGCCACCCAGCCAGGACAGCATGGACCCAGCCTGGCTGATGGCCAATTCGCGCAGGCGCTGGTCAAGCATGTCCGGCCCAAGCGTTTCCTCAAGCTTCGTCAGCAAGTCGCGCAAGGCTTGACCAATGCCCGCGATATAGACAGGCAGGCGCTGCACCAGCACGCCCAGCTGCGCCAATATCAGCGGATACAGGAGCAGCAGAGCAATTAGCGTAACGGCGCCGAGCAAGGTCACCAGCAGAAAGGCGCCAATGCCGCGCGGAATGCCAAGCCGCGCCAGCCGCGTGGCCAGGGGATCAAGAAAATAGGCAATGGTCGCGGCCAGCACGAAGGGTGTGAGAATGCCCTGGAACAGCCAAAGGCAGAACAACAGCGCAGTGCCAAAACCCAGAAACAATCCCCAGCGTTGGCCACGTGTCGCATTCCGCGGTGCGGCGGGCGGTGTGATCACCGGCCTTGTCGGTGCGGGTGGGCGCTGATCGTTCATGCGTTCCAGCCGGCAGTGCGGCGCGCCGCTTGCACCACATAGGCAGCACCCGAGGCAAAGGTGGTGGCAGCGACAAGCCAGATCATGACTTCCAACAGTACGGGCGCGCTGAAACCAAAACCCGCAAGCAGCAGCACCAAAGCAGCCAGTAGGATCTGCGCGGCCGTATTCGCCTTGGAAATAAAGATCGGCTTGATGCGGGGCGGTAGCCCCACCGCCCAAAGCACCAGCACGCCGCCCACAATCAGCAAATCACGAAACACCACAAGAATAGCCAGCCAATCGGGCAGCACACCAATGGCCGCGAGTGTGACGTAAACCGAAACCAGCAGCGCCTTATCCGCGATGGGATCAAGCACGGCACCAAGCTGGGAACGCGCATTCCAGGCCCGTGCAATCCAGCCATCCAGCGCATCCGATATCCCAGCACCGATGAAGACCAGAAAGGCCAGATCAAGCCGATGCTGCAACATCAGCCACACCGCCGCCGGCACTGCACAAAGCCGCGCAAGCGTAATCAGATTCGGCAGGGTAAATTGCCCAGCCCCCGCCAGCCCAGGCGGGGATTGCGGAAGGCGGTGAAGGTCAGGACCGTCCGGCAAGACCAAGCCGCCATTGATCATTGGGCGCTCCCGTGCCCGGGGCCAAGCGCAGCCCATGCTGGCCCAGCGCTTCCGGCGCCAAACCCACTGGTACTCGTAGCCCCAGCCTCAGCCGGGCGCGATCCGCACTAATGCCAACCACATCCAGCTTCACGCCAGCCACTGTCGCGCGGCGACGAATTTCCAGCCAATCGTTCAGCGAAGCATACCGCGCCACCGCTTCCAGCGTCGCCAATACGGGGGTGGGGGGCGTGACATACACCGGCGCTTCCGGCGCCGTGCCAGAAGGCAGGGTGGCAGCACGCACTTCACCGCCTTCGGCGAAGCTCCTGACAGATTCGGCATCAAATTGAATTGTAAGGCGCCCACTATAACGTTGCGGGCTGGTGATTTCCTGTTCAATCACAATGGACCGCACCATGCTATCAAGTTCGGCATCGGTGGGTCGGCGCGGTGAATTGAACATGCCCTGAATGCGGTCCCAGGCCGCGCGGCGCCCCGCAGTGAAGGCGCGTTCCTGCGCCACCACGCCATTTTCCGCTGTCGCTTCAGCCGGCACGCCGCGCTGTGTCAGCGCGCCCATATCGGCGATTTGCGCCAGGGCAGGCAGGGCGGCCACGCTTAGCCAGAAGCCTACGAAAGCCACCGCCACATGGTTCCTTCCGGCCCTCCACCAGGAGTGGCGATTCAACATCCAAGCCTTCCCTTCGCGCTCTACCGCGTTATAGCGCGAACCGATGCCACGGCTCACGCTAAGACTTTAATGTGAGCGTCTGATTCACCGCTTCGGTTTCCCACCTACGCGGATCAGGCGCTTAACTTAGTTTGAGCGACTGATTCACCGCTTCGGTGATTCCACCTTCGCGGATCAGGCGCTTAACTTAGTTTGAGCGACTGATTCACCGCTCCGGTGATTCCACCTACGCGGATCAGGCGCTGACTTTAGTTTGAGCGACTGATTCACCGCTCCGGTGATTCCACCTTCGCGGATCAGGCGCTATAGCAACAGCTCACTGTATCAAATGGGAGGTCGCCCTGACCAGTTCCAACACCCAAAGCCTCACCTACCGCGATGCGGGCGTGGATATTGAGGCTGGCGACGCGCTGGTGGAGGCCATCAAGCCGCTGGCGCGTGCGACCAACCGGTCTGGCGTCATGGGCGGCTTGGGCGGTTTTGGCGCCCTGTTTGACCCCAAGGCCGCGGGCTTCACGGACCCGGTACTAGTTTCTTCCACCGATGGCGTGGGCACCAAGCTCCGCGTGGCTATCGAAGCCGGCATTCACGACACCGTCGGGATAGACCTGGTGGCCATGTGCGTGAATGACCTAGTGGTGCAGGGCGCTGAGCCATTGTTTTTCCTGGATTATTTCGCGACAGGAAAGTTGCACGTGGAACAAGCCAGCGCCGTGATCAGCGGGATTGCGGAAGGTTGCCGCCAGGCGGGTTGCGCGCTGGTGGGGGGCGAAACTGCTGAAATGCCCGGCATGTATGCCGCCGATGATTATGATCTGGCCGGATTTTCAGTCGGCGCCGCGGAACGAGGGCGGCTATTGCCCGCCGGTGTCGCGCCTGGGGATATATTGATCGGCCTTGGGTCTTCCGGCGTGCATTCCAATGGTTTTTCCCTTGTGCGGCGCATCCTGGCCGCGTGCGGCCTGACGCTTACCGATGCCGCCCCCTTCTCGCCTGGGAAAAAGCTAGGCGAGGCCTTGCTGGCGCCAACCCGTATCTATGTGAAGCCGCTGCTTGCCCTGCATCGCGCGGGCCTGCTGCATGCGGTGGCGCATATCACCGGCGGCGGCCTGCCCGGCAATCTGCCGCGCGTGCTGCCAGCAGGCGTGACGGCGGTGCTGGAAGCCGGAAGCTGGCCTGTCCCGCCGGTTTTCGCCTTTCTGGCCGAAGCCGGCAATGTCAGCGCCGACGAAATGCTGCGCGTCTTCAATTGCGGGCTTGGCATGGTGCTGGCGGTCCCTGAAACCGGGGTGGACGCCGCAATGCAGTCCCTGACTGGCGCAGGCGAAACGCCCTTCCGCATCGGCCATTTGGAAGCCTCGGCTGGTCCGGCAGGCATCCGCATCCAGAATCTACCCCAGGCTTGGCCGCGCGCATGAAGCGGGCCAGGCTCGCCCTGCTTATTTCGGGGCGCGGGTCCAATATGGCGGCCATCCTGGAAGCTGCCGGGCCGGATTACCCCGCCGAACCGGTCCTTGTCCTTTCCAACCGCACCGATGCGGCGGGGCTTGGCGTGGCGGCAGCGAAGGGTGTGCCAACCGCGGTGGTGGAAAGCCGCGCATTCAAGGGTGATCGCGCCGCCTTCGAAGCCGCCATGCAAGCCGAATTGGCCAGCCATGGCGTTGAAATCATTGCGCTGGCTGGCTTTATGCGCGTGCTGACCGCAGATTTCGTGCGCCGCTGGGAAGGGCGGTTAATCAACATCCACCCATCCCTGCTGCCGGCCTTTCCCGGGCTGGATACCCATGCCCGTGCTTTGGCCGCCGGGGTTCGGCTGCATGGCTGCACCGTGCATCTGGTGACCGCTGGGGTGGATGAGGGGCCAATCCTCGCCCAGGCTGCGGTGCCGGTTCTGCATGGTGATACGGAAGCGAGCCTGGCCGCGCGCGTGCTTACCGCCGAACATCAGATCTACCCTGCTGCGCTTTCATGGTTGGCTGCGGGGCGCGTTAGGGTGGAAGCGGGGCGCGCAGTGATCAATGCTGCGGAATATGCGCCTGATTCGCTACTAAACCCCTTGCCGCGCGCTGCTTTGCTTTCTACACAATAGTGCAATCGGTAAAGCGCAGAGGAAAGTCATGGCCGCTACAGAGCATTTTGATTTTGTTGAAGTGAAATCCGGCGATATTCTGGCCGAGCGCAGCAATAGCTGGGACGGCTTCACGCGCTTTGTCACCTGGTCCACCGGGGCTGTGGTGGTGGTGCTTGTTCTTATGGCAGTGTTTTTGGTCTGAGGCGCTTATCAGAAAGCGATGATGCGGGGGCGGCATGGGCCGCCCTTTTTCATGTTCGACGTGGCTGACGAAAGGCGCGCCCTTTATTCGGTCAGATTAGGCACTTTTCCCGGCCGACCCAGCAGCCAGCCCTGCATGGCATCGCAGCCTGCCTTTTCCAGGGCGCGAAGCTGCGCCAGCGTCTCAACGCTTTTCGCGACCACAACGGTTCCCAGCGTATGGGCCGCTTCCACCTGGCCCGTGGTCAGGGCCAAGGCGCGCCGCGCCAAGGCCGTTTCGCCATCAAGCCCAGCGCAAAGGCTGGGATGCAGCTTCACCATGGGGAAGGGAATCACCCTTAGCGCCAGAATGGTGCCGCGTGCCACGCCGAAATCATCCAGGGCCGCGACCACGCCAAGGCCGCGCAGCCCGGCGGCCAGATTTGCCGCCGCATCATGCCAGAGCGAAACCGCATTGGCCGGCATTTCCACGATCATCCCGCGCGGGTCTGTGTTCGCGTCATGAAGGGCGTTGCGCATCAGTGACGTGCCATCGCCACGCAGAAAGGCTTCGGCGGTGATATTGACCGAGATATAAGGGGCCGAACGCGGCCAGCGCGCCCTGATCCGGCAGGCTTCGGCGAATACCCACCTGTCCAAGGCCTCAGCGAGCCCTGCCTGGGTTGCGGCATTCACCGCTTCCATGGCCAGGATGGGTCCAAGATCAGGGTGCACCCAGCGCAGCAGCGCCTCATAGCCCACGGTTTCCAGGCCATTCGCGCTGCATACAGGCTGCAGATCAAGCCTAAGCCCGGCGCCATTATTGGCGAGTGCTTCGGAAATCCCTTGGCGGAGTTCCGCAGGCGAATGGGCAAGTTCAAGCCCCGCCGCCGCCCGGTCCCATTGACTGCCAGCCCTGTCGCTCATGCCCGCGCCCTCGATCACCTGAGGCCGCATTAAACACTCTAACTGATTACGGGCTGGTTACCGCCGCGGTTGAACACCGCGGCGGTGAGGCATATTCAGCCGACGATTTCGCTACCGGCGAAGAAATAGGCGATTTCCATGGCGGCGTTCTCGGCGCTGTCCGAACCATGCACGGAATTCGCTTCAATGCTTTCGGCGAAAAGCTTGCGGATCGTGCCAGGCGCGGCATTGGCCGGGTTGGTCGCACCCATCAATTCGCGGTTCCGGGCGACCGCGTTGTCACCTTCCAGCACCTGCACCACCACGGGGCCGGAGATCATGAAGGATACCAGATCCTTGAAGAAGGGGCGTTCACGATGCACGCCATAGAAGCTTTCGGCCTGAGTCTGGGTCATGTGAATGCGCTTTTGCGCCACAACACGCAGCCCCGCGTCTTCAAACACGGCATTGATTTTGCCGGTCAAATTCCGGCGCGTAGCATCCGGCTTGATGATGCTGAAGGTGCGTTCGATCGCCATGGTGACTAACCCCTGAATGTCTTGAAAAGGATGGGGGCGGATAGGCGGGATGGGCGGCTTACGCAAGCCCTAGAGCGTGTTGCGTTCACATGGGTTCACGCAACCCACTCTATCTGTTTGTTTTTCGAGCATCTTCACGCGTTCAGTTGATTCCATCTGAACGCGATCTGCTCCAGGGTTGCTGGCTCATGCCCGGCGCGCGGCGATGAGGAATTCCTTATTGCCTTCCGGCCCGGTGATGGGGCTTTCCGTGATGCCAAGCACCTGCCAGCCGGGCAACCCCGCCCACCAGGCCGCGATTTCGCTGCAAATGGCACGGTGCAGTGCGGGGTCGCGCACCACACCGCCCTTGCCCACCTGGCCTGGCCCAGCCTCAAACTGCGGCTTGATCAGCGCAACCGAAAAGGCACCCGGCGCACATAGCCCGAGCGGCGCAGGCAGAATGGTGCGCAACCCGATGAAGGCGGCATCGCAAACCAGTGCCGCGATGGGTTCCGGGATGGCATGAGCATCCAGGTAGCGGGCATTGGTCTTTTCCAGCACCGCCACGCGCGGGTCCTGCCGTAGCTTCCAGGCCAATTGGCCATGGCCAACATCCACCGCATAAACCTTGGCCGCGTCGTGCTGCAGCAGCACATCGGTAAATCCCCCGGTGGAGGCACCCAAATCCAGGCAGATGCGGCCTTCGGGCTTTAGCCCGAAATGCGCCAGCGCATGGGCCAGCTTGATGCCCCCGCGCGAAACCCAGGGATGGTCCTGGCCGCGCACTTCGATGGGCAGGCCCTCAGGCAAAAGATCCCCGGCTTTCGCCACGCGTGTGCCATTGATGAAGACCTTGCCGGCCAGGATCAGCGCTTGGGCCTTGGCGCGGCTTTCCGCCAAGCCCAGCGCCACCAGCAAAAGATCAGCGCGCTGCTTAGGGGTGCGGGTCATGCAGGGGGGGTCCTGAAGGGCTGTCCGGGCGAAAGGATTGGCGCGCGGCAAGAATGGCTGATAGATTCTGGCAGAATCGGTTTCAGAAAGCGAGCTATCATGATTGAAAAACTAGCCAGTGTCGCGCTGCCTTTCCCGCATTTGCGCCTGAAGCACTGCCGTCACGGGGTGATGCTTTATAACATCAACGATGAAAATGTTGGCCAATCACTTGATCGTTATGGCGAGTTTGCCGAGCTTGAGGCTCAGCTATTCGATGACGTGATCAAGCCAGGGATGCTGATTGTTGAGGTGGGTGCCAATATCGGCGCCCAGACATTGCATCTTGCCAAGCTTGTTGGGGAAGGGGGCGGTGTTCTGGCCTTTGAACCTAACCGTGTGACCTTCCAGATGCTCTGCGCCAATCTGGCGATGAATGGCATTGAAAACACAGATGCTCAACGCTTGGCCGTGGGTGCCGAGGTTGGGCAGGCCGGGCAGTCGCCCAGCGATGATGACGGCGCTGAGCCTGGCGATGCCGATGATGATGTGGTGGATATGGTCACCCTGGACAATATGATGCTGCCGGCTTGCCACCTCATTAAGATCAATGCTGAGGGCATTGAAAGAGACGTTCTCGATGGGGCGCGACAGACCATTGAGCGTTTCCGCCCGGCGATTTACGCCAAGGATAACAGAACCGAAAATCACGTGGCGCTGATTGCGACCTTGCTTGATCTTGAATACCGCATCTGGTGGCACCTGCCCTATGCGTTCAATCCGAACAACATCGCCGGCGAAACCGAGAATATTTTCTCTGAGATCCCGGCCTTCAACCTGTTTTGCCTGCCACGCGAACAAGCCCCTGCGGAGATCCCGGGCGGCGTTGAGATAACGAATACCTTCGAGCCCCATCCGCTGCTGGGTTGAACATGGTGCCGACCGAGAATATAACTTGGGAATAGCATCCGCCTGTCAGGCAGGGTTCCCGCCTTGGTAGCCCTGATCTAGATGGCCCGCTGCGCCGCGTATCACGCACCGCACCGCCTTTCTCCAGCAGAGCAGAGCCGCAGAATAGTGTTATGTTGCTGCCTGAGAGGGGGGGGGCGAGACATTTCAATCCACTTGAAAATCCGCTAGGTTTATCCTCTGAACTAATAGAAAGGTGTGGCTCATGATCGAAAAGCTGGCCAGCATTACGCTTCCAAGCTCGCATTTGCGCATGAAGCTTTGCCGCCATGGTGTGATGCTCTACAATCATTGTGATCAATATGTCGGAGGCTCGCTTGCTTCCTATGGCGAGTTTTCGGAGCTTGAAGCGCAATTTTTTTCGAACTTGGTCAGGCAAGATATGGTAGTAGTTGAAGTCGGTGCCAATATCGGCGCGCACTCAGTCCATCTTGCCAAGCTGGTCGGAGCCAAGGGCAAGGTTATTGCCTTTGAACCGCAGCAGGTCGTTTTCCAGATGCTTTGCGCCAATCTGGCGTTAAATGATATTAAGAATGTGGATGCGAGATGTCTGGCGGTTGGCGCCGCTCAGGGGGAGATTACAGTACCACGGGTGGATTACCGTAAAGAAGGCAATTTTGGCGGCATTTCACTTGGTGATGATGATGGCGATGTGGTGGAGATGGTTGCCCTTGATGGCCTGATGTTGCCTGCCTGCCACGTGATCAAGATTGACGTTGAGGGTATGGAAAAGGAGGTACTGGATGGCGCGCGCCAGACAATCACGCGCTTTCGCCCCTATCTTTATGTCGAGAATGATCGGCTAGACAAGCACGCCGAATTGATCTCTGCCCTTTTGGATCTTGATTACCGCATGTTGTGGCACATGCCTTGGCTCTATAACCCAGCAAATTTCGCGGGGAATAGCGACAATATCTTTCCAGGACTTGCCTCCTGCAATCTGATCTGTCTGCCGCGTGAGGCAGTATCAGATAGTTTCGAGAGCCTTGACGAAGTAAAGAGTGCTAGCGATCCGCACCCCTTCCAGCGTTAGAACGTGATCCGCCACGGCGGATCACGTGCATCTTACAACCCTCACTCAACGCCGAGCAATTCAACCTCAAAAATCAGCGTCGCATTCGGTGGGATCACGCCACCGGCACCGCGCGCCCCGTAGCCAAGCTCCGGCGGGATGATCAGCGTGCGCTGCCCGCCCACCTTCATGCCGGCAAAGCCCTGATCCCAGCCGCCAATCACATGGCCAGCGCCGAGCATAAAGGAAAAGGGTTCGGCCCGATCACGGGAACTATCAAACTTGCGCCCCTTGTTTTCCGGCGCGGTGTCATCAAACAGCCAGCCCGTGTAATGCACCGTGATGTGCTGCCCCGGCGAGGCTTCGGCCCCTGTGCCGAGTTTCGTGTCTATCATGGTCTTCTCCTGATCATCATCTGACAAAAAAGCAAGGCCCGGAAGCCGAAGCCCCCGGGCCTGAACCTTCACGCTGAAAGGCGGTTTATTCGGCCGCCTGATCCAGCTTTTCCAAAACGCGCGGCGGCGACATGGGCAGCGCGTAGAAGCGCTTATGCGTCGCGCGATACATGGCGTTGGAAATCGCGGCCAGCGGCGGCACCAGCGGCACTTCACCAACGCCGCGCACGCCCTGCGGGTGCTTGGGATTGGGGATTTCCAGCATCACCGCATCCAGCATCGGCAGGTCCGAACACACCGGCATGCGGTAATCAAGGAAGGCAGGGTTATCCACCTGGCCCTTGGCGTTGTAGATGTATTCCTCATTCAGCGCCCAGCCGATGCCCTGCGCCGCACCGCCCTGCATCTGGCCTTCCACATAGGCCGGATGCACCGCGCGCCCGACATCCTGGAAGGATGTGTAGCGCAGCACCTTCACGGTACCGAGTTCCGGGTCCACTTCCACATCGCAGATATGGGTCGCGAAACCGCCTTCGGCGCCGGTTGTGTTCAACTGCACGCCAGCGCCAATCGGCCCGCCAGTCTCAGACGCTTTGGCGGCGATATCCTTCAGGCTGAGTGGCGGGAATTGCCCCGCATTGGCGCCTGCGGGGCGCGCTTCGCCATTGTCCCAAATCACCGCCTCGGGATCAATTTTCCAGATCTTCGCCGCGCGTTCCTTGAGCTGCGTGATGACTTTTTCCGAAGATTGCGTCACCACCATCGCGGAAGCGAACAACACGCGGCTGCCGCCTGTCAGGTTGGAATAGCCAATCGTCGCGGTATCGCCGATCAGCACGGAAACGCGCTTGTAATCAATGCCAAGCAATTCCGCGGTGATATTGGCGATGGACGCACGCGAACCACCAATATCCGGATGCCCCGTGGTCACCACCACATTGCCATCTTCCGTGATGTTCACCTGCGCGGAGCTCTCGCCACCCGCATTGAACCAGAAGCCGCTGGCCACACCACGACCCTGATTGGGGCCAAGCGGCGCGCTGTAATGCGGATGCGCCATCGCCGCTTCAATGGTTTCCTGGAAACCAATGCGCGGAAACACCGGGCCATGCGCGGCCTTGGTACCTTCCTTGGCGGCGTTTTTCATGCGCAGCGCCAGCGGATCCATGCCAAGCTTTTCGGCCACTTCATCCAACACGCATTCAACGCCATAAGCGCCAATCGGCGCGCCTGGTGCGCGATAGGCCGCAACCTTGGAGCGGTTGGACACCACATCAAAGCCGAGCGAATGCACATTCGCGATGTTGTAGGGCGCGAAAGCGCAGCCCGCCGCGCCACGAATGGGCGAGCCAGGCAGCGCGCCGGCTTGCAGGTAGAAAGTACCCTGCGCAGCGACGATGGTGCCATCCTTCTTGGCACCGATCTTCACAGTGCTGAAGGAACCGGAAGTGGGGCCGGTCGCGCGCATCACTTCTTCGCGCGTCATTACCATCTTCACCGGGCGGCCGGATTTTTTGGCCAGCAGCAGTGCCACCGGTTCCAGATAGACAATCGTCTTGCCGCCAAAGCCGCCGCCGATTTCCGCCGGAATGGCGCGGATATCGCTTTGCGGCAGGCCAGTCAGGTAAGAACACATCGCGCGGACCATGAATTGGCCCTGGCTTGAACTCCACACCGTTGCCTTGCCGTCAGCCTCACTCACCAGGCAGGCATGGGTTTCGATATAGCCCTGATGCACGGGCGCAGTGCGGAAGCTGCGTTCCACCACCACTTCGGCTTCCGCAAAGCCGGCATCCACATCGCCAAGCTTGTGTTCCAGCTTGCCCGCGATGTTTGAAGGCTTGCCATCGAACTTGATGAAATCATGCAGGATTGGCGCATTGGGCTTGATCGCGTCTTCCGCGTCAATCACCCAGGGCAGAACCTCATATTCCACTTCGATCAGTTGTAGCGCCTCAGCCGCCACTTTTTCCGAAATCGCTGCAATGGCGGCAATCGGGTGGCCATGGAACAGCGCCTTTTCGCGCGCCATGATGTTGCGGCACATCCAGCGCATATCCTGGATGCCGAGCATCACGGATTTATCGAGCGGGAAATCCACCACATCCTTATGCGTCACCACGGCCTTCACGCCGGGATGCGCTTCCGCCTTGGCGGTATTAATGGAAATGATGCGCGCATGCGGGTGCGGGCTGCGCAGCACCTTGCCCCAGATCATGCCGGGCATATTGGTATCGGCGGCATAGGCAGCGCGGCCTGTCACCTTTTCCGCGCCATCGGGGCGGATCGTGCTTTTGCCGATCCATTTGTTGGACATATCGTTCATCAGGCGGCCCCCCTCATTTCAGCGGCGGTTTCCATCACCGCGCGAACAATCTTGTCGTAACCCGTGCAGCGGCAAAGGTTGCCCGCTAGACCGAAGCGCACTTCGGTTTCGGTCGGGTTCGGGTTCTTTTCCAGCAGCGATTTCGCCGCAATCAAAACGCCCGGTGTGCAAATGCCGCATTGCAGCGCTGCCATTTCCAGGAATTTGCGCTGCAGCGGGTGCAAATCGCCGCCCTGCGACATGCCTTCAATGGTGCCGAGCGTTTTGCCCTCGGATTCCACCGCCAGCATCAGGCAGGCGCAAATCAGGCGGCCATCAACCGTGATGGAACAGGCGCCGCAATCGCCCGTGCCGCAGCCTTCCTTGGCGCCGGTCAGGCCAAGCGGGCCGCGCAGCGCATCCAGCATGCTGTCATGCGCTTCACACAGGAACTCCATCGGTTCCCCGTTAATGGTGGTCGAAACATGCATTTTTGACATCAGATCAGCTCCGGCTGGCGCGTTCGGCGGCGATGGCAACGGCGCGCTTCAGCAGCACGCCGGCAACCTTGGTGCGATAGGCAATGGTGCCGCGCTTGTCATTGATGGGGCGGCAGGCGGCGCTGCAAGCGGCAGCGGCGGCTGCAACCGCGGCGGCATCGAGCTTGGTGCCGATCAGTGCCTTGGCGGCATCTTCCACCAGCATCACGGTTGGCGCCACGGCGCCAAGGCCGACGCGGGCGGCGGTGCAAACACCATCCTTCATGGTCAGGCTGACACCGCAGCCGACAACCGCGATATCCATTTCCGTGCGCGGGATCATGCGCAGATACGCATCACCCGAACCGGCGGGGCGCGCGGGTAGGGTAAAGCTCACTAGGATTTCACCGGGGGCGAGGTTGGTCTTGCCCGGGCCGGCGGGGAAGGCTTCCACCGGCATTTGCCGACGGCCTTTCGGGCCCTGCACCGTCACCACCGCACCGGCGGCGATCATGGCCGGCACGCTATCACCAGCGGGGGAGCCATTGCAGAGATTCCCACCCGGTGAAGCGCGGCCTTGCACCTGCTTCGATCCAATCAGGTTCACCGCTTCCAGCACACCCGGCCACACCGTGCCGAAGCGCGGATGATCCGCGAGCGAAACAGCGGATACCGCCGCGCCCACGGTAAAGCTGCCATCGGCGTTTTCCGTAATGCGGTTCATTTCGTCGATTTTCTTGATATCAACAATCAAGCCAGGGGTGGCGACGCCGGCGCGCATCTGCACCAGCAAATCCGTCCCGCCCGCCAGAATCCGCGCAGCCCCTTGGGCTGCGGCAAAGGCGCTGACCGCTTCATCAAGCGTCTGCGGGGCCAAATATCGAGTATCCGTCATGAGCTTTCCTGTCGTCCTTGCCTTGCCTGTGACACCCCGGGTCAGGGGGCCATCCTTCCTCAAGCACTTAGATTGGGGCAAGGCTATAGTGGCGCGCAAGATCGGCATAGCCCCTGGCCAGCAATTGGCCGTTATTCGGGCGTTTGGACCTTCAACACGACGTTCACGCTACATAATGCTGTGCCTGAGGCGGCAGTATCGGCAACCCAGGCGGCGAAGGGGGCGACCAATGGCCATTGGCCGTTGAGGCAAAGCGCGGCCTTCTGCGTGAACCCGCTATCTCCATCGCACGGAGAAGAGTGCAGAATGGGGCGGAAGTGTTGCCAAGTTCCGGCGAGTCCGCGGATTGATCGGGCGATCGGGCGAGATGGGGAAGCGGGGGGCAACCAAGCAAAACGATACACAGAAACCGCGAAGGCATTTCCTCCAGTGAAATATGCGCGTGTGTCGCCGGGAGGGATGAAGAAAAGCTTCAGGAACTCAAACAAGACACGAAGCTTGGCAAAGAACCCGCTAAATCGCCGCTTCGCGCAGCATCATACGCGCGTCACCATGCCAAACCTTATCAAATCGTTGAAGCCAGCGATCGGCTTGCGTTTCACCCGTGGCTAAAATTGCATCAAGTGGGTCAAGAAATAGCGCTTCATCCAACCCGCGCGCATTCAGCCCATCACGCGCAATCGCCAGCACATCGCGCCCTATATCGAGCAGGCTGCGCCCCTGGATGGTCGCCGTCAGGCCCTGTTGCGGCACCGCTTCACGGAGCGCGCGGATTTCCGCGAGGCTCCACCCCCGCGTCAGTGCGCGCGCTGCCTTTTGCGCGGCATCATCATAGATCAAGCCAACCCAGAAGGCCGGCAGCGCATTCAGCATGGAAGGCGCGCCCGCATCCGCGCCGCGCATTTCCAGGAAGCGCTTCAACCGCACATCGGTGAATACCGTGGTTACATGATCCGCCCAATCGCCCATGGTGGCGGATTGGCCGGCCAGCTTTTCAGCGCGGCCTTCCAAAAAGGCGCGGAAGCTCTGCCCCGCCGCATCCAGCCATTGGCCATCGCGCATGATGAAATACATGGGCACATCCAGCACCCATTCGGCAAAGCGTTCAAAGCCGAAGCCATCTTCAAACACCACGGCAGGGATGCCGGTGCGATCCGGGTCCGTATCCGTCCAGACCCTGGCGCGCAGGCTCCGATAACCGTTCTTCTTGCCTTCCGATATCGGCGAATTGGCGAAAAGCGCAGTAGCGAGTGGTTGCAGCGCGAGCGAGACGCGGAGCTTTTCCACCATATCCGCTTCATCACCGAAATCGAGGTTAACCTGCACGGTGCAGGTCCGCAGCATCATATCCAGCCCCATGGCGCCGACGCGCGGCATGTATTGGCGCATGATCGCGTAGCGGCCCTTCGGCATCCAGGGCATGTCTTCGCGCTTGGCCAGCGGATGAAAGCCAATCGGCGCAAAGCCCAGGCCCAAGGGGGCGGCGATTTCGCGCACATCGTCCAAATGCTCGAAAAGCTCGGCAGCGACTTCATGCATATTCGCCAAGGGCGCGCCGGAAAGCTCAAACTGCCCGCCTGGTTCCAGGCTGACGGAAGCGGCGCCGCGTTTCAGGCCAATCGGGTTGCCGCGGTCCAGAATGGGCTCCCAGCCCTTCGCCATCAGCCCTTCCAGCATGGCGCGAATGCCCTGCGGTTCATAAGGTGGCGGTGCGTAATCCGTCAGGCGGAAGCCGAATTTTTCATGCTCGGTCCCGATGCGCCAGGCGGATTTAGGCTTGCAGCCGGCAGCGAACCATTCCGCCATTTGGCGGGTGGAGGTGATGGGCGTGGGATCGGACTCGCCGGGATTGGACATCAAAACCTTCCAGGGGCGCCGCCGGGACGGCGCAAAACAGTATCAGGACCAGTCACCCGCCAGGGCGGCGAGGACCGAAAGCCCCGCAACCGCCGCCGTTTCCGCCCGCAGGATGCGGGGGCCAAGGCCGATGGGCTTAACAAAGGGGTAGCTTCGGGCGGCGTCAAGTTCGGCGCGGTCAAAGCCACCTTCCGGGCCGATCAATAGGCCAAGCGGCAGGCGCTGCCCAGATAGCGCTTGCGGAAGGGCGGGCGCGTCGGCGCGTTCGGCCGCGATGAACAGCGGCACGCCATCCCAGGTGGCTAGTGCGGCGTGCAGGGGCATGGCTGCGTGGATCACGGGCAGGCTGAGCCTTTCACATTGCTCCGCCGCGCCGCGGGCTATGGCGGCAAGCCGCGCCTGGTTCACCCGATCCGCCACGCTGCGGCGCGTGAGGACGGGGTGGATGGCGGCAACGCCCAATTCAGTCGCTTTTTCCACCAGCCATTCCATGGCATCGCGCTTGAGGGCTGCGACCATCAGGCGCAGATCAGGTGCGGGCGCCGGAGCGCGGCTTTGCGCCTCGAGCGCGATGCGGCAGCGATCCTTGCGCAGTGCCGTGATCCGCCCCGCCCATTCGCCATCCCGCGCATTGAAGACCGCCACGGCATCGCCCGCGCCACGGCGCAGCACGGCGCCCAGATGATGCGCCTGTCCGGGCTCAACCTCTATCTCAAGGCCGGCGGCGAGGTGGGTTTCAAGATAAAGGCGCGGGGTGGACATGGCGGGGTTCCATCCCTCTTTATAACCCCATGAGTGGCCATACCGATATCCGCACCACTGGCTGGGTGGCGCGCCTGCCGCAAGCCTGGCGCCCCTATGCGCTGCTGATGCGCCTTGATCGGCCCATCGGGTCCTGGCTGCTGTTTCTGCCAGGTCTTTGGGCCTTTGCCTTGGTGGCGCCGGATTGGCGGCAGGGGCTGTGGCTGGCAGCGCTGTTTGGCCTGGGTGCGGTGCTGATGCGCGGCGCTGGCTGCGTGGTGAATGATCTGTGGGACCGGGATTTGGACCGGCAGGTAGAACGCACGGCGGGGCGGCCACTTGCTTCCGGGGCGCTACGGGCTCGGCATGCTTTGGTGTTTTTGGCGCTGGTATTGGCGGCGGCTTTGCTGATCCTGCTGCAATTGAACGGCGCGGCGCAGTGGTTGGGCCTGATTTCGTTGGTGCCAGTGGTGCTTTACCCCTTGGCCAAGCGCGTGACGGATTGGCCGCAGGCGGTGCTGGGCGTCATATTCTCCTGGGCGGCGCCCATGGGTTATGCGGCGGTGATGGGCGGGCTGGATGCGGCGGCTTTAGCGCTTTGGGCCGCAGGGTTCTTTTGGATTTTGGGCTATGACACGATCTACGCGCATCAGGATCGGGAAGATGATGCGCTGGTTGGCATCAGGTCCTCCGCGCTGCGACTTGGAGAGAAAACCCGGCCCTTCCTGATCCTTTGCTACGGGCTGACCATGGCATTTCTGGCGCTGGCCGGGTGGCTCGCGGGGCTGGCGCCTTGGTATTTGCTGGGGTTGGCGCCGCCGGGCGCGATGTTGGCGCGGCAGGTGATGCTGCTTGATATCGCCGACCCAGCGCTCTGCCTTCGCCTGTTCAAGGCCAATCGAGATGTCGGGCTTGCCATTGCCGCGGCCTTGCTGCTGGGCCGGCTGTGACGCCAGAGGAATTCGTCGCCTCCCAAACAGTGATTTCTCGCGCGCCCTTGGTGCCGGAAATCGCGCTGCATTTGGCGAGTGAGATTACGCCGATCTGGCAAGCGACCGAAGCCTGGCTCGCCGAACAAAACATCGAACCGCCTTTCTGGGCCTTCGCCTGGCCGGGCGGGCAGGCCTTGGCGCGGGCGGTGCTGGATGATCCGAAGCTGGTGGCCGGCAAGCGCGTGCTGGATTTCGCCGCCGGCTGCGGCATTGCCGCCATTGCCGCCGCGCAAGCCGGCGCGGTGCTTGTGGAAGCCGCCGAGATTGATCCGCTGGCGCTCGCTGCCGTGCGCCTGAATGCCGCGCTGAATGGCGTTTCGGTGGCAACGCCGCCCGGCGATGTGGTCGGCGCGGCCTGCCGCTGGGATGTAATTTTTGCCGGTGATGTCTGTTACGAAGCGCCGATGACCACGCATATCCTGCCCTGGCTGCGTGGCCTGGTGGCAGCGGGGGCAGAGGTGCTGATCGCCGATCCGGGCCGCGCCTATTTGCCGAAAGCGGGGCTTGATCCGATTGCGCGCTACAGCGTGCCGACCACGCGCGAATTGGAAGATCGCGAAACGCGAGACGTGACGATCCATCGCTTGCTTGCGTGATGCGCTTGCGGTCTGCGCCGCTATCAGTGCAGGCTTGGTGTCACGAAATCAGGAGGATTCCATGGCCGCTTATGCGCATCCAGAAGCGATTGTCAGCACCGCATGGCTTGCGGCCAATCTGAGTGATCCCAGCCTTCGTATCTTCGATTGTACCACCTATCTTTTATACGAGTCCGGCACTGGCCGCCCCTATACGATCAAAAGTGGGCGAGAGGATTACGATGCCGGCCATGTCCCTGGCGCGGGTTTTCTTGATCTGCAAGGCGAGCTTTCTGATCGCACCAGCCGCTTCAACTTCACCATGCCAGCGCCCGATGATCTGGCGGCGCGGCTTGCAGCGTGTGGCATTGGGGATGGCACGCGCGTGGTGCTGTATTCCCGCAAGACCCCGCAATGGGCGACGCGGGTTTGGTGGATGATGCGCGCGATTGGCTTTGACAATGCCGCGATATTGGATGGCGGGATTGATGCCTGGGTGGCGGAAGGCCGCCCGCTTTCCACCGATGAGGCAAAACACCCGCCCGCCACGCTGAAAGCCCGTCCGCGCCCTGGGCTTTTCGTCGGGCGCGATGAAATGTTGGCGGCGATTGGCGATGGTGGCACCTGTTCCATCAATGCGCTGGCGCCTGACCTGCATAGCGGTGAAAACCCGCGCTATGGCAGGGCGGGGCGCATTCCGGGCAGCGTCAACCTACCGGCGACATCGCTCTTTGAAGCGGGCAGCTTCAGGCTGAAAGCACCCGATCAAGTGGCCGCCGCCTTTGCCGCAATTGGCGCGGATAAAGCGAAGCGCAAGCTGATTTATTGCGGTGGCGGCATTGCCGCAACGCTGGATGCGTTTTTGCTGCATCAACTCGGCCACGAGAATGTCGCCGTCTATGACGCTTCCATGAATGAATGGGCGAAGGATGCAAGCCTGCCGATGGAGGTAGGCTGACCTTATCGCGTCGCCTGTTCCAAAAACCGCAGCAGCGCTGCCAAATCCTCCGTAGTATCCACGCGCTGCACGGGCGTTTTTGTCAACATCATACTGGATTAGCCGCCAAAAACAGTGCTTGTGAAAGTGCTTCGAAGAAACGCTGAAAGGGTTCCGGGTCAGAAAGGGCAACCTGATTGATTTGTCCAGAAACACGCACGACCGTTTGTCGCGGTGAGATTTGGCGAAGGCTGATTGTCAAACGGATCAGATTGCTTCCGTACCGCGTGGCGCTGACAGTGCCGAGGACAGCATCCGCGCGATCAACCACGAACCCAAGGTCCTGCAACGCAGCAATCGTCGCCTGGAAAACGCGCGCTTGATCACCTGTTTCGAAGCTGCGCGTGGAAATTGCCCGTTGCGCCGCTTGAGAGTTTGAAGTCGCCAATACCTGTTGCCGACTATCCATCTGGCAGCCCGCAATGAGCGGCGCCAAGGGCGCCAATAGCAGGGCCGACAGTATCCTTGGGCGGAGATATTTATATGTCATGTGCTGTCAGAAACACCGATTGAGAGAGCTTATCGAAAAACTCGCGGTACAGTAGCGCATCCGTTCGTGTCTCTGGCATGAAGTTTGCGACCTGCGGTGGCGTGGGAAATTGAAAGGTCGCGCGCGCAATACTTGATCCTTGGTCCGGCTGGCGACGTATCACTATCTGAACCCTGACAGGGACCGGCGTTGCCTTTGACCCGACGACAACACCGAATTCCTCGCGCGATTCGGTCACCGTATATCCCATATCCTGCAAGACACCGATGGAAGCTTGCATCAGCAGCCTAGTATTCACGGTATCGAAGCGGCGGGATTGAATGGCGCGCAGATTCGTCACTGATTCAGTCGGCGCCAGCGCTGCTGCGTGCCTTTCGCCTTGGGGGCCGCAACCGGCACCCCCAAGGCCGATCAGAAGAAGGGCGCAGAATATGCCAACTGACCTCATGATGTTCAGAAGCTACTGGATCGATAGGAGAAATCGCGAACCAAACGCCGTTCATCAAAGCGAATCACGACCGTGAGGGTACGCTGCGATGTGCGTGCGACACCGGAATTGCCGCTGACGCCGGCTATGAGCGGAATTCCGGCCCCTCCACCGCTGGCCGAATACACGCGGTCACTGGATACGCGGTCATAAACCCATGTTTCACGACGCCGCTCATCTGTGGTGACGATATTCGGGGAGCCCAGAATGGACGCAACCTCGTCACCGCTCATGCCGACACGAATGTCGCGCTGCACGGTGCCAACGGTCAAACGGCTGCCTGCCTCGCTCGCGGCGGCAACTTCAGCAGCCTGCTGGGACGGTGATTGGCATCCCAACAATAAGGCGCTCAATCCCCATACCAGAGCCAAGGAAGTCTTTTTGATGGATGCCATCAGCTCTAACCCTTTCCAAAAATTCACGGACGCGCTGGCGGTGGTTCGCCGGATGCCGCAGGGGCGGCTGGCGCCTGCCTTTGCCCGGGCAAGCGTTCGGCAGCAGGGCGCGGCGCGGCGGGCCCTGATCCATCAGGTGGTGCGGCCATCAGGGTGCGCGCCATCGTATTGCCCAAGGGAACAAAGAAATTAGACTGGTAGAAGTTGGGGTCATCCACCTGCGTTTCCCGGCCTACTCCCAGAACACTCGCGTTCGCGCGAACCGTGGACTGGTTTCGTCCTCTCTCTTCTACGGTGGCGGCTAATCGTAACCCGGTGAGCCTGGTTGCCGAAATAGTGCCGGTATCCGCGTCAGCGCGGGTGATACGATACCCCATATCCTGCAACGTGGCGACCACACCGCGCGCGGTTGTCTGACGATCAGCTTCGACGATTCGCGACTGCATTGCGCGAAGCTCGGTTGCTGGTTTCGTGCTGGGGACAAATGGATCGGCGGCTTGTTGCGGCGCGCACGCGGCCAGTGCCAGTAGCGCAGCCAAAGCGGCGAATGATGGTGTTCTCATGCCCTGATCCCCCGGCTCGCCAGGCCTTTGCGGACCTGTTCGAAGAACCCTGTGCTGAACTCTGGGGCGTCTAGTCTTTCAGCTCTGGCAAGGCCTTGGTTATTGATCACGATACGTTCGAAGCTCACGCGCATCTGAACCGCGCCTTCTGACCTAAGAGGGAGAGTCGCTAGGGTTACGCGAATGAGCTGATCCTTATCCCAGACGGGATTATAGCGGACCCCGAGGAGCGCCAAACCGACTGTCAAGGCAACTTGCCCGGCGACTTGGCCAACTTCTGTGGCGTCGCGATCCTTGGCGCCGGCGAGAACACCAAGACGAGGTGCGCTTTCCTCAATGGTGAAGCCGAGATCCTGGAGAACGGCGGTTGCTTCCACCAAGAGAGTTGTCTCGTCCCGCACGGCAAAGCGCGTGGTCTCGCGTTCGCGTATTTGTGCTGCGTTGGCTGGGGGGGCGCCAGCGCGCATGGCGTATTCATTAGCCCAATTTGCGTTTTGCTCACACCCGGCCAAAAACACCCCGACCCCAAGCGCTAGGCTAATCTGTGATACATAACGAATCATCAAGTCCACCCCCTTCCGAAACATTCCGAACACATGACCATAAGTTTAAGTGATCGGAAAGTGTCTTTTTTGGGTAGGGATAAGTGAATAGCCCGCGCGGCCTACAGGATGAAGATTGAGAAGTCGGCGGAGTCAGTCGTTTTGGTGGGGCTACAACCTACTTCGTCGCCTGTTCCAAAAACCGCAGCAGTGCCGCCAAATCCTCAGCATTATCCACGCGCTGTATGGGCATTTTCGTCCCTGGTGTCACCACATCCGGCCCACGTGTGAACAGATCGCCGATGGTGGTGGCGTCCCAGGTGATGTCCCCGCGCGCAAGGCGTTCGGAATAGGCATAGCCGGGGAGCGTCCCCATCCGGCGGCCAAAAACGCCATGCAGATGCGGCCCGGCCATTGGCCCGGCATCGGGGGTGAGGGCATGGCAGGCGCTGCACGCGCGAAATACCTGCGCGCCATGCGCATCGAGGCCCGCGGGCAGGTTTTCCGCTGCCGGCGCGGCAATGGGGCCAATGGCGCGGCCACTCAGCGCATTCCAGCGCCGCACCTGCCGATCCGCGCCACCCGTCCATAGCAGGCGCCCATCCGGGGCGAAGGCCAAAGACCATACCGGCAGGCCAGGCCCTTCCAGCGTATGGAGCAGGCGCGCTGCCTCCACGCCCCAGATCGTCACATTGCCGCCAAGCGATGCTACCGCGAGCCTTGCCCCCGACGCATCCAGGCTGAGCGCCACGATGGGCCGCGCGCCGGCTTCAATTTCGCGTATGGCGCCATTGGGCGCGATCAGGCGCAGCACGCCATCCACGCCACCGGCGGCGAGGCCGCCATCGGGCAAAGCGATCAGTGCATTCAAGGGCAGCCCGACCTCGGCAATGATCTGGCTGGTGCCATCGGCGGCCCAAAGCCGGATGGTGCCGTCGAAGCCAGCGCTGACCAGCGCGCCATCAGCGCGAAACGCCACGGCATTGACGTTGCCGCGATGCCCTTCCAGGATTTTCGCGCTGTCATCGGCAAGATTCCAAAGGCGCACAGAACCATCCCAGGCGGCGGAGGCAAGGAATTGCCCCCGCGTGGCAAGGGCGGCGATCTGCCCCGTGTGGCCTTCCAGAATTTGTGCGGGTTCAGCACCAAGCCCTGGCGGCCAAAGCGCGATTCGCCCGCCTTCGCCAGCACTTGCGATGCGCCCATCGGGCAAAAGCGCCAAAGCATTGACGCTGCCACGATGCCAGCGCGCCACCGCCCGCGCCTGACCGGCCCGCGTATCCCAAAGGATCACCGCATGATCAAAACTGGCCGAGACAATATGCCGCCCATCGGGTAGCGGCAGCACGGCGCGCACCGGCCCGCCATGGCCGGTCAAATCCTGCGCCAATACAGGCGTACCCAGCAATAACAGTAAGAACCAAAAGACGCGCCGCATCACATCACCACACCGCCGCTGACATGGATTGATTGGCCCGTGATATAGCCAGCCCCTGGTGAGGCCAAGAAGGCGATGGCGGCGGCGACATCATCGGGTGTGCCGAGGCGCTTCAGCGGGATTCGCGCGGTGATTTCCTCCCATTGCGCGGCAGACAGCGCGGCATGGGCGCCGGGGTCTTTGCGCGTATAGCCAGGCACCACGGCATTCACCGTGACCCTCGGCGCCCATTCAATGGCGAGTGCGCGCACCAGCGCCTCCACCGCCGCTTTGGCGGCGGCTGAGGCTGGGAAGGTGGTGACATCATTGCGGAATAGATGCGCCACAAAGGAAGAAACCGCGATCAGGCGCGGGTCTTGCCCTGCTGCCAGATGTGGTGCGGCGGCGCGGGCCAGGCGCAATAGGCTGAAGGTGATCGCTTCATGGCTTTTGGCAAAGCCGGCATCGGTGAGCGCGCTGATTTGGGTGCGGTCAGCAAAGCCGGCATTGGCAACCAGCACATCCAAGCCGCCGAGCGCAGTGATGGTTTCCGCAACCAGTCGCGCCGGCGCCTCGGCTTCTGTGAAATCGCCGAAGGCTTCCGCAACTTCCGCGCCTTTTTCCCGCGCGGCGGCGGCAACACGCGCCAGGGCTTCGCGATTGGCCCGCGTGAGCAGCATCAGCGCCACGCCAGGGGCGGCGAAGGCGCGGGCGGTTGCCGCGCCGATACCGCTTGCTGCCCCGGTAATCAGAATGCGTCTTGCCGCCATGGTCCCGCGCCCTTCCTGTTGCGGAGCAGGATAAGCCAGCGCGGCGCCATTGCCAGCCCCGTCCGCCCGCCCCATCCTGGGTAGAAATCAATCACCCAAGGGAATGCCACATGACATTGACCGTGCTTGAACCGGAAGGGCTCTATCCGACGACAGAGTTGGAACAGCGCATCATGGGGCCAGGCGTGCGAATCCTGCAGGGGGCGTGCAAGGCATCGCTGGCGGAATTGCCGGATGAGCTCTGCCAGCAGGCGGAAGGGCTCATGACGCTGCGGATGGCCGTGCCGGCGGATCAGATCGCGCGTTTCCCGAAGCTCAAGGTCGTGATCCGCATGGGCGTGGGGTATGACCGGGTGGATCGTGCGGCCTGCGCGGCGCGGGGCATCAAGGTGTGCAATGTGCCGGATTATGGCACGCAGGAAGTGGCGGAATTCGCGGTGCTGATGGCGCTTGGGCTGCGTCGGGGTCTGACGCTGTATCATGATACGCAGCGCGGCCCGAACCCGGCGAAATGGGCGGTGATGCCCCACCCGGCAGTGCGCCGGCAGGAAGTGCAAACCTTCGGCATTCTGGGCCTCGGGCGCATCGGCACAGCGGCCGCTTTGCGCGCCAAGGCACTGGGCTATCGCGTGGTGTTTTACGATCCGGCTTTGCCCAATGGATCGGACCGCGCCATTGGTGTCACGCGCTGCCGCACCATGGATGAGATGCTGGCGCAGGCCGATGTGCTTTCTATCCATTGTCCCCTCACGCGCAAAACGCGGGGTTTGATTGGGGAACGTGAATTGCGCCTGCTGCCGAAGGATGCCGTGGTGGTGAATACGGCGCGTGGCCCGATCCTGGATATTGATGCTTTGGAGCGTGTGTTGCGCGATGGCCATGTGGCGGCGGCGGGCCTTGATGTGATCCCGGTGGAACCGCCGGTCGAACCCGTGCCATCCCTGCTGCAAGCCTATCGCAACAAGGAAGAATGGCTCACTGGCCGGTTGATCATCACGCCGCATATCGCCTTCCACACGCCGCAAGCCTGGGATGATATTCGCCTGAAAAGTGCCGAGACCATGCGCGATGTGCTGGTGGAAGGGTTGAACACCAATGTCATCCCGCCTGACTCGGATTGATTGGGCGGGCTGATTTCCGGGCGGGCCGGGGCTATATGTTGCGGCAAAAGACAGGGGGTTTCTGATGAATAGACGCACCATGCTGGCCGCGCCATTGCTCGCTGCTGCCACCACCGCCCAGGCGCAGGCCGCGCTGGTGATGGAAGAATTCATGATCCCCGCCGGCGATGCGGGGATTGAGCTTTTCCTGCGCAATAAGCGCCCGGAAAACCTGACGGCCTTTTCCCCCGCGCGGACAGTGCTTTTCGTGCATGGTGCGACCTATCCGGCGCATACGGCGTTTGATCTGCCGCTCGGTGGGTTGTCCTGGATGGATTACATCGCCGGCCAGGGTTTTGATGTTTGGTGCCTGGATATTCGCGGCTATGGTCGCAGCACCCGCCCCCCGGAAATGAGCCAACCGCCAGAAGCCAATGCGCCCATCGTGCGGGGCGATACGGCGGTGAAGGACATCGGCACCGCTGCCGCCTTTATTCGCGAAAGGCGCAACGTGGCGAAGCTGGTGCATATCGGTTGGTCCTGGGGCAGCGCGCTGATGGGCAGCTTCGCGGCTGATAATCCCGCGCTGGTGGAACGCCTGGTGCTGTTTGCGCCGGGCTGGTTGCGTGATGGGCCAAGCCTTGCCGGTGGCGCCGCAACTGCGACGCTGGGCGCTTATCGGACCGTGACGCAGGCTCAGGCGCGGGAACGCTGGATGACAGGCGTGCCGGAAGGCAAGCGCGCCGGCCTTATTCCGCCCGGCTGGTTTGAGCATTGGGCGGGTGTGACCTGGGCGACGGACCCAGAAGGCATGCGCCGCAACCCGCAAAGCCTACGTGCACCCAATGGCGTGCTGCTGGATGGGCGGGAATATGCGCAGGCGGGTCGGCCCTTTTGGGACCCGGCCAAGGTCACCGCGCCAACGCTTTTGGTGGTGGCGGAATGGGATCGCGATACACCGCCCAGCATGGCACTCGCGATTTTCCCGCTGCTGACGAATAGCCCGGGCAAACGCCTGGTGGTGCTGGGGGAAGGCACGCATACCATTGTGATGGAACGCAATCGCGGCGCGCTGTTTCAGGCGGTGCAGGGCTTCCTGGTGGAAGTGGCGGCCTGAGGCGGCATCCTGCCCCGCGCCGTGCTAAATCCTGCCTGAACGAATCGGAGACCGCCTGCCCATGTCCACCCCCGCCCCCTCCCCTGCCCCTGGCATGGTTGTTGACCGCAACCTGGCGCTTGAATTGGTGCGCGTGACGGAAGCTGCGGCGCTCGCCGCTTCCCGCTGGATTGGCCGGGGCGACAAGAACGCCGCCGATGGCGCCGCGGTGGAAGCCATGCGCAAGGCCTTCGATACGGTCGCCATCACCGGCACGGTGGTGATCGGAGAGGGCGAGATGGATGAGGCGCCGATGCTTTATATCGGTGAGAAAGTCGGGCTTTACGCCAAGACCGGCGGTGGGCCGGAAGTGGATATCGCGGTGGACCCGCTGGAGGGGACCTCCATCACCGCCAAGGGTGGGCCAAATGCGATTGCGACGGTGGCGCTGGCGGAAAAGGGCGGCTTTCTGCATGCGCCCGATATCTACATGGATAAGCTCGCGGTCGGGCCTGGCCTGCCGGAAGGCATTGTGGATTTGGATGCGAAGCCTGAGGAAAACTTGCGCGAATTGGCGCGCGCCAAGAAATGCGACATCGGCGACCTGATGGTTTGCACCTTGGATCGTGAGCGGCATAAGGAAATGATCCGCGCCTGCCGCGCGGCCGGCGCGCGCATCATGCTGCTGGGTGATGGTGATGTTTCGGGCGTGATTGCTGTGAGCCAACCTGAAGCGGGCGTGGATATTTATATGGGCTCGGGCGGCGCACCTGAAGGCGTGCTGGCGGCGGCCGCTTTGCGCTGCATTGGCGGGCAGATGCAGGGCCGGCTAATGTTTGAGAATGAGGAACAGATCGCGCGCGCGCGGGCCATGGGCATCACCGATCCCAATCGCAAATACAGTGTCGAGGAAATGGCCAAGGGCGATGTGATGTTCGCGGCGACGGGTGTGACCAGCGGCGCCATGCTGCGCGGTGTGCGGCGTTTTGCCGGGGGTGCCTACACGCATTCGATCGTTATGCGATCCAAATCCGGCACCGTGCGCTATGTGGAAGGGCACCATAATTTCGCGCGCAAACCCAGCGCCTTCATCGCTTGATCAGGGCGCGCGTATTTCATGGATGATGGTGCGCTGACGGGGCCTGTCCTTGGTGTGGCGCGCAGCCTGACAGGGCGAAGCTGGCAATGGCGCGCGGGCGATGCGCGCATTGGCCTTGGCATTGCGCAGCGGCTCGAATTGCCGGAGATGCTGGGCCGGCTGCTCGCCGCGCGCGGCATTGGTCTTGATGACGCGGCGGATTTTCTGGAACCGAAGCTCCGCGCGCTGATGCCAGATCCATCGCGGCTTGCCGATATGGAAGCGGCAGCGGATCGTATCGCGGTTGCGGTGCGCAGTGGTGAACATGTCGCGGTATTTGGCGATTATGATGTGGATGGCGCCTGCGCTGGCGCTTTGATGACACGGTTTTTGCGTGATCTTGGCTGCCAAGTCACACCCTATGTGCCGGATCGCATCAAGGAAGGTTATGGGCCGAATGCGCCGGCCATTGCAGCACTTTGTGATGCCGGCGCTTCATTCATCATTTGCGTGGATTGCGGCATTGCGGCGGGTGCCGCTTTGGCTGCTGCTGATGGCCGCGCTGATGTTGTTGTGCTGGATCATCACAAGGCCGAAGGCGCGCTGCCGGCGGTGCTTGCCGTCGTCAATCCCAATCGCTTGGATTGCCCATCGGGCTTGCGGCATATCTGCGCTGCAGCGGTGACTTTCCTGGCAGCCACGGCAACGCTTCGTGTGTTGCGCCGCGCCGGTTGGTTCACGCGCCGGGCCGAACCCGATCTTCTCGCGCTGCTTGATATCGTTGCGCTTGCGACGGTGTGTGATGTCATGCCGCTCACGGGGTTCAACCGCGCCTTAGTAACGCAGGGCCTGAAGGTGCTGGGCAAGCGCGGGCGGATTGGCCTGGCTGCGCTGTTGGATGTCGCCGGGCAGAAGGATGCGCCAAGCGCGCATACGCTCGGCTTCATGCTGGGCCCGCGCATCAATGCCTCGGGCCGTATTGCAGAAGCGGATTTGGGCTTGCGGCTTTTGCTTTCGGAAGATGCGATTGAAGCGCGCGCCATGGCAGAAAAATTGGATGAGGTGAATAAGCGCCGGCAGGAAGTGGAAGGCGATATGCTGGGCGCGGCGCTGGCGATGGCGCAAGCGCAGGTCAAGGCGGGCCATGCCGTGCTGCTGGTGGCGGCGGAAGGATGGCACCCTGGCGTGGTTGGTATTGTCGCTGGCCGCATCAAGGATAAATTCAATCGCCCGGCTTGCGTGGCGGGTATTGCGGGCGGCATTGCCAAGGGCTCTGGCCGGTCTGTTACAGGTATTGATCTTGGTGCCGCGATCATCGCTGCGCGAGAAATGGGATTGCTAGAGACCGGCGGCGGGCACCCGATGGCGGCAGGTTTTTCCTTTAAGGCGGCGCAGGGTGAAGCCTTTCATGCTTTCTTGGAAGAACGCCTATCCCACGCCGCAGGCCTGCCGAGTGCCGCTGATTTAATGGTAGAAGGTGCGCTGACCGTCACCGCGGCGACCAAAGCGCTGGCGCAGGAAATCGCCCGCCTTGCGCCCTTTGGTGCGGGTAATGAGGAGCCGATCTTCGCTTTGGCGCGGGCGCGCGTTGTCCGCGCGGATCGCATCGGCAAGGAAGGAGCGACCATCCGCGCCTTTGTGGATGGGGAAGGCGGCGGAAGGCTCAAGACCATTTGCTTCCGCGCCAAGGATGGACCATTGGCCGAGGCTTTGCTCTCACCCGATCGCACGCCCTTGCATCTTTGCGGCCATTTGCGCGCGGAGAGCTGGAATGGCGAGGTGAGCGTCGGGTTCCAGATTGTGGATGCGGCGCGCGTCTAATCAGCGATATTCAATATTGCGGCCAGGCAATCGGTGGCACGCGCGATAAGGGTATCTGCGCCACGCTGACCACGCCATTTTGCAGCGCGATGGGAATTTCCGCGACTGGCGGGCCACCATTTTCAGGCCGCCGCGTCAGCAGGCCCACCGCAAATTTCGTCCCATCCAGCGCGCGCCGTTGAATCAGGCCCGACCGCGCCAGGGAATCGAGCGCGGCATTGGGATTGGTGACAGAAAGCGTGCCTGCCAAGGTGGGTTGCAAAGCTTGATCCAGCCGCGCGGAAAGCCTGAGCCCCGCATCCAAATCCCCCCAGGCGAGCCGCAATTGGCGGAGTTCCAATTTACCATCGGAAGCGCGCCAGGCATCCAATTGTTCACGCAGGCTTGGCATTGCCGGCACATTGCCATGCAGCGCCCCATCGAATTCAAGCCGCGCAAGCCGGGGGCCAAAACTGGCAAGCGTCGGGACCATAAGCCAAGCCTGGGGCAGGGAAGCATCCTCGGCGGCGAATTGTAGCGTCAGCGCAGGTTCGCCCGTGCGCATCCAATTCGCATCAGCCCCAAGGCGACGAATGGTCAGCACCCCATCGGGGGTTTGCGCCACCACGCCTTGCAGTAAGGCATTGGCCCGGCGCGGTGGCTGGCCTGCTTCAAGCGGCAGCAGCGCAATGACACTTTCCGTGGTGATGGGTATTCGGGTGGCACCAAGCCTGAGCGCCTGCTGGCCGGTTGCTTCAAGGCGTAGCGCATCCGGCAAGGGGAGCGGGGTGGTCAGTGTCAGAATCTGAACTTCCCACCCCATGCCTTGGCCGGACGTCTCATCACCTGGGCTTTCAATGGAAAGGCGCGGGACGGAAAGCCGTGCGGCAAAGGGCCAGCCGCTGCGTTCCGGGATATCGTGGTTGATGCTCCAGCCCTGGGCGCGGTGCTTGATCACCCAATCGCTAAAACCCTCAGCAAGCGCCCCAGTGCTCCAGCGCCAAAGCAGGCTTTGGCCGGCGACCAGCGCGGCAAGCAAAACCAAAGCGCCAAACAGGAAGCGCCCCGGAAAGGACGAGCGAGGAAGGGGGGATGGCTTGGCGTTCATGCTGGTGACCGATATAGCGATGATTGATCGCGCCCGCCATGACAACCGATATCGCACCTCTTCTTGCCCCGGATGGGGATTTCTACGTCTTTGCCTATGGATCGCTGATATGGCGGCCAGGCTTTGACCATGCCGCGCGTCACCCGGCGCTGCTGCGCGGCTTTCACCGGCGCTTTTGCTTATGGAGCCACCGTTATCGCGGCACGCCGGAACGCCCTGGGTTGGTTTTGGGGCTGGATCGCGGCGGCGCCTGCCGGGGGGCAGTGTTTCGCGTGCCTGGGCGTGCGGCGGCGGAAACACTCGCCTATCTGGATGCGCGCGAATTGCCCGATGGCGGAGAAGTTGTCTATCGCCGCTGTCTTTTGCCCCTAACGCTATTGGATAATGGGCAGCGCGTGCCCGCCATTGCCTATGTCGCGAACCGGGCCTGCCGGCTTTATTGCGGCAAGCAGCCGGCGGAAGTGCTGGCGCGCGCGATTGATGCGGGCCATGGGCAGATGGGTTCGAACCGCGAGTATCTTTTCAATACGCTGGATCACTTGGGCGAAATGGGCGTGCGTGATCGTGGGCTGGAGGCGATTGCCACGCTGATCAGGCGGTAATGGCGCCTATGGCGCGGTCAGTGGAAATGGGTCACGCTTCGGTTGAATGAGTGAAGGACGGGATCATGGCCCTGAAACGCATGGTGCTTGAAATTGGCATGGGCACCGATATTCGCGGCGCGGATTACACCAAGGCCGCGGTACGCGCGCTGCGTGATGCGCTTTGGCATAACTCGCTCACCATCGGTGCCGCCGTTGGTCAGGATGTTGATGCCATGAAGGTTGAAGTGCTGATCGGCGTGCCGAAGCCCGATCTGGTGGATAAGGACCAGGTGCTGGCCATTCTGCCCCATGGCACCGGCACGGTGACTTTGGTGGAAGGTGGGCTTGAAATCCCGAATGATGAGGGTACCAACAGCACCGTCATTGCTAATTGCTGCGCCATTGTGCGCCTGGACGTGTGAGGAAGACCGAAAATGGCCTTGAAGCGCATCATCCTTGAAATGGGCAGCGGCAATGATTTGCATGGTGGGGATTACACCAAGGCCGCTTTGCGCGCCGTGCAGGATGCCTTGCACCATCCGTCGCTCGCGTTCATCCGCACGCTTGGGCTTGATATCAAGACCATGCAGGTGGAAGTGACCATCGGCGTGCAGCAGCCTGACAAGGTGGATATCGAAGCCGTGCGTAAATCCCTGCCTTACGGCGTGGTCACGGCACGCGCTGTGAAGGGCGGCTTGGATGTCCCGGAAGAAGGCGCGCATGACAAGGCGGTGATTGCCTCAGCCGCCATTGCAGTGCGCTTCGATTTACCCTGAGCCTTTCGCGCGGGGCGGCCTAAAGCTTTACCGCTTCAGCACACCCCGCCCCGCATAGCGCGCCGCCGGCCCAAGCCCCTGTTCAATGCGAATAAGCTGATTGTATTTCGCAAGCCGGTCAGACCGCGACAGCGACCCGGTCTTGATCTGCCCGCAATTGGTCGCGACCGCCAAATCCGCGATGGTCGCATCTTCGCTTTCGCCAGAACGGTGGCTCATTACCGCGCGATAGCCGGCGCGATGGGCCATCTCCACTGCCTCCAGCGTTTCAGTGAGCGTGCCGATCTGATTGACCTTCACCAGAATGGCATTCGCGGTCGCTGTTTCGATACCCTGGCGCAGGCGTTCCGGGTTGGTCACGAAAAGATCATCGCCCACCAGCTGCACCTTGGCGCCGATGCGGTCCGTCAACAGCTTCCAGCCCGCCCAATCATCTTCCGAACAGCCATCTTCGATTGAAACAATCGGCCATTTGGCGGTAAGCGCCGCCAAATATTCCACCATGCCCGCGGGGTCGAGCTTCTTGCCCTCACCTTCCAGGGCATAGACGCCATCATGGAAAAATTCAGTTGCGGCGCAATCCAGCGCGAACACCACATCTTCACCAGGGCGATGCCCCGCCGCTTCGCAGGCCTTGGTGATGAAGGCCAAAGCCTCATCCGCGCTTTTCAGATTGGGGGCGAAGCCGCCCTCATCACCCACATTGGTGGAATGGCCGGCATCATGCAGCGCCTTCTTCAGCGCCATAAAAACTTCTGATCCAATGCGCACCGCATCCGCGATGGTGCCGGCGGCGACCGGCATGATCATGAATTCCTGAATATCAATCGGGTTATCGGCATGTTTGCCGCCATTGACGATATTCATCATGGGTACCGGTAGGGTGCGCGCGAAAACCCCACCGACATGGCGATAGAGCGGAATGTTCAAATCCGCCGCCGCCGCCTTCGCAACCGCGAGCGAAACCGCAAGCATGGCATTGGCGCCAAGCCGCGCCTTATTCGGCGTGCCATCCAATTCGATCATCGTCTCATCAATCTTGACCTGATCGAGCGGATCGAGGCCGGAGATCGCGTCGAAGATCTCGCCCTCAACGCTCGCCACCGCCTTCAGCACGCCCTTGCCGCCATAGCGGGTCTTATCGCCATCGCGGAGTTCCACGGCTTCATGCGCGCCGGTGGAAGCGCCGGAGGGCACAATGGCATGGCCGCGGGCGCCGGTATCCAGCACCACCTCGGCCTCCACAGTTGGGTTGCCGCGGGAATCCAGCACTTCGCGGGCGATGATGTCAGCAATGGCGGCCATGGGGTGTGATTCCGGTTGCAGTGGTTTCGGGCGGTTGGCTACACCGGCCTGCCCGGGGCGCCAAGACCCCGTTCCCTAAGGGGCGCCCAGGCGCTATGCCTTGCCGGAAATTGAGAAAGGATCACCCCCATGCTGGATCGCCCGCACCCGACCCCCGCCGCCCCCTCGGCAGAC
>JBIJAH010000046.1:0-26116 GCA_044345845.1 Roseomonas sp.
TCCCCACCGCGCCAAGCTGCGCGGCGATGGGCTGCCTTCCCGCCGCTATGTTGAAAATGAGGCGGCGGCGCTGAAGGCTGCCATGGCCATTCTAAGGGCGGAGGCCAAGCCTGTTTCGGAAATGGTCGCGGATGATGTGGATCGGATGTTGCGGGCTATCCCCGCGACCCAAGCGGCGAAGCGCCGCGCCTTTTTTGGCGCCCTGAGCCGATTTTTTGATTGGTGCATTGATGAGAAATCCGCCATCACGAACCCCTGCGCGGGCGTGAAGAAACAGAAGCGGCCCAAAGGCCCCAAGGCGCGTAGTGACTTTCTGACCATGCCAGAGATAGCGCTTCTGTGGCACGCGGCAGGCAAAATTGCGCCGGATGTGCATCGCGATCTGGCGCGGTTTCTGTTCCTTGTGCCATGCAGGCGGATTGAGGCGGCGACAATGGATTGGGCGGATGTGAATCTAGCCAATGCCCATTGGGATCAGCCGGCGCATTTGACCAAAAACGGCGACCCGCATCGGCTGCATCTGCATCGCCTGGCGCTAGACCTTCTGCGCGGGCGGCATGAGGCGATGGGCAAGCCCCGCGCGGGGCTGGTGTTTCCGGCGCCGTGGGTGACTGACCCCAAGCGCCGATCTGCAGCCACAAAAGAAAGCGATGGCGTCTTGAAGACTTTCTCGAAACTGAAGAACAAAGTCTCGGCTGCCGCTGATGGCTTCACGGCATGGCGCTGGCACGCGATCCGCCGGAGCTTCGCCACGCATTTGGGCGAGGCTGGCATTGCCGAATCGGTTGCTGATGGGATTTTGAACCATCGCCAAAGCGCGACACGCGGCGGTGTTTTGGGCGTTTATCAAACCTCGCAGCGGTGGGGCGAGCGCCGGGCTGTTATGGATACATGGGGCGCCATGCTGGAGGCTGCGATTAAGGGCGCCGATCCTGAATCGAACGTGGTGCCGCTGCGCGCTTGAGGATGCTAGGCTGATACAGGCGGGGCAGGGCCGGCCAGCCCGCGCGGTTTCTCCGGTCCGCGCGGCCCCGCCGCTTTCATCGGAGCGCGCATCGGAGGCGCGGCCATGGCGGGAATTGACGGTGATCTGATGCGCGAAGCGCGCGCGCTGTTTGCGAGATTTCACGAAGCAGACCCGAAGAATGCTAGGCGGAAATGGCAGAGCATTGCGGCGGATGCGCCTAAGGCAAACCCATGGCGCCCAAATGGCAGCGCTAATCCCCATTTAGACCAAGTGCTTCTGCAGGTTTATGATGGGGTGATTGCGGAAGATCCATTACTTCAGCCTGAAGCGGTTGGCCGTGTAGCAGACGCTGTTGTGAAGCATGGCTTAAAGCTTTTTGGCCGGCATTACACATATGACGCCATCAAGATGCGACTGACGCGACTACTTAACGAGCGAGGCGGTGTGAAGCGCATCACGCCAAAGCAGAGCCGTGAGTTGAGGAAAAATAGGGCGATTGTCGAAATACTCATGAACCCTACCCGCTATCCAATCCGGCCGGACCCGCCAGACGGTCAGTAACAAAAAGCCCCGCTATTTGTTTGTCGCGCAGCCCGCTTTCCTGTGAAATTTAGACGCCATCGAAACCCTAAGCCCCGATTCGGGGCGCAGCGGAAAGGATGGCTAAATGACTGAAGCCGAACCCCACCCCCGGTTCGTTGACCGCCGGCGCGGTGCTGAAATTGTGTCTCATGAATGTTTCCCCGTTTCGCATCGCAGTCTGGAAACATGGCCGCTGGTCTGGCGGCGCGTAAATGGCAAGGCGATCACCAGCACGGATGAACTGCTGGCAGAGGCCCGGCGGCGGCTGGATGCAGCGCCCGCAATACGCGGCGGGAGGCGCCGGCCATGATCAATCCGCACCGATACGTTTGGGCGATGGCCGCGAATTATGCGCTGGTTGCCGCCTGGCTGATCTACCTTTTCCAATAGAAAACCGCGCCCTGGGCGGGGCGCGGCGGAAATGCGAAAACCTTTAGCTGACAACATGGGTTTAGCGTTTCCATCGCAGCGCTGCAAGGGCGGATTCATGATCAGGAATCCCCGAAATGGAAACTGTCACCATAGCCAAAAGCCCCCACCGCCGGTTGGCGAAAATCATCCGCGCTGATGGAACTGTCACCAGTTATGATCAGGCGAAATACCTTGATCTTCACGAACTACCGGTGGCTGATCTGGGCGATCTGTCACGCATCCTGAAGTGGCTGGGCGCGCGGCCCGATTGCGCCATTCTGCGCGGTGCCATTGCCGACCCCACCCGCGCGCGCGCAGTCCGGCGGTTGCTGCATCCCGATGATCGAACCGGCGAGCCTGCCACGCTGCGCGAAATACCACGGCGATGGACTGCGCTTGATGTGGATGGGCTGCCTTTGCCGGCTGAGATTGATCTGCGCGATCTGGTTGCATGTGCCAAGGTGGTGCTGCCACATCTCCCGGCTGCCTTCGCAGGCGCGGCGGCGGTTGTGCAAGCCACAGCATCGCATGGGCTGAAATCTGGCGCGCGGTTGCGGCTTTGGCATTGGCTGAGTGCGCCAATGGGCAGCGCCAGCTTGCGCCAATGGCTTGCCGGTGTGCCGGTTGATCCTGCCCTATTCAGTGCCGCGCAGCTTCATTTTACTGCCGCGCCGATCTTCATCGGGCAGGCTGATCATCTGCCGCATAGGCTGGCTGTGTTGCCTGGTGCGCCATGCGTTTTAGTGCCACCGCCAGCCCCTGCGCTAAGGCCATCCGCGCCCCCAGCAGCGGCGAGAGAGCCTTCCGGCTACCGTCGCCTAGATGGGCTAATTCAGGCGGTCAGACACGCGCCGCAAGGGCAGCGGCATCCGGTTTTGTATTGGGCGGCGCGCCGCGCGGGAGAGCTTGCACGCGGTGGTGCCTTTGGCGCTGAAGCAGCGGCGCAAATGCTGGCGCGGGCGGCGATGGATGCAGGCGGCGCGGATAGGCGCAGCGCCGAACGAACTGCGCGGGACGGTATCCGGCGCGGGATGGGGGGCTGATGATGACCATCGAAAAGAAACCGCTATTCCGTGAAGCGCCCCAGGCTGAGGATTTCCCAGCGGCTGCGCTTGGCCCGCTGCGCGATCCGGCTGAGGCTATCGCGCTTGCCACACGCGCGCCGCTGGCGATCTGCGCGCAGTCTGCTTTGGCGGCGGCGGCGCTGGTGGTTGCGCCGCATTATGATGTGGCCATGCCCTACGGCGCGCCGCGCCCGGTGACTGGCATCTTCATCAGCATCGCGGAATCTGGCGAACGTAAAACGACTGTTGACCGCCTGGCGCTGCGCGCGGTTCACCAGCATGAGGAACGGCTGCGCGCTGCCTATGAGGAAAAGCTGCATCATTTCCGCGCCGATCTTGAGGCTTGGCGTGCGGCACAAGCCAAGGCGAAGAAAGGCAAAACACGCGCAGAAATTCGTGAGGCGCTGCGCCAGCTTGGCCCAGAGCCTAAAGCGCCACCGCATCCCATGCTGTTGGTCAGTGACCCAATGCCCGAAGCTTTGGCGTTGCATCTGCAGGATGGGCAGCCCTGGTGCGGTGTCTTCAGTAGTGAAGGCGGGCAGATTTTCGGTGGTGTCGCCTTTTCCGATGACGTTGCCGAACGCAACGCCGCAATGTGGAATATCTTGTGGGATGGCGAGGCAATCCGCCGCGCGCGGGTAGGAACTGGCAAAACTTTCCTGACTGGGCGGCGGTGCGCTTTTCACGTCATGGCGCAGCCGGTGGTTGCCGAACGGTTATTCGGCCCGCTGTTTGCTGGAATCGGTCTGACCGCGCGCTGCTTGATTGTCGCGCCCCCCACCACGGCTGGCACGCGGTTCTTTCGGGATGTGGCCCGCGATGTAGCGCCGATCCTGGCGGAATATGACACGCGCCTGACCGCGTTTCTGGAACATCCGCCGCGCCTGAAGGATGATGCGCTTGACCCCATTGCCTTGCCCATGGTGCCGGCTGCGCGTGCCGCCTGGATTGGCTTCCATGATGAAATCGAGAGGCGGATAGGCCCCGGTGCCGATCTGGCGCCGATTAGGGCTTGGGGCGCAAAGGCGGCGGAACACGCGGCCCGGTTGGCGGTGGTGCTGGCGGCCTATGAAGCGCCCGATGCGGTTGAAATTGGCCACGAGGCCATGTCGAACGCGATCCGGTTGACGCGCTTCTATGGCGGCGAAATGCTGCGCTTGCATGGCGGCGCGGCGGTTGATCCTGAGCTTGCCCTAGCTGATACGGTTTTGCGCTGGTGGCATGAGCGCAGCCCTGAGCTTACCTTGGCGCAGCTTTACCAGACCGGCCCGGCGGCGGTGCGGCAGGCTGCCACGGCCCGGCGGTGCCTGGCGATCCTGAAGGATCACGGACATGCCGAAGCGGTTGAAGGCGAAGGCCCTGAGCGCTGGCGGCGATTGTGACCGCCAAGCTCGTGCTAACTGCTAAAGGCGCTAAAGCCGCTAAACCCCGCGCTAAAAATGCCGGATTTAGCAAGATTAGCAGCTTTAGCAGTTAGCATCGCCTTGCGCCAAAACGGTTCAGCAGTTTCCTGAATGAGATAGCCTGACGTTCTTGGTTCCGCCCTCAGGGAAAGTGGTGAATATCGCTTCGATCATCTGGGGCGCTATGCTGGCAAGGAGGGCACAATTACCCTCAGAGATAGCCTGACTTTCAAAAACTCGGCGCGGCGCGCCGTTGGGCGTTGGCCGCGCAATCACAAGTCTCGCTCTCCGGACGAAAATCCTGTTTGTCCATACAGCCAAATCATATCCTGAAACCGTGTCTCTTCCCGTATCTATGTTCAGACTTAGAACCGCTACCGCCGAAGCTGTCTCAGATCTATCAGCGATCACAATATTTCTTTTGCTCAACTGTTCCCGAACGAGGTTTAGATAGGTTTCATGCTCAAGGCTGCCGCTTTGGGAGGGGCTGTCAAAAATGACGAATACTCGATCAGAATTGTTTAGGCGGTCGGCGGCAGCGAAAGACTGGACCCCCGTGCTTACATGATTCTGGCTGCAGGCGGATGACAGGATCAAGACGAAAAAAAGCCCGGCGATGGTTCTCATGGTTTGCCTATGCGGATGCTATGTTTCAATCAAAAGGATGTTGGGCATGGAGTCAAAACGTTTTACAATGCTTACTCGATTTTCCATGGTGCAGGATGGGATCGATGCGAGTGGCGCTGAATTGATCTAGAGAAGTGGAAGCGCGGAACCCATGCCAAGAACACGCACAACATGGTCGAAAGGCAACGGGGCCGGGTATGGTGGCCCGGCAACCGGCCATGGGGCGGGCCCCGGATATGGCTCTGGCGCTGGCCCGGCGCGGGCCTTTGGCGTGCATCATCAGCCAAGCGCTTTGGCAAAAATCATTGGGAAAGAGGTTGCAGCCGAAGCGAAGGCGCGCATTGCCGAAAGAGCGATGGAATTGATCGAGGCGCAGTTTGAGCGCGCGCTTGATCTGCATCACCCCCAAGGCCACCAAGCGGCGAAAGATTTGCTGGATAGGCTTATGCCGCCAGAGCAAAAGCAGGAATTGACCGGCGCGGATGGCAGCCGGCTGGGCTTTGTCATTTACGGGTTGCCTGAGGCGGAGGACGCCGAAGCATGGCAAAGGGCATACGCGCCTTCGCATTAAGGCCATGCTGACCCGCGCGCGCGCGCGGGCGGTTTAGGGGCTGGTTTGGGCTAAGTGTCCGGTCAATGTCCGGTTCATCGCCAGAAATAGCGCGACTAGCAATCAGGAAAATCTAGCAAAATCAATGGTGTCCCCGGCGCGATTCGAACGCACGGCCCCCAGATTAGGAATCTGGTGCTCTATCCTGCTGAGCTACGGGGACATAGCGCGGTGCTTATACCGCACTCCACGCCTGCGGGAAACGGCGCCGCAGCCTTAGCGCCGGCGGAAACGCTCAACCGCGCTCACCAGCGCGGTGCGCAGCCCGGGTTCCAGCGCGGAATGGCCAGCATCGGGGATCACCGTCAGCCGCGCTGAAGGCCAGGCAGCCGCCAGTTCAAAGGCGCTGGTCGCGGGGCAGACCATGTCGTAGCGGCCTTGCACAATCTCGGCCTCAATCCCCGCAAGCCGGTCCATGCGGCCAAGCAGGCCCTCATCCGGCAAGAAAAGATCATGGGCGAAGTAATGCGCCTCAATCCGCGCCAGCCCCAAAGCGGTGCGGTCTTGGGCGAAACTCGCTACCGTTTCGGGCGATGGCAGCAGGGTGGAACAAGACCCCTCATATTGGCTCCAGGCGCGGGCGGCGGGCAGATGCACGGCGGGGTCAGGGTCACACAGCCGGCGCAAATACGCCCCCAGCAGATCGCCCCGTTCTTCGGGCGGCAAATGTTCGCTGAAAGCGGCCCAGGCATCGGGGAAGACGCGGCGGAGCCCATCCAGGAACCACACCACCTCATCCTGCCGGCCAAGAAACACACCGCGCAGCACGCAGCCCAGCACGCGAGATGGATGTTCCTGCGCGTAAGCCAGCGCCAGGGTTGATCCCCAGGAACCGCCAAATAGCAACCAATTTTCAATGCCAAGGAATTGCCGCAGCACTTCAATATCGCGCACCAGATGCGGTGTGGTATTCTCACGCAATTCACCCAGCGGCCGGGACCGCCCCGCGCCGCGCTGATCGAAAATGATCACGCGCCAATGCTGCGGGTCAAAGAAGCGCCGATGCACAGCACCTGCGCCAGCCCCTGGCCCGCCATGCAGGAACAGCACCGGCTGGCCGCGCGGATTGCCCACCTGTTCCCAATACATAACGTGCCCGCCTGAAAGCGGCAGGAAGCCGGTTTCATAAGGGGCGATATCGGGGAAAAGATCTCCGCGCGGCATGGGCTAGATGTGCCGAAGCGCGCGACGAAGCGCAATGGTTTTCAAGGGGTCAGCCCTTCACAAATCGAGCGATAAAAAACCCATCCATGCCGCCGCGTGCGGCCCAGTAATCCGGGCGGGTGCGGAGCGCACCGGATGGCAGAATGGCCTCGGGCAAGCCGGGCATTTCCTCTGCCCGGATCGGATCAAGCTTCAAGCCAAGCGCTGCGGCTTCGCGCAAATGCACTTCCCCTTCCTCGGCCTGCAAGGAACAGGTGGCGAAAACCAACCGCCCGCCCGGGGCCAGTATGGCGGCGGCTGACTGCAAAAGCCGAGATTGCAAGGCGGCGGCGGTCGCGACATCGCGCGGGCGCTTCAGCCAGGCCACATCCGGATGGCGGCGGATGGTGCCGGTGGCGGTGCAGGGTGCATCCAGCAGAATGGCATCAAAGGGCGCGGCGGGGCGAAAGTTTGCGGCATCCGCGGTCACGATTTCCGCCTGCAACTGCAACCGCGTCAGGTTTTCACGCAACCGTTCAGCGCGCTTCGCATCACGCTCCACCGCCGTGACCTTGGCGCCCGCTGCTGCAAGCTGCGCCGTTTTGCCGCCGGGCGCCGCGCAAAGATCGGCAATGCGCTCACCCGCGCGTGGCGCCAAAAGCCGCGCGGGCAGGGCGGCGGCAGCGTCCTGCACCCAGAATTGCCCCTCCGCAAAGCCGGGCAACTCCGTCACCCGGGTCCCCGGCGGAAGGCGAAAGGACCCGCCCGGCAAGGCTTCCGCCCCTCCCGGCGGCAGGGCGCCGGGCTTCAGCGAAAGATCAAGCGGCGCCTGGCCGCAATGCGCTTCCGCAATGCTGCGCACCTCAGGGCCATAGGCCGCGTGCCAGGCAGACCAAAGCCATGGCGGCGTATCCAGCCGCGCCGCGTCAAGCCCTTCCAGCAGCGCTTCCCCTTCCGCGGCCACCCTGCGCAAAACGGCATTCACCAGCCCGGCAAAGGCGCGCGGCGCCAGATCCACGGCGGAGGCCACTGCCGCATGAGAAGGCGTGCCCAGCAGCAGCAATTCCGCGACCCCGATCCTGAGGGCGTGACGCGCCGGCGGCGGCGGTTCCCGGCGCAGGAAGGGTTCCAGCACGGCATCTATGCTGCCGAGCCGCCGCAATACCGTGGCCGCGATGCGATGCGCCGCCGCCCTGTCGCGCGCTTCAAGCCGCGCGGGCAGCGCTTCCAGCGCTTCTTCCAGGGGCCGATGCGCTTCCAGCACGGCATCCAGCACATCGCGTGCGGCGCGCCGGGTGGGCAGGCCGGGCGGGCGCCGTGGCCGGGATGGGGCTTCATTCATCCTGCCTTCATGGCACCCGCGCCGCGCCCGTGCTAGATGCCCGGCGCGATGACCCTGGGTAGTTTTCTAGACCGATTGCCTGAAACGCGCCGCCCAGGCTGGTGGCTGGCCTTGCTGTGCCTTTTGGTCTGGCTGCCGGGCTTCTTTTCCATTCCGCCCGGGGATCGCGATGAAAGCCGCTTCGCCCAGGCCAGCCGGCAGATGGTGGAAACCGGCGATTACGTGCGGATCAAGCTGGGTGAGGTTGAACGCAACAAGAAACCGGTCGGCATTCATTGGGCGCAGGCCGCGACTGTGCATGCGTTGGAGGTTGTCGGCATTCCGGCGCGCGGCGCCATTTGGGCCTATCGGCTGCCATCGCTGATCGGCGCGCTGCTCGCGGTATTGGCCACCTGCTATTTGGGACGCGCCTTGGTTGGGCGACGCGCGGCATTTCTGGCAGCGGCCATGCTGGCACCCTGCATGGTGCTGGTGGTGGAAACCCATATCGCCAAGACGGATGCGGCGCTGCTTGCCAGCATTACGGCGGCGATGCTGCTGATGGGCCGCGCCTATCTAGCGCCGGCGCAATTCACCGCAAAGCAGGCTTTGGGCTTTTGGCTGGCGTTGGGGGCGGGTGTGCTGCTGAAGGGGCCCATCGCGCCCATGGTGCCTTTGCTGGCCGGCATCACGCTTTTGGTGGTGGATCGTCGCGCGCCATGGTTTGGCGCACTCCGCCCGCTTTGGGGCGTGCCGCTGATGATTGCCTGCGCCGCGCCCTGGTTCATCGCCATTGGCATCGCAACCGAGGGGCGGTTTTTCTCTGAGGCCATCGGCGATGACATGCTGAGTAAGGTGGGATCTGGCGAGGAAAGCCATTGGGGACCGCCCGGGTTTTACACTTTCTTGTTCGGCATCACTGCCTTTCCTTCTGCCTGGCTTGTGCTGCGCGCCTTGCCAGGCGCCTGGGCGGATCGGCTGAAGCCGCAAACGCGCTTCCTGATGGGTTGGGCCGTGCCGGTCTGGCTATTATTTGAAGCGGTGGCAACGAAACTGCCGCATTATGCGCTACCCGCTTATCCCGCGCTGATGCTGCTGGCGGCTGCCTGGGCGCTTGATCCATTGCGGCGCCCAACGCCGCGCTGGCTTGCCGCGATTGGCTGGCTGGCGCTGGGCGGCGTGGCGCTAGGTCTGCCCATCGCCGCCATGGCAGCGGCCTTCTATGCCGAAAAGCGCGTGGATATCTTCGGCCTGATTGGGCTTGGCTTTGGCGCCGCGCTGATCCTTGTTTTGTGGCGTGCGGCGCGCGCTGGGCATTGGGCGCGTGCCGCCCTGCTTGGCGCGGTGCTGAGCCTGCCGGTTTATGCCGCCGTGCTGGAAGGCGTCATTCCGCGCCTGGAAACTGTCTGGCTGTCGCCGCGCTTGGCGGCGGAGGTCCGCGCCATTGCGCCCGGCTTGCGCGACCGGGATTTCGGGGTGGTGGGTTACCATGAACCTTCGCTGCAATTCGCGCTTGGGGGTGGCATTGCGCTGCTCCGTGATGGCGCGGCGGCGGCGGCGTTCTTGGCGGAGAAACCCGGGCGCGTAGTCGCGGTTGCGCATCGGCAGGAAGCCGCCTTTCGCGCATCGGCGGCAGAACGTGGCATCACACCGCGCGATGTTGGTTCTGTCACAGGCCTCAATTACGTGCGCGGGCGCTGGCTCACGCTGCTGATTTTCAAGGTGGATTGAATGTTCGAATGGGTGGCGCGCCAAGTCGCGGAAACCGGGCTGCTTGGCGTGTTTGTGCTGATGGTGGCGGAAAACATCTTCCCGCCAATCCCATCCGAAATCATCATGGCCGCATCGGGCTTCGCTGCTGCACGCGGAGAGATTTCACTGATCGGCACCATCATCGTCGCTGTTTTAGGCACGCTGGTAGGCAATGCCTTCTGGTATGAAATTGGCCGCTGGTTCGGCATGGAACGCATCCGCCCCTTAGTCGCGCGCTATGGCAAATGGTTCGCGTTTGAAACCGAAGATATGGATCGGGCGGAGCGCACGTTGAAGCGCTGGGGGCCTTTCGCGCTTTGCTTCGGGCGCATGCTGCCTGGTATTCGCACCATCATTTCCATCCCCGCCGGCATGGTGCTGATCCCGCGCGGCGTCTTTTATATCTGGACCGCCATCGGTTCAGCGATTTGGCTGAGCTTCCTCGCCATCGCGGGCTATATGCTGGAAGACCATTACGACAGGGTGCAGCATTGGGTGGAACCGCTCGCCTGGGTGGTGGTGGGCGGGTCCATCGCGGCTTACGGGCTTCATTTGCTTTACGCCTTTCGCCGCGCACGGCGCCGGCGGGATCAGGCGTAACGCGACAGCGCCTGTTCCAGGGACGCGAAGGCATTGCCGAGCGCGGCATTCATCGCCGCCGCCGATTGATCCGGGCGCAAGGCACCGCTGGGCAAAGCCGCCGTCCCAGAACTAAGCATTTGTCCCAGCACGCGGGGTGAGGCTTCGCGTTCGGAAATCAACACGAAATTCAGCTCGGCCTCCGCCTGGCCTTTGGCGCGGTTCGCGACCAGCCGCGTCAATTCACCTTCCAGCACCAGATCAGCATTGGCGCGGCTACCCGGCGCCAGCACAGCAGCGAAAAGCCGCGCATCCATCAGCCAGCGGCGTAGCGCTTGTTCTGTTGCTTCTGCCGGGGGCGCGATCCATTCGGCGTAGAAATCAATTTCCTCTGTGCCATCGGGGCGCACACTGCGCAGGCCACGCACATCAAGAGCCGGCGGTGCGCGCAGCGTGCGCAACAGCAAAAGCCGCCGCCCCTTGCCGCGCCAGCCATCCCCCTGCCGGCGTGGTTCCAGCGCGTAGCGGGAAATTTCTTGATAGGGTCGTTCCGGCAGGACCGAACAGGCCGAAGCCAGGAAAGGTACTGTCAGCAGCAGGGCGCGGCGATGCAAGGTCTTCATGTCAGCGGCGTTCCCGATTGGGCGGCGGCGGAGGCGCGCCGAGAATGGTTTGCGATGGGTTGCGGCGCAGTGATTCCGTCGTGTCACGCAGATTGGCGATGGAAGAACGCAAATCGCGCATCAGCGGCGACAGATCGGCTTGCAGATCCGTGGTGGTACCGCGCGCGGTCCGCAGCGTCTGTTCCAGCGCGGTCACGGCAGCGGGGATGCGCACCAAGGCTTCGCGTATTTCGCGGCTGGCCAGCAATTCCTGCGCGCTCCGCCCGGCGTCACCAATCTGGGCTATGGCACCGCGCAATTCGCTGGCCGTATCTTCAAGCCGCACCTTGCGGATTTCGGTGCGCAGTTCGGCCAGGGTTTCACTGGCTTCGCGCAACATTGTCGCCACTTCGCCGTCACTCACCTGTCGGCGCAAATCACCCATCAGCCCGGCGGCGTTATTGACCAGCCCTTCAATATCCAGCTTTTCCAGACGGCGCAAAATCTGCTCTGCGGCGCTGGTCACCTGCGTAATGGTGGAAGGCACGGCGGGAATATGGTCATAGCGCGGCCTCCACGGCACCTGCATGGGTGGAAAGCGCGCGGGGTCAAGAATATCAATTTCCAGATAGGTGACACCCGTTATCCCCTGGGAAGCGATCCGTGCGCGCAAGCCCCCCGCGATCATATCTTCCAGGGAAGCAATGCGCGCCACACGTGTCCTTTCCACGGCGAAACGTATCACCACCAATTGCATCGCAGCGCGATTGGCGCGCGCCTCGGGCAAATCATAGGTGGCAGCTGCAAGCGAGATTTCCGTCACGCGCCCAATCTGCACGCCGCGAAAGCGGACCGATGCCCCGACATCGAGACCGACAATCGATTCACCAACATAGGTTTCAAAGTAATCCGATTTGGTGCCGAATTGCCCTGCCGTCAGGTAAACAACGAAACCAATCGCCAGCACAATGGCCGCTAGCGCCAGCATGCCGACGCGCAAAAATAGCGTATTGGGCGGTTTTGCCATGTCAGGCAGCCTCTCGCCGGAAGAAGGAACGCACCGTGGGGTGCGTTCCCGTATCACGCAATTCGCGCGGCTTGCCTGTGGCGATCATGCCTTGCGCTTCCTTGTCCAGCATGATGCAGCGATCCCCAATGGCCAGGATGGATTGCAATTCATGGGTCACTACCACGAAGGTGGTGCCGGTGCTGCGCGCAATATCCAGGATCAGCTTGTCCAATCCCGCTGAAGTGATGGGGTCAAGCCCCGCCGATGGCTCGTCCAAAATCAGCAGGGGCGGGTCAAGTGCCATGGCGCGCGCAATCCCTGCGCGCTTGGCCATGCCGCCGGAAATCTCAGCGGGGAGCAAGCCAGCCGCATCACCAAGCCCCACCAGGCCAAGCTTTGCCCGTGCCAAAGCCTCCCGCGCGGGGCGCGGCAGATCGGTATGTTCTTCCAAGGGCAATTCCACGTTCTCCGACAATGTCATATTGCCGAAAAGCGCACCGGATTGCCACATAACGCCAATTCTTTGCAGCAGCCAAAGCCGGCCTGCCGCATCCGTTTCCGCCAGGTCAACGCCTAAAATTTCCGCCCGCCCAGCGGCGATGGGCACAATGCCGATCAGCGCCTTGAGCAAGGTGGATTTGCCGCAACCAGAACCGCCCAGGATCACGAAAACTTCACCGCGCTTCACCTCAAAGCTCACATCCTTGAAAATGGTGCGCGGGCCGAAACTGACGGCCAGGTTTTCGACGCGAATGACGGTTTCGTCGTTCATATGCCAAGCCTGAAAAACAGAATGGCGAAAACGCCATCCATGGCGATAATGGCGACAATGCCACCAACAACCGCCGCCGTTGCCGCGTCACCCACCGCGCGCGGGCCGAAGCCGGCGGAAAGCCCGGCGCGGCAGCCAATGGCCGCAATCACCAGGCCGAAGCAAGCGGATTTGAACAGGCCGCCCATCAAATCGCCCAGGCTCAACCATTGCTGCAATTGGTTGGAAACGGCACTCCAGGGAAAGCCAAGCGTTTCCATCACCACTGTCATGCCAGCAAGCCCCGCAAGGTTCATCAAAAGTGTCAGCACCGGCATCACCAATATCCCGGCCAGAATGCGCGGCAGCACCAGCATCACCATGGGATCAATGCCCATGATACGAAGCGCATTCACTTCCTCATTCACCGTCATGGTGCCGAGCTCGGCAGCAAAGGCAGAGCCCGTGCGCCCGGCCAGCACCACACCGGCCAGCAATGGCCCCAATTCGCGCAGCAGCGAAATGCCAACCAGATTGGGCACGAAAATCTCCGCACCGAAACGCTTGAGCGGGATGGAGGATTGATAGGCCAGGATCAGTCCGATCAGAAAGCCCAGCAGTAGCGTGAGCGGAAAGGCGCGCAGCCCAATCTCATCCAAATGGCGGAGGAATTCAGCACCGCGAAACATGCGCGGTCGGAACAACATGCGAAACGCCGCGACCAAAGCTTCCCCGGCAAAGGCAATGCCGGAAAGCGCCGCCTGGATGCCGCCATAAACCGTGCCGCCAAAGGCCGTGATGGGGGCGAAGTCACGTGGCTGCTCCGCGGGCAGCGGGGCCGCTTTCAACGCCGTACGGTTGCGTTCCAACACTGCCAGCACATCAGGCGCGGCACCCAGCACCGGCACATCATCCCCCGCGCGCAGCACCAAAATGGCGCCGGCGCTATCCATTACCTCAACACCGGAAAGATCAATGGCGCTTGGCTTTTCGGTAAGCGCGCGTGTCATGGCGGGCCAAAGCGCAGCCGTGGCTTCGGCATCCAGCATGCCGGAAAAAACTAGCACCCTGCCTTGCGGCGCGGCGCGCAATGAAAGGGCGGCTTCGGTCATGTCACGTGCTACCAAGCGCAGCTTTGCGAAGTTTCCGCAAGCTTTTCAAGGCCGTGATGCTCAGTGCCAGAGCGCATGGATCAACACCGCAGCCGCGACCGAGACATTCAGGCTTTCCACCGCGCCGGAACCCGGCAGCGTGACGCGCGCCGTTGAGGCGGCGATGCTCCCCTGCGCGAGGCCCTTTTCCTCATTTCCTAGTACCAGGGCGAAAGGGCGCCCGCGCGGTAGGGCTTCCGGTCCTTCACCATCGCGCGCCACGGCGGCCAGGCTCAGCATATGCGGCGCAAGCGCGCGTAGCAGTTCGGGCAGATTGGGTGCCTGGAACAGGGCCAGCGCTTCCAGCCCACCTTCAGCGGTGCGCAAGGCAGCATCAGAAAGCCGCGCTTGGCGTTGGTCGCCCGAGATCACCAGCGCCTTGCAGCCGAAAAAGGCCGCTGATCGCGCAATGGCGCCAAGATTATGCGGATTGCCGATGCCATCCAGAATGGGTAGCACGGGCGCCGCCCAAAGCAGCGGCGGCAGGTTGGCTACGTCCAACAAGGTCACACCGCGCGGGCGCGCCACCGCCACCATGCCGCCGTGATGCGTGGTGCCGGCGATGCGCTGCAATTCCTCGGGCGGGACTTCACGATAAGGTAAGCGCCGCTTCGCAAGCGCCGCGCATAACGGGCCCGCTTCTTGCCGGCGCATCGGCGTATAGAAAAAACGCAGCACATCAGCGGGCCGATGCGCGAAAAGCGCGGCGACTGCCGCGGGGCCGCAATGCCTATCCGGTTCCTGGGCTTTGCTCACGGTATCGCCAACGCCTTGATTTTTTCCAGCAGGGCATCGGGGATTTCCAACCCATCGGCGCCGGCACGGGCAGTTTGCGCATCGCGCTTGGCGCCGGGCAGGCGCACACCCTCATCAGTCAACATGGCGGCGATCAGGGTTTCGATCCGCGCGCCGAAGCCATCAGCACCGGCAAGCGCGCCGGGGTCTATCACCAACAGCGCCTGGCCCAAGCGGGGGCGATTACCCTCATCCTGGAAGAAGCTATCGGCTTCAAAGCCGAAAGCGGCACCGGTCAGCGCCACGCAAAGCAATTCGACAATCAGCGCCAGCAAGGCGCCCTTGGTGCCGCCCATGGCAAGCATCGCACCCGATAGCGCGGCCTTGGCATCGGTGGTGGGGCGGCCTTCGGCGTCCAAAGCCCAGCCTTCCGGAATGGGGCGGCCTTCCTTGGCGGCAACCATGATCTTGCCGCGCGCCACTTCGGACAGCGCCATGTCAATCACAAGCGGCGGCGCGGCGTGGCGGGGAAAGGCGGCGGCGATGGGGTTGGTGCCCATGATTGGCCGGCGCCCGCCCGGGACCGGCATGGCAGCGGGGGAATTGGTAAAGGCCAGCGCCACCAGCCCTTGTTCGGCCAAGCGCCGCACCGGCAAGCCCATGGCGCCGGAATGGTGGCTATTGGTGATTCCCACAAAGGCAATGCCATGCCCGCGTGCGCGCCAGGCGGCTTCCTGTTCCGCCAGGGCGAGCGCTGCGTAGGCCAGCCCATGCCCGGCATCAATCAATGCAGCGCCGCCGCGTTCATTGATGATGCGCGGTGTCGCCTTTCCATCCGCGCGACCGTTGCGGAGGAAGGCCGCATATTGCGCCACGCGCGACAGGCCATGCCCCGCCTGCCCAGCGGCCTCGGCAGCAACCAGGGCAGCGGCGGTGCGCTTGGCCATCTCAGGCCCGGCGCCAGAAGCCGCGAGCGCAGCGGTGACAAATTGTTCAGCCTCAATCAGGGAAAGTCGCATCAATCCGCCTTCAATTTCGCTTCCTGCACAAGCCTGGCCCAGCGGTCAGTCTCGGCGCTGATATAGGCCGCGCTGCGCGCCCTGTCCCAGGCTTCCACCGTAAAGCCACCGTCGCGGGCGCGGCGAGAGACTTCGGGGTCGCGGATCGCGGCCATTGTATCGGCTTCAAGCTTGGCCAGGATGGGTGCCGGCACCGCCGCATTGGTCATCATCGCGGTCCAATTGGTCATTTCAAGTTCGGGTGATCCCGCTTCGCGCACGGTGGGCACATCCGGCACCAGGGGATGGCGGGCGGCGGAGGTAATGGCAAGGGGGCGCAGCCGCCCACCTTGGATCTGCGCAATACATTCCGGCAGGTTGGAGACCATGAAGTCGAGATTTCCCGCCGCGAGGTCCGTGACCGAAGGCGCGCCACCGCGATAGGGCACATGGGTAATGCGGTCCCCCGCGCCCGAAACACGGCGCACCAATTCCAGCCCCAGATGCGGGGGCGATCCATTGCCCGATGAACCGGCATTCAAATTACGCTCCCGCGCTTGTGTCAGCAGATCAGCCAGGCTGCGGGCTGGGTTGCGTTCCGCATTCACCACCACAACAAGCGGCAGCGAGCCAAGGACAGAAATTGCCGTGAAATCCTGGCGAAAATTGAAGGGCGCATTGGGAAAAAGTGAGGCATTCACCGTATGCGTCATGGTGATGGCAAGCAGCGTATAGCCATCGGCTGTGCTTTTCGCCGCCGCATCAGCGCCGATCAGCGCATTGCCGCCGGCGCGGTTTTCGATGATGACCGGCTTGCCCCAAATCTCGGACAGTTTCTGGCCCACCAGCCGCGCCATGATGTCGGTCAGCCCACCGGGCGGGAAAGGTACAATGTAGCGCAGCGGGCGGTCAGGAAAGCCCGCTTGGGCCTTGGCGTGTCTGGCCAGGGCAATGGCGGGCAGGGCGGAGAGCATGAGGCGACGGGTTGGGCGCATGGGGTCCTCCTGATTTTGGCCGGTTTTGCGGTTCTTATGGGGCCAGCGTAGCCCAGGGCGCCGCGCTGCCCTATAGAAATTTCACCTGACGTCCGAACCGGGGGAAGCCGCGTGACACCTGTTGAGAAAATCCGCGAATGGCATGAAGAACTGACCGCCTGGCGGCGCGATTTCCACGCCCATCCTGAACTGGGGTTTGAAGAAATTCGCACCAGCGCGCTGGTGGCCGAACGCCTCGCTTCCTGGGGCATTGAGGTGCATCGCGGCATTGGCAAGACCGGCGTGGTGGGCGTGCTGCGGAACGGGAACGGCCAAGGCCGGCTTGGGCTGCGCGCGGATATGGATGCGCTGCCGATGCCGGAAGCCAATGGCTTCGCGCATAAATCCGGCATTGAAGGCAAGATGCATGGCTGCGGGCATGATGGGCATACCACCATGCTGCTCGCGACCGCGCGCTATCTGGCGGAGACCCGCAATTTCGATGGCACGGTGCATTTCATTTTTCAGCCGGCGGAAGAAGGCCTTGGCGGCGCGCAAGCCATGTTGGCGGATGGGCTGTTTGATCGCTTCCCTTGCGATACGGTTTATGGGCTGCATAACCGCCCTGGCCTGCCGATTGGGCAATTCGCCATCCGCCCTGGCCCCATCATGGCGGGTGCGCTGTTTTTCGACATCCTGATCCAGGGCAAGGGCGGCCATGGCGCTCGCCCGGAACAGACGATTGATCCCGTTGTGGTGGGCGCGCAGATCGTCACCGCCTTGCAAAGTGTGGTGGCGCGCAATGTGCCCGCCTTGGATAGCGCGGTGCTGAGCGTGACGGGCTTCAATGCCGGGCAGGCCTATAACGTCATCCCGGATCAGGTGACGCTGAAGGGCACCGTGCGCGCCTTCAAGGTTGAGGTGATGCGGCTTGTGGAAGACCGCATGCGCGCCGTGGTGCAGGGCACGGCAGCGGCCTTTGGTGCGACCGCCGAGATCACCTTCCAGGAAATCGCCGCCCCCACCATCAATGCGCCAGAAGAAGCCACCGCGCTTGGTGATGCAGCGGCGTCATTGGTGGGTGAGGTAGCCGTAGAGCGCAACCGCACGCCGGTGATGGGGAGTGAGGATTTCGCGTACATGCTGTTGCAGCGCCCGGGCGCTTACATCCATGTCGGCAATGGCACGGGCGATGCCGGCGGTTGCGATGTGCATAACCCGCATTATGACTTCAATGACGAAGCCATCCCCTATGGCGGCGGCGTGATGGCAGCACTGGTGGAACAGAAGCTGGCGCGGGTGAAGTGATGGGGTGCGGCGCATGACAAGCCTGAACCAGACCATGGATACGCTGCTCCGCCGCGCGCTCGCCAAGCCGGAACCGCTTTCAGGGCAGGATCTGGAAGGTATTCTGCGCCTGATGGGCAAATGGCGACATCAGATGATTTCCAATAGCATCATCGCCCATAATGGCCCGGTGGTGCAGGCTGGTCCCTTTGCTGGCATGCGCCTGGGCCAGCACAGTGCGGAAGGCTGCCACGCGCCCAAGCTGCTTGGCTGCTACGAACAGGCGCTTCACCCGCATTTCGAACGCTTCATCGCGCATGGTTTTGATGCCGTGCTGAATATTGGCTGCGCCGAGGGCTATTATGCCATCGGCTTGGCGCGACGCATTCCCGGCACGAAAATTTTCGCGCATGATTTGAATGAAGGCGCGCAACAAGCCTGCCGCAGCTTGGCAGAAGCGAATGGCGTGGCGGACCGCATCACCATTGGCGGGCTGGTGCGCGGTGAGGATTTCGCACGCTTCGCGGGCATGGATACGCTGGTGCTGGTGGATATTGAAGGCGGTGAGGAAGCCCTGCTTGACCCAACCGCCTTCCCGGCGCTGCGGCAGATGACGCTGATTGTGGAATGCCACGAAGAACGCCGCCGCGGCATGACAGACCTTATTGCCAGCCGCTTCGCGCCGACCCATCAGGTCACCCGGCTGGAACAGCCCTTCAGCCAGCCCGAATTACCGGCATGGATGCAGGGCCTTGGCCATCTGGATCAGCTTTTGGCGATTTGGGAATGGCGCATGGCGCCAACCCCCTGGCTGGTGCTGGAACCAAGCGCGGCTTGATCGCGTAGCCGTTTTCAGTGAACCAGCGCCACACCCATCCCATGCTGAAAAATCGCCGCCGCCGCCAGCGCGTAATCCGGTGCCGCGCCAATCTGCGTGCCATCCGCCGCGTGGATCGCGACCGAGCGCTGATTATTCACCATCACCGGGCGCAGATAGGCGATGCGGTTCGTGCCGTAGCGCGCCCAATCCAACGGTGAAAGCAGGCGCAAATCCGCCTCCGTCAGGATGATTTCCTGTTCGGCTTCGGTTTCATTGTCGAATTCTTCCTGGTCATTCATGGTCTTGTCCTTTGCATGTCCCGAAGGCCCACGCTGCAATGTCGCCTCAGGATGAGCGCGACAGATGGGGCGTTCAGCCCCCCTCGGGGCGCCCTTCCACGATGGTGGCGGCGCCATTGGTTTTGGCATCAATGCGGATGGTCTTGACGCGAACCTCTGGCAAAGGCCGCTTCAATTCCACATGCAGCAACCCGTTATCGAGCCACGCACCCTCCACATCTATGCCTTCGGCCAGCACAAAGGCGCGCTGGAACTGGCGGGCCGCGATGCCACGATGCAGGAAAATCCGGCCTTCCGAATCATCCTTCTGCCGCCCGCGAATGACCAATTGATTGTCTTCCTGCGTGATTTGCAAATCATCCATCGAAAACCCAGCCACCGCCAGCGTAATGCGCAGCCGGTTATCGCCAATCTGTTCGATATTATACGGGGGATAGCCATCGGCATTCTTGCCCACACGATCGAGCATCTGCTCCAGATGATCGAAGCCAAGAAACAAGGGCGAGCCGAAAAGCGAAGGTCTGGTCATATCTGTGGCCTCCTCATCCGAGAGCGAAGCATGTTGCCGGGCCCGAAGCGCCCTGCTGGACCTTTATTTTGGATTTCGGCCATGGCGTTGCAAGGGGGGGCGCGCGGGGCTAAACCCCGGGCCCTGCCATGACCGAAACCGAAACCCTCCCGATCCTGCTGGTGCCCGACAAAAGGCTGCGCCTGAAAGCGCGCCCGCTTGGCGCTGCTGATGGAGATACCATCCGCGCCCTCGCGCCCAGAATGCTTGCCACCATGTATGCCGCGCCGGGCATTGGCCTGGCCGCGCCGCAAATTGGCGAAGGGCTGCGCCTGATCGTGCTTGATATCCAGCCCAAGGAAAAGCCCGAGCCCTTGGTGCTGGTGAACCCCGAAATCATCGCCGAAAGCACTGAAACCGCAACGCGCGAAGAAGGCTGCCTATCACTCCCCGGCCAATATGCCGATGTCACGCGCCCTGCCCGCGTGAAGGTGCGCTACCTGGACCTGACCGGCGCGAAGCGGGAGATTGAGGGCGACGGCCTGCTTTCCGCCTGCCTGCAACATGAAATTGACCATTTGGATGGCGTTTTGTTTGTTGATTACCTCTCCGCCCTCAAGCGCAATATGATCCTGCGTAAGCTCGCGAAGGATCTGAAATCCCAGCAGCGCGGGTGAGCAGCCAAAAGCGCCCTTTGCGCCTGGCCTTCATGGGCAGCCCGGATTTTTCAGTGCCGGCCTTGCGCGCGCTGCATGATGCTGGGCATGAGATTGCCGCGGTTTATTGCCAGCCCCCCAAACCCGCCGGGCGCGGGCAGAAGGAAACGCCCTGCCCGGTGCATCGCGCTGCCCTGGAATTGGGCCTGCCCGTGCGCCACCCCGCGCGGCTGAAGCGCGATGCAGCGGAACACGCTGCCTTTGCCGCGCTTGGCTTGGATGTGGCGGTGGTTGCGGCCTATGGCCTGATTTTGCCCAAAGCCATGCTGGATGCGCCGCGGCGCGGGTGCCTGAATATCCATGCATCCCTGCTGCCGCGCTGGCGCGGGGCGGGGCCCATTCAGGCGGCGATTTTGGCGGGCGACACTGAGACCGGCATTACCATCATGCGCATGGAAGAAGGGCTGGATACGGGGCCGATGCTGCTTGCGGAAGCGGTGCCGATCACACCCACCACCACCACGCCCGCATTGCATGATGCGCTGGCGTGCCTCGGCGCCCGGCTGATCCTGCGCGCGCTGGAGCAAGACCCACCCGCCACGCCTCAGCCAGAAGAAGGCGTTACCTACGCCCCCAAACTCACCAAGGAAGATGGCCGCCTGGATTGGACGCAACCGGCCGAGGTGCTGGAGCGGCGCGTCCGCGCGCTGAACCCCTGGCCGGGCACCTTCTTTATGCTGAAAGGCGAAGCCATTCGCATCTCAGCCGCTTCCCTTGAACCCGGCCAAGGCACCCCTGGTGAGGCTTTGGATGATGCCGGGTTGATTGCCTGCGGGCAGGGCGCAGTGCGCCTTCGGCGTTTGCAACGCCCAGGCCGCGCCGCCATGGCCGCCGAGGCGTTTTTGCGCGGCCTGCCGATCCCCGCCGGCACGCGCCTGGAATGACGCCATGCCCCGCTATGCGCTGAGGCTGGAATATGATGGCGCGCCCTTTTGCGGCTGGCAGCGCCAGCATGGTCAGCTTTCCATCCAAAGCGTGCTGGAAGAAGCCGCCGCGCATTTGAATGGCGGAGAACCCCCGCTAGTGACCGCCGCCGGGCGCACCGATGCCGGCGTGCATGCCGAAGCCCAGGTGGCGCATCTGGATTTGGCCACCGACCTGCCGCTTGAGCGGGTGCGAGAGGCTTTGAACTTCCACACCCGCCCGCACCCCGTGGCGATAACGGGCGCGGCGATTGTGCCCGAAGATTGGTCCGCCAGGTTTTCCGCGATTGGCCGCGCCTATCGCTACCGCATCCTGAACCGCCCAGCGCGCCCGGCTCTGGATTGGGGCCGCGTTTGGCATGTGAAAAAACGCCTGGACGCAGCGGCAATGCATGAGGCCGCGCAGGGGCTTTTGGGCCGGCATGATTTTTCCGCCTATCGCGCCGCATCTTGCCAAGCGAAATCGCCCTTGCGGACGCTGGACCGGCTGGACGTGACGCGCCTTGGCGATGAGATTGAAATCATCGCCGAGGCCCGCAGCTTTCTGCACCACCAGGTCCGCAACATGGTGGGCACGCTGGTGGAGGTTGGCTATGGCCGCCGCCCGGCTTCCTGGCCGCGCGCCGTGCTGCTGGGCGCAGACCGCGCCAAGGCGGGGCAGACCGCGCCGCCGGAGGGGTTGGTGCTGACCGCCGTTACTTATCCCGAAAAGGTGGAATGGCGGTAGGGCTCTGCCCTCCCGCACCCACCCGCCAAGGGCCGTGAGGCCCTTGGAACCCAAAACTTGAGTTGGTCGGAGTGATTTAACGCAGCGTCCCAGTAGCGACCAAGTGTCTGCTACCGGCGAACCCTGTCCACAAGGCTTTACTAGCCCGCATTATTCATGAGCTGCCGCCTTCTCCGAGCAAGTCTCTGAATTAGCGACAAAAACTCACAAGGGGCGAGAATACGGAGTTTTTCGGAGCGAAATCTGCTATACGGCCGACTGCTTGATGTCCCGCATGGCCTGCCTGGGGCGGCGCATAATCCGGGCTAGGTAGTATGCGCAGCGCGCTTCGCGTCCTGTAGGCTCATCTTCAGGTCATACTCTTTCAGCTCGACTGGGGTCGTGTGCCCGTCCGCTGCCGCCCACAGCTTCGGCCCGATGTTTTTAGCGATGATGATGCCTCGTACGTTGCTGGTACGGGCCTTCGTTTTTTTGCACCAACCAAGATACCGCGAGAGCTGGCCGAATACGTCGTCCTCAGTCTTACCCTTTTTCAACTCAATAATGGTGAAAGTGCCCTTTTTGTCCTGTGCAAAAAGATCAATACGTCCCACCTCGGTGATAAGCTGCCGTTGTATCAACCTCATGCCTGGCTCAATTAAATCCATGTTGCGGGCAAGGATATCCTCAACGGTTTCCTCGCTCACAATCATGGAAAGATACTTGCGCTTCTCCTCTTCGGAGTAGCCGCCCATTTCGTCCAATACCTGCCGCACCATGTCGAGCTGGGCTGTATCGGTGTAATATGAGAGGGCGGTTTTTTTTGTCGGGGCCTTCTCTGGGTCGCCGTAAAACGCCATCCAGTCTTTCTTGTCAGCAAAAGCTATGAACTGCCCCTCCTTCTGCGCCTGAGTCACCAAGGCGTTTGCTTGCGGCATAAGTTTGCGCTCAAGTTTCCATGTTAGCTCCTGTTCAGTCCGCTCTTCCTTGAAGAAGCCCGAGGCTTTCCAGAACGCCATGGCATAAGATGAATTAAGTTGTACGGTATTATAAATCGAACTGCGTCGGCCTTTTTCGCCATTAATTTTCACTGCGTTTAAGGCGGCGATAACTGAATTCTGAAGCTTTGGCCCCGCTTGTCGCCATTCTCTAATCTCATTCACGGTGTCGTCGATTTCACCAAAATTGCGCGCCTTGGCGCAAAATAGGACATACTCGGTCTTGGTGAGGTACTTTGTCTGAAGCATCACCTCTAACAGGTAAGGCACGGGGTGAATCTCAATGGTACGGGTCGCTTTGCCGCCCGCCATGGGGTTCGCGATCTGGTAGCGGCGTGCCTGCTTGGCTACGATATCGGCGGGTGTTTTGGAGGTTAGGAAAGCCTCGCCTGCGAGAGTGAGCGTGACTGCCTCTTGGTCATCGATCCAAGCGAACCCCAAGGTGCTGAATACCTGTGCGAGCATCCGTGCCATTGGCACCCCTCGCTGGTCGTCATCCGTAGTGGAGGCCCTCGATAGCTGTGCCTTGACAAGGGCTGCCTGATAGCCTGCTTGGCTGTCGCGCCACGGCTTTCCTTCGAAGGGCGCCAACAGTGCCAACTGCTTTTGAATCGTCTCGATATCCGCGACGCTCTTGCCCTTGGGGATATACCAATAAGCTTCGTTGCTGGTGTAGCGGTCAGTCCAATTCTTCCAGAAGCGCGGCATCGCTGGCATTGGCTTAATGGCCCTTCGTGATGTTAGCGGGTGTCCTTGGGCGCATCAAAAAGCGCGGGTTGGCTTGCGTCGCCCCACCCGAGTTCCAAGCCAAGCTGCGGCTTCTTTGGTGCACCTCTACCATAGGTTTCCCGCTTGTGTTTGGCCTCGGCAGATTGCCCAGAGTTGCCAAGCGTTAGCTCGGCATTCATCTGCTCAAGCTCGTCCTTGCCAGGATACTTCGCACGTCCTACCAATAAGACAGGGGGCGTGTTGGGCTGTGCGCTCCGAACACGGTCCTCTGCTATTCTTAGATATCGTTCCGAAATATCAATGCCAATGAAGCGGCGATTCATGCGTTTGGCGACTGAGCACGCGGTCCCCGTTCCGCAAAACGGGTCGAGTACAACGTCGCCGGCAAAACCTTCAGCCGCGCCGTAAGTGTAAAGGCGCATAAGGCGACCGGGCAACTTTTCAGGGAAGGGGGCCGGGTGGTCGCCTTCGCGTTTCACGTCTTCGGGATACATAAACCAGACTTGCTGTGTAAGGTCGACCCATTCAGTGGGCGAGAGTTTATTGGCTTCCTTAGCGGTTTCGGAATAACGGGGGGGCTTACCAGGTTTCACAAATACATTAATGAACTCAATGGTGTTATTCTCAAGGATGTTGCCTGGATAAGGATAGCTTCCGAACATCAGCTTTGATGTTTGTTTCTGCCAAACAAACAGGCCGAAGCGAAGAAATCCTGTCTCTTTAAGAATCGTTGTCTCTATGTCGTTATTGATATTCTTAATATGTCGGGTGTGCTGATCACCAATAATCTTCTTAGGCACAGGCATGATAGGAGTATTGATGGCAATCTTGCCGTTATCGCGCAAAACGCGATAGCATCCCTTCCAGACATGAAGTAATGCGTCTAAATAGTCGTCGTACGTCCCGGAACTTTCGACGGTTTCTTGGTCATACTCGACGGCATTCCAGTAGGGTGGCGACGTGATCACCAGATCTACGGAATTTACAGGCATACGACTGAGGATTTCTTTTGCATCCCCGGCCAGTAGCTTATTTGTGAATTCATCCTGCACGCTTTGACTCTGTGGCAACTGCGTTGATTTGGCAATGGGCTTTTCACCCTTTTCACTGACCCACGCTGGCCCCACTCACAGTGTCCCCCGCACGGCGCTCTAGGGCACCGTAGCGCCCCGGAGTGCATCGGCTAGAGCGTTGGGATTGCTAGATTGTGGGGATGGTAAGTCCGTTGGTGAGGGAGAGGTTGAGAGTTCGGTCCTCTCCAACAGCACCACCCGCGCCTGCGACGCGCTTTATTCGGGCGTTGATCACCCCCCCGCCGCCTCCGCCTTCCCCCTGAACAAATCCAAAAACCCCGTCACCACATCCGCAATACTCCGCCCGCGCTCGGTATCAATCGAAACCGTCGCGGTCACGCCGGCGCGCAGCGGCGGTTCCCCCTCATGCGGTTCAAGGCGGATGCGCACGGGCAGGCGCTGCACCACCTTCACCCAATTGCCTGAGGCATTTTGCGGCGGCAGAATCGCGAATTCCGCCCCCGTTGCTGGGCTGATGCTTTCCACCACGCCCTTCCAGGTCACATTCGGGCAAACATCCAGCACCACATCCACGCCGGGGTCATGCGATGCCTTCGCAACCCCACCCCACCCTGTCCAACCCGCACGCCGCGCGCTAAAGCCCCACCATGCGCTTCGAACCCACACCCCGCCCCGCCCTTGCTGAAATCCCCGGCTCGCTGATCCGCGAAGTCTCGGAAGTTGGGCGTTACATGCCAGATGTCATTCCCCTCTGGTTTGGGGAACCGGATACGGTCACGCCGGATTTTGTGCGGGAAGCGGCGAAGCTGGCGCTGGATGAAGGCAAAACCTTCTACGCGCCCAACCCAGGTATTCCGCCGCTGCGGGAAGCCATCGCGGCCTACCTTCAGCGCAATAATCGCCCTGTCAGCACTGCGCGCGTCGCCGTCACGGCATCGGGCGTCAATGCGCTGATGCTTGTGGCGCAGGCGCTGCTCTCACCGGGGGATCGTGTGGTGATCCCAGCCCCCGCCTGGCCCAATATGGATGGCATTGCGCGCGTGATGGGCGCGGAAGTGGCGGATATGCCGCTTCGCCTCATGAACGGGGTCTGGCGCGCGGATTTGGATGAATTGCTGGCCGCCATCACGCCCGAAACAAAGCTGCTTTTCCTGAACAGCCCCGGCAATCCCACGGGCTGGACGCTGACCGGCGAAGAACAGCGCGCCATTCTGGAAAAATGCCGCCAGACCGGCACCTGGATTTTGGCCGATGATGTCTATGAAAGGCTCTATTTCGCAGGCGATGCTGCGCCTTCCTTCCTTGAAATCGCGGATGAACAGGACCGCGTGGTATCAGTCAATTCCTTCTCCAAATCCTGGGCGATGACAGGCTGGCGGCTGGGCTGGATTGTGGCACCCCCCGCGTTGATGGATGC
>JBIJAH010000013.1:0-83782 GCA_044345845.1 Roseomonas sp.
TAGGCCGTGGACTCATAATGCCGCAGGCGTATCCTGATGCAAGCGAGTTTGGTCATGGCTAGGAATGTTGATCCGAGCTTGTCATATCTGGTTGCGATGCGGCGATAGTATTTGAGTTTGTTGAAGAAGCGTTCGATCAGGTTGCGCTGGCGGTATAACCAGGGCGAGAAACAGACAGGATCACGCCGGTTGCGCTTAGGTGGGATGTTAGCCCAGCCACCATCCTTGGCCACCAACGCGCGGAGCCAATCGGCATCATAGGCCCGGTCTGCAAGCACCATCTGGCCGTTGCGAATGTCGGTAAGCAGTTCAGCGGCTGCCTTGATATCGTGGGTCTGGCCGGGCGTGATCACGATCTTCACCGGTAGGCCATCTGCGTCGGTTAGGGCATGGATTTTCGTAGTAAGACCACCCCGGCTTCGTCCGAGACATCGATCTGGATGGCTTTTTTTAAAGTGGCGGCAGCATGGTGGACACGCACGCTCGTACCGTCGATCATGCGCACATCGCCGCCATAAGCATCTGTAATCGCATCCATAATCCGATCCCATACGCCCGCTTTGGTCCAGCGACGGAAGCGATTGTAGCAGGTGGTGTAGGGGCCATAGCGTTCCGGCAAATCGCGCCAGGGCGAGCCAGATCGCAGCACCCAGAAAATGCCATTCAGCACGCGCCGGTCATCCACCCGTGCAACCCCACGGGGCTTGTTCGGCAACAGAGGGGCAATCACTCGCCACTCGAATTCGGTCAGATCGTAACGGCTCATACAAGACCCCCATCCGGAAGCCTTGAATCAGAATTGCACGCCCGTGGGAATCTCGTTTATGAGTTCACGGCCTAATGCGCGCTCATGCGCCAATTAAACATCAAGGGTTGACTATCAGGATCAAAGCCGACCAAACCGAGCTCATTACACTTGACCACGAAACTCTCTCTTATCTTGAAACAGAAATAGTAGAGGACGAAATTTTATCAATAGATGTGTGTGTAAGCAGATTTAATGCCCGAACCGGCACCGGTAGGTTCATTTCCTCCATAGACTCGGCTTCATTTCCATTTGTTCCAGACGGTAGGCTTAGCCCCAAAAGAAAGACTATACTGGCCGAAAATTTAACTTTACTAACTAGAGGAAGTTTCTCGCCAATAACAGTCCACGTTTCGAGAGTTACATCGCAAGATGGCAGGCTCAAAAGCTATAGACTTCATGGGGTTGAAGCTCCCGCATAATGTTTTCGTTCACACTAAATGACATTAAACCAGAAAATATAGAATATGTAATTTTATTCTAGTTGGGGTTTTTCATGGATTGGCACTCTGATATTGATAAGAATGCTGTTGGTGCAACGTATAGCGTCGATCGATCAAGTGTCGCGCAGCGCGCAAGGTCTGCACAACGACGGTATTCTCTTGACAGTGAAAGCGACATAAGGGAACACGAGAAAATCTTGCGATGCTGCTCCAGCCTGCCAGAAAATTCTTTCCCATTTTCGCGGAAAGATACACCTCTGCTACCCCTTATCCCGCATCAACCGCGCCTTATCCCGCTGCCAATCCCGCGCAGCAATCGCCGCGCGCTTGTCATGCTTCTTCTTCCCCTCAGCCAACCCCAGCAGCACCTTCGCGCGCCCGCGTTCATTGAAATGGATATCCAGCGGCACAAGCGTCGCCCCATCGCGCGCGATGGCGCCAATCAATTCGCGTGCTTGCTTGCTGTGCAGCAGTAACTTGCGTGGCCGGCGCGGTTCAAACCGCGCCATGAAGGAACCCGCCTGCCATTCCGGGATATGGGCGTTGAACAGCCACATCTCCCCATCGCGTTCGCCGGCCCAGGCTTCCGTCAGCGTGGCCCGCCCGGCGCGGAGGGACTTCACCTCAGGCCCCACCAAAGCAAGCCCTGCTTCGATGGTTTCATTGATCTTATAATCAAACCGCGCCTTGCGATTCTGCGCGGCGATGCCGTGGGAAATCATCCCCTTCTTGCGCGGTTCAGCCATATCTCACGCACCCACCGCGCGGGCGCATCCCTTTCAGTTCAACAGGCCAACCGAAACCATGGCATCGCGCACGCGCGCACGGGTCGCCTCACCCACCGGGGCCAGCGGCAGGCGGCAATGATCGGTGCTTTTGGTCAGCAGGCTCGCCGCATATTTCACCGGGCCCGGAGAGGTCTCGGCAAACAGCGCATCATGCAAAGGCACCAGGCGGTCCTGGATTTCCATCGCCTCATCCACACGCCCCGCGCGCCAGGCCTTGTGCATTTCGGCGCAAAGCCGGGGTGCGACATTGGCAGTGACGCTGATGCAGCCATGCCCGCCGGCGGCCATGAAGGAAATGGCGGTATGGTCTTCGCCGGAAAGCTGCGCGAAATCCGCCCCGCAGGCGCGGCGCGTATGCAAAGGCCGCACAAGGTTCGCGGTGGCATCCTTCACGCCGATGATATTCGGGTGCTTGGCCAAGCGCGCCATGGTCTCTACGCTCATGTCAACCACGCTGCGCGGCGGGATATTGTAGATCACCATGGGCAGATCCACCGCATCGGCAATCGCCTTGTAATGCAGATACAGGCCTTCTTGAGTGGGCTTATTGTAATAGGGTGTCACGACAAGGCAGGCATCGGCGCCGGCCTTTTTGGCGTGGCGGGTGAATTCAATCGCCTCGGATGTGCTGTTGCTGCCGGTGCCGGCAATCACGGGCACGCGCCCGGCAGCGGCTTCGACGCAAAGCTCCACCACGCGCTTGTGTTCCTCATGCGAAAGGGTTGGGCTTTCGCCTGTGGTGCCAACCGGGATCAAGCCTTCGGTGCCCTCGGCAATCTGCCACTGCACCAATTCCACGAAGGCTTTTTCGTCCACGGACCCATCCGCGTGCATGGGCGTGATCAGCGCGACCATGGAACCCTTGAACATGCTGGCATCCTCCTGAGGAATTATCAGAAAGCGAAGTTAGGCGCGGCGCGGCGCCGCGACAAGGCGGGAAGTGGGGCTAACCTGCCGCGCGCGCGATCGCCAGGAAATCCTCGGCCACCAGGCTTGCCCCGCCGACCAGTGCCCCATCCACATGGGGCAGCGCCAGGATCGCCGCCGCATTGCCGGGCTTGACCGAACCGCCATAAAGCAAGCGCAGCCCAGCGCCTGCCCCCGGGAAGCTTTCGGTCAGCTTGGCCCGCATCATGGCATGCATGGCGCTGATATCAGCCTCGGTTGGCGTGCGGCCCGTGCCAATGGCCCAGACGGGTTCATAAGCCACCACGCCGCCGGCGGCGCCAAAGCCATCCGGCAGGCTTTCCGCCATTTGTTCGGCCACCACTTCCTCGGCCCGGCCCAAAAGCCGGTCATCCTCGGGTTCGCCCACGCAAACCACAGGGATCAGGCCGGCGGCCATTGCCGCTTCGGCCTTGGCGCGGACGCGGTGGCTGGTTTCCCGATACGCCATGCGGCGTTCGGAATGGCCCAGAATAACGTAAGAAGCGCCGGCATCTTTCAGCATGGCGGCAGAGATATCCCCGGTATGGGCGCCCTTGGCGGCCTCATGGCAATCCTGCCCGCCAAGCGCGACCACCCCTGCGCAAGCCTGGGCCAAGGGGGCGATCAGCGTGGCGGGGGGGCAGATCAGCACTTCTGCCTTCAGCCCAGCGGCGCCGGCGGCAACGGCCCGGGCCAAAGCCTGGGCCTCTGCGGCCAGCCCATGCATTTTCCAATTGCCGGCGATTAGCGGGCGCACACCGGGGGTCATGCTGGGGTTCCTCTTGGGCTAGGGGCGACGCTTTGCCCCGCGTGGCTAGCCGCCGCTTGGGGGCTTGGCAAGCATCGGGCCTTTCGCGCCGCGCCGCGTGGCGGTAATCACCTTCTCCATGATCACCTTTATGCGTCGCCTTGCCTCCACCTGGGTCGCCAAGGCGCTTTTCGTCCTGCTTGTCCTGTCCTTCGCCGTCTGGGGGATTGAGGATGTTGTGCGCAATTTTGGCCGCGATACGGCCGTGGCGCGGGTTGGTGATCAGCGGATCGGAGCCGAGGAAGCGCAGATGGCCGCGCGGCGGGAAATGTCGCGAATCGCGCGCCAAATGGGCAATCGCTTCGAACCGAATGAGGCGATCCGCCGTGCCGTGGCCGTGGGTGCCCTGGAAAACCTGATCGGCGAACGCGCCATGATGGCTGAGGCAGAGCGCATAGGCGTGGTGGCGCCTGAGGAAGTGGTGCGCGACACGGTCTTCGCCATCCCCGGCCTGCGTGGCCCGGATGGGCGGTTTTCGCGTGAGTTTCTGGTGCAGGTGCTGCGCAGCAATGAATTATCCGAAGCTCAATTCCTGTCCTTGATCAAGGGTGGCCTGCTGCGCCAGCAATTGCTGGGTGCCGTGCGCGCGGGTGCCGCCGCACCGGATGCCATGACTGCGCCGCAGTTGGTTTGGCAGACGGAAAGGCGCATCGCTGATGTGGTGCTGCTGCCCTTCTCCGCCGCGCCGGAACCGGAAGCGCCCACGGAAGCGCAATTGCAGCGCTTTCTGGAAAACAACCCGCTGCGTTTTTCCACGCCGGAGTTTCGGCAAATCAGCATCGCGGTGCTGTCGGCGGAAACGCTGGCGAATGAGGTTGCGGTTTCGGAAGACGATATCAAGCAAGCCTTTGACGCGCGGCATGGTCAGTATGACAGGCCAGAGCGTCGGCAAATCCGCCAGGTGGTGCTGGCCGATGAAGCGCGCGCGCGGGAAATCTCGCAGCTTTGGCAAGCGGGCGCTGATTGGGAAACCGTGGAAGCTGCCGCGACTGCCGCGGGCGGTCAGGCCATGGCGCTGCCCATGGGCGATAAGGCAAGCCTGCCCATTCCCGCCCTTGCAGATGCCGCTTTCGCAGCATTGCCGCAAAGCGTGACAGGACCGGTGCAAAGCCCCTTTGGCTGGCATGTGATTGGCATTGAAGCGGTGGAACCCGCACAGATTTTCACGCTGGATCAACTGCGCGATCAATTGCGCCGCGATATCGCGAAGGACCGCGCGCTGGATCTTGCTTATGAGCGTGGCAATAAGGTGGAAGATGCGCTGGCGGGTGGCATGACGCTGGCCGAAGCCGCGCCGCGTTTTGGCCTGGCGCTGGTGAATGCAACACTGGATCCGGGCGGGCGCAGCCCCGCCAATGAAGCTGTGGCGCTGCCGCTGCCGGCAGATCAGCGTAATGCCGTGTTGCGCGCGATTTTCACGCAGGATCAGGGGGCTGCGCCGCGCTTGCAGGAATTCGGCGAGGCTTTTGCAGCGATTGAAGTGGCCGGCATTACGCCATCTCAGCTGCGCCCCTTCGCCGAGGTTGAACAGGATTTGCGCCGTGCCGTGGTGGCCGAAGCGCGGCGGCGCTTCACCGAAACCCGCGCGGCTGGGCTTTTGGCCGCGCAGCGCGGCGGCAAGACATTGTTGGAAGCGGCGCAGGAATTTGGCCTGGTCAGCACCCGCACGGCACCCTTCGGGCGTGATCCGGCGCAGGGCAGCCCAGTGCCAGCGGAATTGCTGCCGCCCTTGTTTGAAGCCAAGCGCGGGGAAGCCACCATGGCCGAAATCCGCGGTGGTTTTGCCGTGGCTTCGGTCGCGGAAATCCTGCGGATTGATCCAGCTACTGATCCGCTCGGCATGGGCCGTGTGCGCGTGGAAATCGAACAGGCCGTGGGTGATGATCTGGAACAGCAATTCCAGGCGGCATTGCGCGTGCGGGCCAATGTGCGCATCAATGAACGCGTGCTGGAACAGGTGACAGGCAGATGAACGGCGGCGGTTTCGCGGCGTTTCGCGCGGCGTTGGAAGCGGGGCGGGGACAAATCCTGGTTCGTGAACGCGTGGCGGATTTGGATACGCCCGTTGGCGCCTTCCTGAAACTGACGGGCGGCGCGCAGGCCAATGCGTTTTTGCTGGAAAGCATTGAAGGCGGTGCCGCGCGTGGGCGCTACTCCGCGATTGGCATGGCGCCGGACCTCATTTGGCGCTGCCGCAATGGCAAGGCAGAACTCAATCGCCACGCGCTTTCCGCACCGCATGCTTTCGTTCCGGAAACAGCACCCGCCCTGGATAGCCTGCGCGCCATCATCAATGAATGCCGCATGGTGGTGCCGGCCAATTTACCCCCCATTGCGGCGGGGCTGTTTGGCTATCTGGGTTACGATCTGGTGCGGCTGATCGAAAAACTTCCATCCACCAAGCCGGATGTGCTTGGCATTCCCGATGCGGTGATGACGCGCCCGACCCTGATGGCCGTGTTTGATCATGTGCGCGACACACTTCTGCTCTGCGCGCCGGTCTGGCCAGGCGCCGATCCGCAAACCGCCTGGGAAGCGGCCAATGCCAGGTTGGATGAGGCGGAGGCAGCGCTTGATCGCCCCGTGCCGCGCCCGGCGCCGCCTGCTGACCTGCCTGCTTTGCCACAGCCTGACAGCAATTTCACCGAAGCCAGCTATATCGCCGCGGTGGAACGCGCGAAGGATTACATCCGCGCGGGTGACTGCTTTCAGATAGTGCCGGCGCAGCGTTTTTCGGCACCCTTTGCCTTGCCGCCGTTTGCGTTGTATCGCGCGCTGCGCCGCATCAACCCAGCGCCCTTCCTGTTCTTCTGCGACTTTGGTGGTTTCGCTGCGGTGGGCGCGAGCCCGGAAATTCTGGTCCGCGCGCGTGATAGCGTTGTCACGGTGCGCCCGCTGGCCGGCACGCGTCGGCGTGGCGCCACGCCGGAAGAAGATCGCGCACTTGAAGTGGAATTGCTGGCCGATCCGAAGGAGCGTGCTGAGCATCTGATGCTGCTCGATCTCGGGCGCAATGATGTCGGGCGCGTCTCCGAAATCGGTTCGGTAAAGGTCACCGCGCAATTCCAGGTGGAGCGTTATTCGCAGGTGATGCATATCGGCTCAGAAGTGCAGGGCCGGTTGCGCGCAGGACTGGATGCCTTGGATGCCTATTGCGCTGGCTTCCCCGCCGGCACGCTGACGGGCGCGCCCAAAATTCGCGCTATGGAAATCATTGAGGAATTGGAACCATCCCGGCGTGGTCTTTACGCGGGTGGCGTCGGCTATTTCGGCGCCGATGGCGGCATGGATACCTGCATCGCGCTGCGTACTGCGTTGGTGAAGGACGGCGTGATGTATGTGCAGGCCGGCGCTGGTGTGGTGGCCGATAGTGATCCCAAGGCGGAATATGAGGAAACGCGCCAAAAGGCCCGTGCGCTGTTCCGCGCGGCGGAAGAAGCGGTGCGCTTCGCTTCAGGCCGGCGTTAGAAGCTAGGCCATGGCGGAAGCCCCCGATATCGGCCCGATCCTTGCCTTGCTTGAGGATGCGCGCGATGCCGGGCGTTGCATGGAAGCGGCGGCGGCCTTGCGCGCCTTGTCGCAGCTCCGCCCCGAAAATCTACAAGTAAAGGCAGCGCTCGCGCGCGCGCTATTTGGTGCCGGGCTTTGGCAGGAAGCCTGGGACGCTTACGAAGTCCGCTTTGATTTAATGCCGGAGGTCTTCACCAAGGTCACGCGCCCCGGCCCTAATGGCCCCGAACCCATGCCGATGTGGCGTGGTGGTGCATTGCCGGAATCAGTTTTAGTGATGGGTGAACAGGGGCTTGGCGATACAATCCAATTCGTGCGTTTTCTGCCCATGCTTCGCGCGCGCGGCGTGCGCGTGCATTCAGTGCTTGACCCGCGCATCTTGAAGCTGCTGGCCCCCGTGCTTGAAGGGATTGAAGCGCGCCCGAGCAATGGCGGTGGGCGTGTGCAAGGTGTGAAATCCTGGCTGCCTTTGCTTAATCTGCCGCGCGCGCTTGGGCTGCGCCCGCAGCAATATCAAGGCCGAGTGCCCTATCTGGCGGCGGAACCGGAACGTGTGGCGCGCTGGCGCCAGCGCATCGGGGATCAGGGCTTTCGCATTGGCATTGTCTGGCAGGGCAATCCCAAGGCACCGGTGGACCGCAATCGCTCTGTCCCGCTGCCCATCTTCGCACCCATCGCGGCTTTGCGCGGCGCGCGGCTATTCGCCCTGCAAAAAGGCCCTGGCGAGGATGCGGAGGCGCCCTTCGCCTTGGAACGCCTGGGGCCAGAGATGGATAATAGCCCCGATTGGTTCCTGGATACCGCGGCGGCCATCATGGCGCTTGATTTGGTGGTGACGGTGGATACGGCCGTCTTGCATTTGGCTGGCGCGCTTGGCCGCCCCGCGCTGATGCTGACCCATGGGCGCAATTCCGATTGGCGCTGGCAATATGGGCGTGAGGATACGCTCTGGTATCCGTCCGTCCGGTTGGTGCGCTGCCCGGATGGCAATGCGGATTGGCGCGGTGCCGTGGCGCGTGCGGCGTTTTTGATCCGCACCGGCAATATCCCCCCCGCCGCATGAAGCGCCGCCGCCCGCGCCGCCGGGGCTTTGGTTTTTGGGCGAAGCGGCTCGGGCTTTTTCTGGTAGCGATGATCCTGCTGATCATCGGGGGCATTGCCGGCGCGCTGTGGTGGACCCTGCCCGCGCGCCACGCTGAATTGGCGTTGGTGGGGCTTGCGGCGCCGGTTGGCATATCGCTCGATACGCATGGCATTCCGCATATCGTGGCGCAAACGGAAGAAGATGCCTGGGCCGCGCTTGGCTTTTTGCACGCGCGCGACCGGATGTTTCAGATGGAAATGATGCGCCGTGGTGCGCGCGGCCAAACTGCGGCGGTGGCGGGCGCGGCGGCGCTCAGGCTTGATCGCTTCATGCGGCTTTTGCGGCTGGAAGAAAGCGCAACGGCCGATTTGGCCGCGCTTGATGCCGAAACCCGCGCAGCGCTGGATGCCTATGCGCGCGGCGTGAATGGCTGGATCGCAGCGCGCGGGCGCTTCGCCGCGCCGGAATTCATCGCGCTCGGCGCACCGGAACCCTGGCAGCCCGTGGATAGCTTGCTTTGGGGCAAGATCATGGGGCTTTGGCTCGGTGGCAATTGGCGGATGGAATTGGAACGCGCGCGGCTGGCAGAGCGGCTTTCGCCCGAACAGCTTGGTGATTTATGGCCGGAGGATGCAACAGCGGGCCGTCCCGATGAACCGCTGATGCAGGCTGAAGCGAAGGAAAGCGGAGCGCTGCATGGGGTGGGTTTGAATGGCGCAGCGCTGGCAGCACTTGCCCAGCACTTCCCACGCTTTCCTGAAGATGCGCCGTTGCCGGAGATTGCTTCCAACGCCTGGGCGGTGGGGGCAGGGCGCAGTGCCTCTGGCGCGCCCTTGCTCGCTTCCGATCCGCATCTTTCCCATAGCGCGCCCATTCTTTGGTATCTGGCGCGCATCACGCTGCCGGATGGGCGCAGCCTGATGGGCGCCACCGCGCCCGGCGTGCCGGGGGTTGTGATTGGGCGGAATGAAAACCTGGCTTGGGGCTTCACCACCACGCATGCGGATACGCAGGATATCTTCATCGAAAAATTGACCGAGGATGGGCGCTATGAAACGCCCGATGGGGCGCGTGATTTCACATGGCATGAGGCGGGCATCGCCGTGCGCGGTGCGGCGCCGGTGGCTTTCCGCTTTCGCGAAACGCGCCATGGCCCGGTGATTTCCGATCTTGATCCAAGTTTTGCAGGCAAGGCGGGCACGGTGTTGGCGCTTACCATGGCAAGCCTTTCAGCGGGCGAGACCTCAGCGCGCGGTCTGCTGCGGCTCAACCGCGCAGGGAGTATCAGGGAAGCGCGTGTGGCGGCGGAGGATATCTCCAGCCCCGTGCAGAATCTCATGCTCGCGGATCGCACGGGCGCGATTGCGATGTTCATCGTGGGGCGCGTGCCGCAGCGCCGTGGTGGCGATGGCGCGCTGCCCCGCCCGGGCTGGGATGGTGTGGCGGGATGGGATGGGTTTCTGCCTTTTGGGGCCAAGCCGCATATCGAAAGCCCGGCCAGTGGCATGATCGTTAATGCCAATAACCGCGTGGCACCGGCGGATCATCCGGTATTCCTGGGGCGGGATTGGTATGGCGATTGGCGCTTCCGGCGCATCGGTGCCGGCTTGGCCGCGCAGCCCCAGCACGCGTCCGCCGATTTCGCTGGCTTGCAGATGGATCGTTTCAGCCTTTTTGCGACGGAGGCACTACCGGCCTTTCGCGCCCTTTCGCCCATGGAAGGCCGGGCAGGGGCAGCATTGACTCTGCTACAAGCCTGGGATGGGGAAATGGCGGCTACGCGGCCCGAACCGTTAATCTTCCACGCAACCTTGCGCCGCTTTGGCCAGGCGCTTTTGGTGCGCGCCAAGCTGCCGCCGGATGGTTTTGCGCCATCCCCCGAATTCTTGCGGCCTCTGCTGCAAGGGGGTGATGCGGCGGCGCGCTGGTGCGGGGCAGAAGGCTGCGCGCCTATGCTGGCCGCGGCTTTGACTGACGCTGTGGCGGCGCTGGCGTCGGAATATGGCCCCGATCCTGGGCAATGGCGCTGGGGCGCTGCCCATGTTGCGCGGTTTGATCACGCCATGCTGCGCTTCATCCCATATCTGCGCGATTGGGTGGGTTTGCGCGCCGCGCCGGGTGGGGATGGCGAAACGGTGGCCCGCGCCGCTTTCCGTGGCGCGGGCTTTGCCGCCGTGCATGGCGCCGGGTTTCGCGGCGTGATGGATTTGGCCCAGCCCGATGCCGCCTTTGCCGTGATTGCCACCGGCCAATCCGGCCACCCCTTCAGCCGGCATTGGGGCGATATGCTGCCGCTTTGGCGCGATGGCGCGCTTCTACCACTGGCAGCACCGCGTGAGGTGACGGGGCGCATCAGCCTTAAGCCCGCGCCATGAGGGGCCTTTTTTCAAGGTGGTTGATTCTGGCGCGCGGGAAGGCGAAAATATAACCACATGCTGCATCGCCCACCCCGCCGTCCGCAATTCTTCTATACGACCGCCCCGCTGCCCTGCCCCTATTTGCCGGGCCGGACGGAGCGGAAGATTGTGACCGAGCTTTCCGGCACGGAAGCGGAAGCTTTGCATGAACGCCTCTCGCGCGCTGGTTTTCGGCGCAGCCACAATATTGCCTATGCGCCGGTTTGCCCCGGCTGCCAGGCCTGCGTGCCTATCCGCGTAGTCAGCGAGGATTTCGCGCCAGACCGCACGCAGCGCCGCATCCTGCGCGCCAATGCGGATTTGACCATTTCCGAAATGCCGGCCCGCGCTACGGCGGAACAATTCACCCTGTTCCAGCGCTATCAGAAAACACGCCATGCCGATGGCGATATGGCCGCCATGGGGTATTACGACTACCGCGCGATGATCGAAGATACGCCGATCAGCACCGGCATTCTTGAATTCCGCGATGCGCGCGACCGGCTTTTGGGCGCTTGCCTGACCGATTGGCTGGCAGATGGGCTTTCCGCTGTTTATTCCTTCTTCGATACGGAGGAAGATAAGCGGTCGCTTGGTACTTTCGCGGTGCTGTGGCTGATTGGCCGCGCACGATCGCTTGGCCTGCCTCATGTCTATCTGGGCTATTGGGTGCCGGAAAGCCGTAAGATGGCCTATAAGGCGCGCTTCCGGCCGAGTGAGATTCTGATGGGTGGCGCCTGGCATCGGCTGGGCGATGGCACTGAAGTAGTGGCGCAGCGTGACATCGTGCAGGTGGGATAAGCCTTAACTGGCTGCTGCCAAAACCAATACCGGGCGCGTGGCGCGTGTTGGCGGCGCCGTGATTTCCTCGGCACGGTAAAAACAGAGGCCGCCGATTTCCGTGATGCTCGCCTGCCCAACCGCCCAGGTGGGCAGATGCGCCCCATCATGCCAAAGCGTGGCACCCCCGGTTGGGTCCGGCAGCAGGCCGGAAGCAGCGCGTTGCGCGATGCGCCGACATACCGCGAAGGCGGCATCACCAGGCGGGATGGCGCGCAAGGCGGCGTGGCGCGGATCCCGCCTGTTCCAGCAGGAAAACAGGAAGGGCGCGCGGCAAATGGCGGCGATGTGGCGCGCATTGGGGTCTCGGCCTTGGCGCAGGCGGTTCATCACCAAGGCAGCCAAGGCTTCAATGGCGCGCACGGGCTTATCCGCGACTTCGGCCCAAAGTGTCATGGCCAGGATTTCGATATCAATCGCGCGCGGCGGGGGCAGCTTGGTCATTCCCGTTCCTCCATCCGGCGCACGGCTTGTGCGGCGGCGACACCCGTGCGGGACACCTCCTCAAGCTTTTCCTCGATCCTTAGCAGGTGATCGGAAAGCCTTCGATCCAGATCGCGAATGAGCGAAAGCGGCACATAGGTGCGCGCCACTTCCAGCTTGAATTGCGCCAAATCTTCGCGCGTGCGGGTCAGCGCATCCGAATCGCGTTCATCGCCGCGTTCAATGCGCGCGTGCAATTCGCGCCTGAGCCCGTGGATCATCCAAAATAGCCCGGCGACCGCCGGCGCCTCTATGGCAGTAAACCACCATTGGGGATCAATCTGCATGGACATGCTGCTTGGCCTTATGCTGAAAGCTTGAAGAACAGGCGCAGCCACCCCAGAACAAAGGGACGGCGAGACGCCGGAAAGGAAAGCCGGGCCCATGTGGAATGAGCCTTATCTGGAAACTTGCTGCCGTTCGGCGCTGCATCGGCTGACGCTGGTGGGCCCGCATGGGCGGCCCGAAGGCTTGAAGGATGGCCCCTGCCTGCTGCGCCTGACCGGCATGGCATTGGCGCAGCAACGCCCGGATGGGCGGTTTGAAATCACCGATGAGGGCCGCGCGCGGCATGCTTCAGAAATCCTGAAGCAGCCGGCAGCTTAACTACCGCGCCAATAGGCTGCGCTGGGCGGCGGGCCGGCACGCGCAAGCCGTACCGGTTCCGCCAGCAAGCAACCCGCCAGCGCATCCAAGGCATCATCACGCGCGCCGGAGATATTTGGCGCCCATTCCGCCATTTCGGCTGAGAAACGGGTACGAAAGACGCTTTCATGCGCGTGCAGCCGCCGCGCAGCCAAAGCGGGTTCCAAGGCACCCAGAATACGATCCGCCTTGGCGCGATGGTTATTCTGTTCCACCACCGCACAAGCCGCACCCGCCTTAGCCAATTCGCGCCTAAGCAGCGCTGGCAGGAAACGCCCAATGCCGTTGGTTTCAACGCGAATGACTGGCAGCAGCAAATCCCGCGCGACATGCGCGACTTGCCGGCATTGCTGCGTGGCGGGGTCTTCCGCTGCATCTGGGTCATGCGTCAGATAGCGCAGCCGATGCAGGAAGTGATTGCCTTCCTGATCCGCATAACAGGCGGCCAACACAGAAGAATCGCCGCTGCCAGGCCGGCCATAGGCAGGGTCCCAATAGCCACCACCTGAAACCAATCGCCGCCCGAGCAGGCTGAGTTCCGCCCGCCCGCCGGCTTCGCGATATTCCGGTTCATCCGCATAACGAATAAGCGCTGCGGGATCGAGCCGCGCCGCTTCCGCCGGCAGGGCCTTCAGCATCATTTGCCGTTCGAAATGCAAAGCGCCGACACGTTGGCGAAGCGCTGCAATCGCGTCCTTCGGGAAGCGTTCAGGCCAGGCGCTGGCGCCTGCTGCATTCATGATGGGCAGCGTCAGGCGGCGATAGGATCGCAGGAAGGCATCTTCATGCTTCGGGTCGCGGTAGAGGCTTTCCTCACAATGCGGCGTGCCGACGAATAGAATAGTGCCGCCGGGCGTCAGGATGAATTCCAGCTCCGCCAGACGTTCGCGCAGCGCTTCACGCTTGCCCGGCGTGTCGCAATTGCCGGCAACTTCGACATCATCGCAAATGATCACATCGGCGCGGGCACCGGTGATATTGCCGGCAATGCCCTGCGCTAGCATGGATGGGTCTCGCAAAGCGCCGGGGCGGGCGACGGTGAAGCGGTCCGCCGCCCAATTTTCTGGAACATCGGGCAGCAATTCAGCGCAAAGCGGGTGGGATTCCAGAATGCGCCGGACGGTTGCGACCATGCGTGTGGCAAGCGGTGCATCGGCTGCCACGACCAGAATGCGCGTGGAGGGATTGCGGAGCAAAAGCCAGGCGCACCAAAGCCCGATCAGCGTTGATTTGCCGCAGCCACGAAAGGCCATCAGCAGCAGGCGCCGATCGCCGGTTTCGCGCCGCGCCATCAGCCAGCGCGCGATTCGCCGATGAATGGCGGGCGTTTCTTGCGTGCTGCGCTGATTCCAAAGCCAGAGGAATTCCAGGAAATCCGGATCATTCCTCATGCGCGGCCTCATCGGGCAGCGGGGTGGCAGCCAGTGCTTCACGCGCTTCTGCCAGCAGGCGTTCGGCTTCGGTCACTTCACGCTGATCGGCTTGATGCGTGGCACGCGCCAGACGGATCAAGGCTTCCAAATGGCCAAGCGCGGCACGGCAGAGTTGGATATGGTTGCGATGGGCGCGCATCAGCGCCTCATCTTCTACCAACGGATCAAGGCTGAGCACCGCTTCATAGCTGGCACTGACGCGCTTGATGGCGTCACGCAGATCAAGCCCGAGGTCAATGCTGTTCTTCCGGCGCCTCATGCCTTGGTAACCCGGGCGCGAACGATGCCAGCAGAAAGATTGATCGCGATATTGCTGCGGTTCCAGGCGGTGACTGTAACAATATTGGTGGCGCCGACTTGCGCCAGCATGACAATGCCGGAAGTGGCGAGGCTGAAGGCGGCCGTCGCGAAGTCACCAGGCCGCGCGCCTTGCAGTGGCACATTGATTTGTGCCGAAGCCCCCGGCGCGATGGAGCCCGGATCCCATGGCAATTCCGCCGCCAATTCGCGCGCGCCATGTGGTAAATCCGGCAAGCCATAGAGCAAGGGCGGCGCAAAAAGTGGGTCGCAGGCAAGCCGCAGGGCGCGCACCTCATAATCACGCGCGATACGTGCGACACCAATGATCGCGTAAGCGACGTTATCGGCCAGGCGAATGACTTGCGGGCGCGTCAGGGTTGCATCATCCATATCGGCGGAGCTTTGCCACCAGCGACCAGTGGCATTCCACATCAAGGATTGACCCGAAGCGCGCACCACGGGGGTGGCGCCTTCGCTGATTAAGTAACGATCCTGATCAAAGCACATGACCACAAGCCGCGCGCCATCCGCATCTACGGCAAGGGCGAATTCGCGGCAATTGCGGCTATCCACCACAAAGCCAACCCCGCGCCCGCCAGTCAGCAGTACGCCGCGATCAGTGAAGGTGAAATCATCCAGACCGGGAAAGGCGAAATCCTCCAACCGCGTGGGCGAGAAGGAAACATTACTCGAAATGCAGGCAAGCTTTTCAAAACCCCATTCGGCGACGGACCAGCGGAACCGCGCGGCGCGGAGACTAGGGACGGCGGCGATTTCGCGCGAGGCATCGCGAAAGGCCGTGGCCTGATGGAAGCGCCGCACGCTGGCGCCGATACGCGTGGCGCTTGGCGTGTAATCCACATCCACAAGATAGGCTTGGCTGGCCCAAGCGATTTCATAAACATGGTCCTGCGCGCCGGCGGTATGGCGCGCGACAAAGGGGCTGCAGCCTTCCATACGCATGGCGCGCGCCCAGATGGCGCGGCTGTTCACTTCACACAAGAATGGGATGCCACTGATGGGGCGATCCTTCGCCTGCAATTCAAAGCCGGGCGCGTCGAAGATATGGCGATTATGCGCGACATAAGCGCCTGGCGCTGCGGAGAACCGCACCCCGAAACGATCCTTAGTCGTATGCAGGCTGGACGCGATGGCGAAATGCCCACCGTAATAGCGCACGGATGTATTCCAGCCGGCAGCGCTGGCTGTGCGGACATCAAGCCCGATGCGGTTATTGACGATACGCCCAAGGGTTAGCGTGGTATCCTCAAAACCGCGTTCTTCACCAAGCGTGCGGATACCGATGGTGAAGCCTTCCACCTGACGGACTTCAACCTGACATGAATCGAAGTTGCGAAGTACCAGGCCGATATCGGCCTCATTCTCCCAATCCGAAATGCTGACGCGGATGAGGCGAATGCCCATGTAAAGCTTGGTGGCGTTGCGCGTTGTGCCGCCATCACCAATGGTCAAAGCGGTTTGCCCAGACGGTCCGGCATAAAGCAGGCTGCCACGCATAATCAGTCCCGCGGCACCGCCACCAAGCAGCAAAGGCTGGCCGGTGCGGTAGCTGCCCTCGCCGATTTCCAGAAAGCGCCCGGATACCACAGCGGCATTCATGGCCGCCTGCAACGCGGGACCATCATCAGCGACACCATCGCCAAGTGCGCCGAAATCACGCACGGAAAGACGTTCATTCAGCTTGTCTTCCACCGCGCGCGGCACGGCGCCGGCATAGGGCAGGGCGATCTCCGGCCCGTCGCGATCAAAGATTGCGATGTCACCAAGCGAATCAAAGCCAAGCAGACGATTGCCACGTGCAGCACGCAAGGGCAGCAGCATATTGCCATCATCGGCAGGGTCGGTGCGGATCGCCTGACGCAAATCGCTCGCCACTTGTTGCAGTGCGGCCATCTGGAAATCCAGATCATCATTCAAGGCGCTGGCGCGGAGCAGGCTGTTTTCCTGAAAATCCGTCACGCGCGCCAGAACAACGCGGCGGCGGAGCATGACACGCGCACCATTGGCTGGCGCTTCGGTGAAGGTGACAATGCCGCCATCTGATTCACCCGCCCCCGTGATGGTGAAGCCGGTAGGTTGGATCAGGCCATCAAAGCGGATTTCAAGATCACTGTCATTGAAGATAGCAAAGGCGAAGGTGAAATCGCGCTGCGTGCCATTGGCGATATAAAGCGCGCGTGGCGACACATCGCCAATGGTGATGTGTTCGGACATGGCAATTCCTTGCGGCTGAGGGGATAGGGGGCCGGGATCAATCAAGCAGGTTGCGTGCAACGGCGCCGAAGGATTGCGTGGCGCGTACAAAACCCCGGAAGTCACCAGTGCCATTCAATAGGGAAGGGCGGCCCGCAGCCAGGCGGAGCCGCAGCAGATCAGCGCTTTCCGCATCATTCTGCGCGGCATCGGCGCGCATGCCGGCCACCAGCGCGGAAGCGGAACCCTCATCAGGGGAGAGGCCGCCCGCGGCAAGGCGCGCGCGTGTGGCGGCGATGCTGCGCGCCAATACATCCTGCCGAGCGCGTTGCTGCGCGGCCTGTTGGCTGGCAAGAAGTTGCTGTTGAGCGCTTTGCTGCGCTTCGCGCGCTTGCCTTTCTGCCTTGCGATTGCGCATCTGGCCTTCCAGGGAAGCGCCGGCGAGGGCGAGGCTGGCGATGGAGGCGATTTGGGCCATCAGTCATTCATCCTGATTTCGGTTGTGACGGAAAGCAGCGTGAGCGGCAGCGGCGCATCGCCGGTGATGCGCCAAAGCGGCGCAAGGCGATCCCGCCGCCAGCCAAGGCCACGCAGCGAAGCATCCCCTGTGAAGGGCATGAGCGGCGCATCGAAGTGATCATTATTAAAGCGCCTGAAGGATACGGCGCGCGCGCCTTGGCCAAGATCCACATTCAAGGCCGGTGTTTCCAGCAAGCGAAAAGTTACGGCGACAAGGCGTGATGGGCCTGTGGCGCTCCCATTTGGCGTAATCAAATCAGCGGGCAGCGGTTCAATTTCATGCGTGAAGGCAATACCAATCGCGACCTGCGTTGCTGGTGCATTGAGCGTGACAGCGCCATTGGCGACAATCATGTTTGGACGTACTGCGCCATCAGCAAGGATCGAAACTTCCCGACCATTCAAATGGGCTAGACCGGTCCAGGTGGATTTCGGTGTGATGGAAGTGCCGGTCAGCGCCGCATCCTGCATCAACCCATCTTCGAAGCGTTCCAGCGCGATGCCGCCGGCGCGTTCAACAACACACCAAAGCGTGCCCTCCACTTCCGCAATGGTACGAAAGGCGCCATTGGTTTCCTGCCGCGTCCAAGCCGTGACCTGTTCCGCGCGATACAGCGTGAGTGTTGCCAGCGCGCCATCTTCCATCACCAGGTGCAAAAGCCGTGCGCGTTGGTCATAGGCCATGGCGCGCGGCGCTTTGATCAAGTGGCGGCCCAAGATCGCGAGGTCATTGGCCTGATAGGCCTGTTGCACCTGGGTATAGGCGAATTCATGAACGCCCTGCCCACCACGTGAGACGAAAAGGGTTGACCCATCCACATCCACCGGCGGCACCAGCCGATCCACAGGCGAACCCACCCGCGTTTGGCGGTTGATTTGGATATTGGCAGGTGTCAGCGGATCACCCGTGACCATCCATTCCGCGCCAGAGGTGAAAAGCTGCAAATGCTGGCCAGAAAAAACGCCACGAATGGCATTCACCTGATCCGACAGTAGGCTGAAGGCAATTGCTTCATCATCAAGGCCAGTGCCAGGATCAAAGTTGAACAGATCGCCGGTGCGCGACATCCAAAGCCGATTGGGCAAGTCGCGGGAGCCACCAATCACCAGCCTATCCTGATGAAAACAGCAGGTAATGGGCCAGCCACGTGCAGCGCTGAAGGTGGCTTCATCCCAGTCCTTGGTGGCCGTGGTTGCGGTCAGGGCTTGTTCGACAGTGGCGATGATGGTGCTGGGTGAATTGACTGCCGAGACCAGCACGCGCTTGCCGCCGATGCGAAGCCTGACGCCGATATGTTCCACCGCAAAGGCTGGCGCGCTGGCGCTGATGGTGATGGTGCCATTCAGTGCGCTTGGTGTCAGTGTTACTTCTGGTGCTGCGAAGCGGAAGAAAGCTTCCTGCGTGAAGGACCAAGGCGTGATAGACCAGCCTGCATTGCCGCGCTGAAGTTTTTGCGGGTGCATATCCGGATGCGTCAGTAAAAGCGTATCGGCATTCTGGGTGAAGCTGATTTGCGGCAGCATCGTCTCGGTCCAGGGTGCGATAAGCTCCGCGATTTTCAGATCAGCGGCATAGACGGCCAGCTTTCCATCTGTCAGCACCATCAGATAGGTTTGTTCAGTATTGAATTCGAAGGGCAGCAACCGCGCCATGCCGGACAGTATGGCAACGTGGTGAAGACCAGGGCGGCGGGCCACGCCGCCGGTGGGCTGGATCACCACATTACGCAACCGCCTTGCGCCATTTTCAAAGGCGCGCAAATCGGCACGGCCCAATAATTCAGGCGCCAATTCACCGGCGGTGAAGTTTGTTTTCGTACGCTTGATGATCGGCATGGCTTAGCCTCTCACCGAAATCAACGGGAAAGTGCCAAGCGCGGTGGCGCTGGCTTGCTGGCTATCGGCGCGCCGTGCGCTACGAAGCTCTGCTTCCGCCAAGCGTGAGAGCAGATCAGCGCGTGTGGTATTTTCCGTGAGTGGCAAGCAAAATTCCGTAGCCAGGCGTGCAACCAGCGTGGCAGCGAAGAAAGGGGGGAAGCTTGCTTCTTCAGCGCGAAATATATGCGTGAGCGCGACGGTTTCCACATCCGTCAGCAGCTTGCTGCCCTGGATGCGATAGAGCAGGCCGCTAGCGCGACCGGCGGTGCCGGCTGAAATGGCGCGCAGGAAATCCGGCGGCAATTGGAAGGCGTAGCGGAATTCCGCACTGGGGCTTTGCGCAAGGCGCGGGAGGGATGCCTGGGTGGTCGCGAAGGACCATGGGTGGGAGGCTAGCAGAGCATCCCGTATGCCGGGGTAAAGGCTGCTTGCGACTTCTCCCTCAGCGGAGCCATCTTCGAAGGAAGTGATGGGCTGCGCGCCAAGCTTGGTCAATGCGCGTGCGCATAGCGTGATGGCGGTCAGCGCCATGGGATGCTCTCCGAATGCTGGGGGAAGGGGGCGCGGGCGGCGAATCCACCCGCGCCAGCGATTGCGCTTATTCCTCGGCGCGCATTCGCAGATTTATTCCTTGGCGCGCATTCGCACGACTCCCGTCGGGTCAATCATGACCGAGCCTTGGGACATCATATTGTTCACAAAATGCGCGGCGCGATCGCCATGCCAGGTGATATCGGTCATTACTTCGCTGGCCACCGCATGACCGATTGCGGTCTTATGATAGAAATAGCAGTAGCGCAGCGTGCCAGACTTCGTGAGGCCGGAATGCGGCATCCAAAGCGCACCAAGCCAGCGCTTGGCCTGCGTGCCCTTCCAGGGCAGCGCATCATCACCAACATATTCGGTGCTGGCGAATTCCGGGATTTGCAGCAATTCGGACCATTGCTTCCAACCGACAACGGCAAAGCGCTGGCCATCATCCGGCACATCGGCCGCGCCCAGCATCTCGAACGCCATCAACACCTTCTGCTTGGTCAGGCCATCCGTATCGGTCAGGCCAATGCCGGTACCACCCACTTCTTGCGTAGCGCTATCTAGTGCCGCGATAATCAATTCATCCGTCTTGCGGCCAAGCGCATAGGCGCCCGCATTGGCGATGACGCTGCGTTCATCAATACTGCTTTTGATTTCATCCAGCTTGTCAATCCATTCGCCAGCGTAATAATCCTGCAGGAAGCATTCCGCATTGCTGTAGGTAAGGTTCATCACCGGTACGGCGCCGTTACGCGCCTTTGCGGCAGCAATACCCTTGCCCACGCGCGGGAAGATGGTGGATGCGCCCTTCACGCCCGTTTTGCTGCGTACGGTGGGGCGCAGCTTGCTGCCCTGGCGCTGATAGGCTTCAGCAATTTCGGCTTCGAATTGTTTGACAAAAGCTTCTTCAATGGTTCCGGACATGCGTTTGCCTGTCTTTCATCTGGGGTTGCGAGAGATTCGCCACGCCGGTTGACGCCATGGGCCGGTGTGGGGCGAAGGCACGCCACGCCCTTCTGGGTTGTGTGGCGGCAAAGGGGGGGGGCGAGCGCGGTTTCAGGGGTTAACCGCACCCGCCCCCTTCGGTCGGGGCGAGCGATCTATTGCTCAAGCCCCGCCGGATTCTCTTGAGAACTTGTCCCGCCCGCTCTCGTGTCTGGGACAAGCGTTCAAGCTTTGTTGGATCGCATTTTTCGAGCCTTCAAATGGTTCCAATTGGCTCGAAAAGATTCCAACTTTGAACTTTGCTCTAAGTTCGCAACTTTTCAGGGTTAGTGGCCTTGTCTTGCCGACCCCGTGAGTTCATCCTCAGCGGGCTCATGAGTTAGGCATCCTCTCTGGGCGCGCTAGCTGGAGCCTTCAACCTCGTAGGAAAGTTGCGTCGCATGTCCTCCGACATAACCATCCGACCCGTCACGAGCGACGACTTCCCGCAGTGGCGACCGCTTTGGGACGGCTACAACGCCTTTTACGGCAGAGCGGGAAACACAGCCTTGCCCGAGGCAATTACGCAAGCCACCTGGGAGAGGTTCCACGATCAGAATGAACCAGTACATGCGTTGGTTGCTGTAGAGGGCACCCTCGTGGTCGGGCTGGTGCACTACTTGTTCCATCGCAGCACGACACGGCTAAACGAGGTCTGCTATCTGCAAGACCTGTTCACGCGCCCAAGCCACCGGGGTCTTCGCATCGCTCAGAGACTCATCGAGGCTGTATATGCAGCAGCGCGCGAGGGCGGCAGTAGTCGCGTGTATTGGCAAACGCAGGCAACCAACGCCTCTGGCCGGGCACTCTATGACAAAGTTGCCCACCATGCGGGCTTCATCGTCTACTCGCACGAGCTTTAGTCAAGACACCCTAACATGGCTGAGTTTTGCCGCACCCGCCCCCTTCGGTCGGGGCGAGCGATCTGTTGCTCAAGCCCCCGCCGGAAGCTGGATCAGCCACTCACCATGCGGCGGAAGCCATCGGTCACACGCTTGACGAATTCCGGTTCACGCGTGCGCCAATAGCGTGGGTCACGCATCATTTCGCGCAACGCGACCTCATCGGTTCCGGGTGCGGCATCGGCCTTGCGCGTGACTGCGGGTTCGCCCTTTTCCATCATGCGATAGAGCGCCATCACCCCTTCCGATGTGGTCGAGAGCGCTTCAAACACGGCATCCGGCAGATTGGCGCGACCCCAGGCGGAAAGCTGTTGCGCGATGCGGCGGAAGCGTTCTTCGCCACCGAAATGCGCACGGAGTTTTTCAACCTGGCGATCCGCTTCGAATTGCGTCGCCGCTTCGGCGATCATCGGCAAAAGGCGTTCGGCGGCAAGGTCATAGACAAGCTGCGCCTGGGCCGGCGTGAAGCCCGCTTCATGCAGGCGGTTGTTCACATCCTCATCGGCGCAGCAAAGGTCATGCTTGGGCGTAATTTGGTATTCAGCGGCGCTATCTGGAACGCCAAGACTGCGGCGAAAGCGTTGGACTTCTTCTTCCGACGCATCGGCGCTGGGGGGCGCGATGCGTTGCGACAGGCGACGTTCCAATTCGCGGTAGGATTTCAGCAAAGCTTCCACGCGCAGCTGGCCCGCTTCCTGGTCCCAGAATTTTTCGGGCACATCGTCAGGGCGCGTTGATGGGTTGGGCTGGTCGCCAAGCGCATTGGCCAGCAGATCCTCGGGCATTGGACTTACTCCTGATTGGGGGATGAGAGCATTTCGGCGGGGGTGCCGAGGGTGCGGGAAAGCCAACGTGTGGTGGCGGGGATGTTGATTTCGGCGATGGCTTGCGGGCCAAGGCCGCGCAAGGCTTCCAGAAACAGGAGCGCATTGGCGGCATCAGCGCGGCCCTGCACTTGCGCGAGGGGACTGCGATAGCGCAGCACAGCTTCACGGCCATCCAGCAACAGCGGCGCGATATCGCCACGCCGGCGCAGGATGGAGATGCAGCGCGCGATCAGCGGTGTCAGCAATTCCGCCTGCAGCCGCCCGTAAGTGGCACCCAAAAGGCGTGATGTTTCGGCGGCGCGTTCCAGCACTTCGGTCGCTGTCATGCGCTGGTCACGCTGCGGGCCGAGCCGATCCGCGAGCAACGCCGTGCGGATACGTGTGCGCAAATCATTCAGGACAAGTTGTGAGATATCGAAGCTGCCGGGTGCAGCAAGCGGCGTCAGGCCGGAAGAACCTGGCGCTTTCGGGATGATGGCGCCTGGCACCAGCCGCACCGTGGCGGGGTTCAGCACGCCATCATCTTCTGCTTGCCAAATGCCGGTGACGGCGATGGAGGCATTGGCCAACACCAATTCCACTACCTTATTCGCGGTACGGATATCGGGCAGGGCTTTTGCCACCGGGCCGCGACCATAGCTTTCGCCAGGTGCCTTCAGCCAACGAAAGGCGATGAAGGGGTTTTCGGCAAAGCTGCCTTCCGCCAGCACGGCAGGCGCATCGCCATCGGCCAGCAAGGCAGCAAAGCGGTAGCCGGCACGATCGGGCCAGATGGCTTCAATCACGCGGTGCGATGCATCATCCGCTGCCACACCCTTGGCGCGCGGTGGCAGGCTGCCAGGAAAGCGTGCCAGCAGCGCGGCTTCCTTCATGCTGAGCGCGCGAAACACTGTATCCAGCCGGCCAGAGGGACCTTCTTCCAGCACTGCATCCTGCATGGGGATGGCGGTGAAACGCAGCGCAGAGGCTTCACCCGGTGCGGCTTCTTCCACCAGCATCAGGCCCGTGCCGGTGATTACCAGGTCAAGAAAGGCCTGGTGCATTTCAAGGGCGAAATTGGAACGATCGAAATGGGTTTGCAGCACCTCGGTCGCTTCTTCCAAAATGGCGGCGGCCTGTTGCTCGGTGCCGTCTTGTGTTGGGCGGCCGGGGGCCAGGCCGAACCAGCGCGACCAGGGCGGTGTGAGTTCCGCAAGCAAGGATGCGGAAAGCTGTTCCGCGGCATCGGCTGCTGTGGCATCGAACAGGCTTGCGCCGCTGCCAATTGGTGGCAGGACATGGTTGTAACAATCACGCCAGATGCCTTCATGGCGTTGCCGTGCGGCAAGCGCCGTTTCGTAGCGCGCCAGAATTTCATGCGGGGTCATGCGCTTCATTCCCCAAGCAAGGAACGGCGCGTGGTCACGAAATCCGGCATGATGCCAAGCAGGCCGCGCGCGGAAGTGGCGATGGTGCCGGGCAGGCCGCGCGTTGCGCGTTCGCGATTTTCAAGCCGCGTTTCCGAGGCCAAGACCTCCGGCGATGGGGCGGGCGCCAAGGGCTGAACGGTGATTTTCGGCTTCGGTGCTTCGAACAGGCCACCCATGCGCGCGCTTCTCCGGGAAAGGGTTGGCGCCCCGCCAAAAAGCCATGAGCCCGGCGCCTTCTTGTGGAAGAGGCCGGGCCCATGGAAGTTTCGGGAGGAGCGAGAGAGGAAGACCTTCAGGCGCACTTCGCCCGTTGGCGTGAGCTTGATAGCCTAATGCAGTGTCTTGGTCAAGACATTTTTCCTAAAAAATTTCTGGGCGTGGTTCTGCAACCTACGATAGAGACCAAAGGGGGTCAGGGCGTGCGGTGCATCGGCGCCCAAAAGGGCGCGACATAGCGCGACGCAGCTCAGCCCAAAGATCGGCGGCAGCAGGCGCGGTGCGGCTGGGCCAGGGGTGAAGGGGCCCGTCACGCGCAGCCCCGCGCGGCGGTAAAAGCGTGGCAGATCGAAATACGGCTCCAGCGGCAGACGGGCCACGACGAGTCGTCCTGAAAGCGGGTCCAGCACGGTCCAGCCGGTGTTGTCCTGGATGGCGGCGAAGCAATGGCGAAAGCCTGGCCGTAGGGGATAAAGCCATGGCTGATCCGCACGACCGCCAAAGATGATCCAGATCGTTTGTGACGAATCTTCAGTTGGAGTGTGGGAAATTCGCCGATTCATGCGACAATACCCTTCACGCGAAGCGGCCATTCCAGTCGATCCAAAGCTTCCCGCCACAGGCGCCAATCATGCTTTTCGGATGGGTAGCGCGGGTCGGGTGCGGCGCCCCTTTCGCCCCAGATACGAAGAATGCGCGCATGGGTCAGGTCAATCCGGCGGTGGCGATAAAGCCTATCGAGGCACTTCACCACATCATCCGGTTCGCAGGGGCGGAGCTTGTCGCCTTTGCCTGCGACAATGCGTGCGCCATCGTGCCGCGCGGTCAGCGCGGCCATGGTCCAGAACCAGGCTTCTTCGCTGGAGCAGAAGGGTTCCGCCTTGCTGAGGGAGGCAAAGCGGGGGCTGTAATGGGATTTTTGTGCTGCGATCATGGGGGAAATTTCGCCTTTTGGTTGTGTAATGTGGCGAGATTAACCGTAAGAATTGCTATCATCAAGAGAAAAAAGGAAAACTGACCTATTGAATTTTGACACAAGACCTAGGATATCTTGCACAGAAACCGGAACCATATCTGGAGTCGGGACCCCCGCGGACCCACGGGACAATGAGGAACTAGCCCATGCGGCATGAGGATATTTGGCGCGCGCTTGATGCGCTCGCGGCGGAATACGGGCTTTCGGCTTCGGGGCTCGCCAAGAAGGCCGGGCTTGACCCCACTGCCTTCAATCCATCGAAGCGCGTCGGCGTGGATGGCCGCGCGCGTTGGCCTTCCACCGAAAGCATCGCGAAAGTTCTGGATGCGCTTGGTGCGCGGATGGACGATTTCGCGGCGCTTGTTACCGGCGCCACCGCGATTTCCCGCGGCGGGCGCGGCGTGGTCAATCGGCGCATTCCCCTGATTGGCCTGGCTCAGGCGGGTGGAGAGGGGTATTTCGATGACGGCGGTTATCCGGTGGGGGGCAGTTGGGATGAAATCTCACTGCCCGATATCGGCGATCCCAATGCCTATGCGCTGGAGATTTCCGGCGATTCCATGGAACCGGTGTTTCGCGATGGGGATGTGGTGATTGTCTCCCCCGCCGCGCCGGTGCGCCGGGGGGATCGCGTGGTGGTCCGCACGCGCCGGGGCGAAGTGATGGCCAAGGAATTGCGCCGGCATTCGGCAAAGCGGATTGATGTCGCCAGCCTCAATCCCGCGCATCCAAGCTATAGTTTCGAATTGCCGGAAATTGCCTGGGTGCACCGGATTGTCTGGGCGAGCCAGTAAGCGTGTTGAGGCCAAGCGGAACGCTTGGCTGCTCGGAAAATGCGACTAACAAAAGGGGGCGGTCATGCTCTATGCGCTGTTGATGTTGGGGGCATTTGGTGCGCTGATCGGCTTCATGCGCGGCGCGGCCTATGGTGTGCCATTATTCATCCTGGCGCTGGTGGCGACCACACTTGCCTTTGTGGCCGATATCACTGATGCGCTGATGATCAGCCTATGAACGTGCTTTATCTTTTGGCGTTGCTGGGCAATGCTTGGGTGCTACTGGCTATTCTGGCGGGCGCCTTCATCGCGCAATTTGCCATGGGTGAACCGCCTTGCCCGCTATGCGTTATGCAGCGCATTGCCATGATGCTTGCCGCACTTGGGCCTTGTTACACGCTGCTGACTGCGCAGCGTGAAGGGTTGACGGCGCGGGTGATCGGGATTGGTGCCGGCATTACGGTGCTTGCGTCGTTACTAGGCGCGGCGATTTCCATTCGCCAGGTGCTGCTGCATATCCTGCCTGGTGATCCGGGCTTTGGCGCGCCGATTTTTGGCTTTCATCTTTATACCTGGGCCGCCATTGCCTTTGCCTGCACCATCGCGGCAGCGGGCGTGCAGCTTTTGGGCCTGCAATGGTTTTCAGGTGGCGGCACGCGGCGCATACCGGGCGCAAGGCTGACTGGCGTTGCGCTTGGCGTGATGCTTGTGGCGAATATCCTGTCGGTCATCGCTGAGGCAGGCTTTGCCTGGCGCCTGCCGGATAACCCGACAAGTTATTTGCTGTTCAGCCGATAGTCTTGATCGCCAGCCCAAAGGCGCCTTGCGCGAAGCGGCGCATATTGGCACGGCGATCCGCGCTGCCGGTTTCAAGCGTGATGACGCGTTCAATGCCAGGGCCCACTATCGCGATGCAGCTATGTCCGGCGGCATCGCCGTAGCGATTGCCGGAAGGACCCGCAGCTCCCGTCTCAGCCAATCCCCAATCCGCGCCATGTTTTTCGCGCACACGCCGTGCGAGCAGCAAGGCATAGGGTTCGCTTGCAGATCGCATGCCCGCCATGTCAGCAGGCGTGATGCCGAGCAGCGCTTCGCGCGCCTGCGCCGTATAGATCACGCCGCCGCCGAGGAAATAGGCGGAGGCGCCTGGTTCGGCGAGCAGGGCCGCAGCAATCAATCCGCCGGTTGAGGATTCGGCCACCGCGATCCGCTGGCGCTTGGCCTTCAAGGCTGCGCCTAGCGCCGCCGCTGAAATATGCAATTCTTTCATGCCGATTATCCTTCACCCGCCGGAGATGTGTTTCCAGTAGCGATGCGTCACCGCCAGCGCTACCAGCCCTGAGCCCGCCATGAGTGCGGTCGCAATCGGCGCGCCCAATAACTCGGCGGCAATGCCAAGGCCAATGAAGCCAATCGGTCCCATGCCGATGCAAACGGAAAGCAGGCCCAGCACGCGGCTGCGCAATTCCGCCGGGGCCGCCAGATAAATCAGTGTCGGCTGCATGATGCCAAAGCCCGATCCGCCGATGCCCACCAGGATCAACGCAAGCCCTGCCAGCCATGGATGTGGTGTCATGGCAAAGGCGATGACCATGCAAAGATACATGGTGAGGCCGCCAACGTAGCAGCGGCGATAGAGTGCCGGGCCGATGAAAACCGTGATCAGCACGGCACCCACCAGCGCGCCTACGCCATCCATGCTGGCCAATACGCCAACACCCTCAGGCCCCAGCGCCAATTGATCCTTGCCGATCACGGGGATCATGCTGGTGAAGGGCCAGCCAAACAGGTTGAAGATCAGCGTGATTACCAGCGTGCCGCTCAAGCGCGGATCGGCGCGCACGGCGACGAGCCCCTCGGCAATGCGGGCCAGCACGGGGGCGGGGCGGCTTGCCGCGCTGCGCGCTGTTGGCGGCAACTGCATGGCCGCGATCAGCGCCGGCAGATAAAGCAGCGTAGCCAGCACGAAGGTGCCATCAAGCCCAAGCAGGGCAAGTAGTATGCCGCCAAGCGTTGGCCCCAGCATGCGGCTGGCATTGCTGGTGCCAACATCAATGGACATGGCGGCTGCCATGCGCGCCGGCCCCACCACGGTGCCGATCATGGCGCGGCGTACGGGATTATCGGCGGCCCAGCCCACGCCATTGATGAAGGCCGCCACCGCCAAATGCCAAACCGCAATCAGGTTCAGAAGGGCCAGCGCCGCAATCACCGATGATGCCAGGATTTGCATGACAAGGATCAGGATTTGCACACGGCGCAGGTCCATTCTCTCCGCCGCGGCACCTAGAAACGCGCCGAATATCCCCATGGGCAGAAGCCGCAGCATGGTCAGCATGGCGACGATGAAGGCGGAACCCGTGGCGTTATAGGCGAAAACACCCACCGCCAGCATTTCCAGCCAGCGCACCACAAAAATTGAAAACCCGACCATCCAGAGCCGACGAAAGTCGCGCTCCTGAAACAGGCTTCGCCAATGGGTTTCGGTCAGCGCCACGGCGCCCCACGCATGATGCAAGGCCGGTCAGGGCAAGCCTGACCGGCCTGCAATGTCACAAGCCCGCCTGCGAGACGAATTTGGTGTTGAGGTAAGCCTCAATCGCCTCAAGCCCACCTTCCGAGCCATAGCCGGAATCCTTGATGCCGCCGAAGGGCACTTCCGGCAGCGCAAGACCAAGGTGATTGATGGTCATCATGCCGCTTTCAACGCGTGCCGCGACCGCATTGGCGGTCTTGGCGGAACGGGTGAAGGCGTAGGAAGCCAGGCCGTAGGGCAGGCGGTTCGCTTCCTCCACCACCTCATCCAAATCCTTGAAGCGGGAGATCATGGCCATGGGGCCGAAGGGTTCCTCATTCATGGCCCGCGCATCCTTGGGCACATCGGTCATCACGGTGGGCTCATAGAAATAGCCCTTATTGCCGATGCGCTTGCCGCCCGTGTGCAGCTTGCCGCCCTTGGATTGCGCATCCTGCACCATCATTTCCACCCAAGGCACGCGGCGGTCATGCGCAAGCGGCCCCATGGTGGTATCAGCCGCCATGCCATCGCCCACTTTCAGGGTTTTGGCGAAGGCCACGAATTTTTCGACGAAGCCATCATAAAGTTCTTCCTGCACCAGGAAGCGCGTCGGGCTCACGCAGACCTGGCCGGCATTGCGGAATTTGGCGAAGGCCAAGGTCTTCGCTGCCAGATCAAGATCGGCATCATTGAAGACAATCGCCGGCGCATGGCCACCCAATTCCATGGTCACGCGCTTCATATGCTGGCCTGCCAAAGCGGCCAACTGCTTGCCGACGGGGGTGGAGCCGGTGAATGTCACTTTGCGGATGATTGGATGCGCGATCAGATAGGATGAAATCTCTGACGGCACGCCATAGACCAGATTGGCCACACCTGCCGGCAGCCCGGCATCAATGAAGGCGCGGATCAGTTCAGCTGGCGAGGCCGGGGTTTCTTCCGGTGCCTTCACAATAATTGAACAGCCCGTGGCAACGGCGGCAGACAGCTTCCGCACCACCTGGTTGATCGGGAAATTCCACGGCGTGAAGGCAGCGACGGGGCCCACCGGTTCCTTCACCACAAGCTGGTAAATCCCCTCGGCGCGGGCCGGCACCACGCGGCCATAGGCGCGGCGGGCTTCTTCAGCGAACCAATCAATAATGTCGGCGGCTGCCATGATTTCCGCTTTGGACTCGCCCAGCGGCTTGCCCTGTTCCAGCGTCATCAGCCGCGCAATGTCATCGGCGCGCGCACGCACCAGATCAGCGGCCTTGCGCATCAGCTTGGAACGATCATAGGCGGAGACCTTCTTCCAGATCGCGAAGCCTTTCTCGGCGGTGGCAAGCGCTTCATCCAGATCGGGTTTTTCGGCATGGGCGACGGTACCGATCACTTCCTCATTGGCCGGGTTAAGCACATTGATGGTCTTGCCACTGCGCGCGGCGCGCCATTCGCCATTCACGTGCAATTGGACATTGGGGTAATTGGTCATGCGGGTTTCCTCCGGCTTTCATTGCTTGAAAGCCTGACTCTAATCGGCCTTGGCGCGCTGGGCCAGATGGACGGGGCGTGCAGGGGTGCTAGAAACGCCTCAAGCATCATTTTTTCGGGAGGAAACCTCATGCGCCTGTCGCGCCGCACCATTCTTGCCTCGGGCGCCCTGCTGGCCGCGCCGGCCAGCCTCAGGGCGCAGCCGGCCTTCCCAAGCCGCCCCATTACCGTGGTGGTGCCCAATCCGCCGGGGGGCGGCACAGATTTCGCCGCAAGGCTGTTTCAGGAAGCCATGAGCCAAGGGCTCGGCCAGCCGGTGGTGGTGGAAAACCGCCCGGGCGCCAATGGTAACCTCGCGATCAATGCGGTGGCGCGGGCAGCGCCTGATGGGCATACGATCCTGCTGCAATATAATGGCTATCACGCCGGCAATCCGGCGATGATGAAGAACCTGACCTGGGACCCGATCAAGGATTTGGCGCTGGTTGGCATGGCGACCATGGCGCCGCATGCGATCATTGTGGCGCCAACGGTGCCTGCGAATAATTTGCAGGAATTCATCGCCCATGCGCGGGCCAATCCGGGCAAGCTGAATTACGCGTCCTCCGGCAATGGTTCCATCCAGCATGTGGGCGGCGTGCTGTTCAGCCGCGCCATTGGGGCCGAGATGGTGCATGTGCCCTATCGTGGCGCAGCACCCGCGCTGCAGGATGTGGCCGGCGGGCGGGTGGAGCTTTTCATCACCACGCCATCTTCCGCGATTGCCCTGGTGCAAGGCGGGCGGGTGAAGGCGCTGGCGATTGCAAGCGCCCAGCGCGCGGCGGGCCTGCCGGATGTGCCCACCACGGCGGAAGCGGGCCTACCTGGCTTTACGCTGGATGCCTGGTTTGGCTTTGCCGTGCCCGCCGCCACGCCGCGCCCCATTCAGGAAAGGCTGAATGCGGTGATCAATGCCGCAGCCGAACAGGCTTCGGTGCGCGAAAGGGCGCAGGCCGGTGGGGCCACTACCAAGGCCATGAGCCTTGCCGAATTGGATGCGCTGGCGCGGCGAGAGGTGGAGGAATTGGGCGCCGTAATCCGTGCCGCCGGGATCACGATAGATTAGGTGAGGCAAGCCCTTGGTTTGGCGGGGATCAGGGTTTAGGTTGTTCTGATGGCATCCTCCTTCCCGCCCCGCCGCCTTTGCTTATTGGCCGCCGCGCTGCTTTCCGCCTGCGCGGCCGGCGATAATTTGGATCGCCCCGCGCTGCGCGGTGCCGCGCCGGAAGTCACTGGCGCCTTCGGGTCCTATTTGGCCGGGCGTTACGCCACCAACGAAGCCGATACGAAAATCGCTGCCGATAGCCTGCTGCAGGCGCTGCGGCGCGACCCGAATGAACCCGAAGTAGTGCAGCGTGCCTTTATTGCGACCCTGCTGGATGGCCGTTCAGAAGCGGGGCGGCTGGCGCGCGTGATCCCGAATGAGCCTTTGGCCGCCATGCTGCTGGCCGGGCAGGATGCACAGGCCGGGCGCTATGATCGCGCTGAGCAGCGCTTCCGCAACCTGCCGAACCAGGGATTATCTGGGCTATTGCGGCCTTTGCTCATGGCTTGGGCGCAGCAGGGCAAGGGGCAGACGGATGCGGCCTTGGCCACGCTCCGCCCGCTTACGGAAACGGGCCGGCAGCGCGGCATTTATGCCCTGCATGGCGCCATGATTGCCGATATTGCCGACCGCCCGCGTGAAGCCGAACGCTTGGTGCGCCTGGCAATGGCGGATGGCCCTGCGCCCAGCCTACCACTGGCCCGCACGATGGCCGGCATTCTGATGCGCGCCGGCCAGACCGTAGAAGCGGAGCGGCTATTGGACCGGCTGGGCCGCGGCCAGGATGATGCCGGGCTTTTTGCCGATACGGGCGGGCGGGACGCTTTGGCGACGCGGCGCGTGGTTGCCTCCGCCACTGAGGGCATGGCGGAGGCTTATCTGGCACTCGCCAACGCCTTGCGCGGGCCGCAAGCGGGCGAGTTCTCACTGGCGCTGGTGCGGCTTTCTTTGCAATTGCGCCCGCGCTACGGGCCCGCGCTGCTGGCGGGGGCTGAGGCGCTGGGCGATGAAGGCCAGTATGCAGCAGCACTTGCGCTGCTGGAACGCGCCGATCCGGCTGATCCCTTCGCCCCGGTATTGGCCTTGCGCCGCGCGGGCTTGCTCGATCGGCTGGACAAGGTGCCGGAGGCTGAGGCGGAGCTGCGCCGCTTGGCCGCGCAACATCCGCGCGCCTTCCAGCCCATGGCGCGGCTTGGGGATTTGTATCGGGGCCGGCAGAATTGGGCACCGGCGATCACGGCCTATGACGGGGCGATCAGCCGTATCGGCGTGCCTTCAGTTGCGCATTGGCCGCTTTTCTACGCGCGCGGCATAGCGCTGGAACGCGCCAAGCGCTGGCCAGAGGCCGAGGCAGATTTCCAGCGGGCGCTGAGCCTGAGCCCGGAACAGCCGCTGGTGCTGAATTACCTGGCCTATAGCTGGGTGGAGCTTGGCCAGAATCTGGTGGAAGCGCGGCGCATGTTGGAACGCGCGGTGGAGCTTCGTCCGAATGATGGGAATATCGCCGATAGCCTGGGCTGGGCGCTGTATAAGCTTGGCGATATGCCGGGCGCAGTGCGTTGGCTGGAAAAGGCGGTGGAGCTTGAATCACAAAGCAGCGTGATCAATGACCATCTGGGCGATGCCTATTGGGCCGAGGGCCGCCGGCGGGAAGCGCTGTTTCAATGGCGCCGCGCCCTGACTCTGGGGCCGGAAGGCGATGAGGGGCCGAAGATTGAGGCCAAGATTGCCAATGGCTTGACCACGCAGCCAAGCGCGGAGACGCGGCGCTGAAAATCTCGGAAGCGGCCCCGGCCAAGGTTAATCTTTTCCTGCATGTCACAGGGCGCCGGGCGGATGGCTACCATCTGCTGGATAGCTTGGTTGTCTTTGCCGGCATGGGTGATGCCGTGAGTGCCTGTTCGGGTGAAATCCTGTCCCTGGCCATAGAAGGCGCAGAAGGCGGCGCCCTGGCGGCGGAGCCCGATAACCTGGTGCTGCGCGCGGCGCGGAGGCTGGCGGAGGCTGCCGGGATGGAAGGCCAAGCCTTATTGCATTTGCTGAAGCGCCTGCCGGTGGCAAGCGGCATTGGCGGGGGCAGCGCCGATGCGGCGGCCACGCTGCGCGCGCTTGACCGGCTTTGGGGGCTTGGCTGGCCGGAAGCGCGCTTGGCCGCGCTTGGCGCAAGCTTGGGCGCCGATGTGCCGGTTTGTGTGGGGTGCCGACCTGCCCGCATGGAAGGGGTGGGTGAGGTGCTTAGCCCCGCGCCCAATCTGCCGCGCTTTGGGCTTTTGCTTGCGAATCCGCGCCTTGCTTTGGCCACGCCCGCAGTATTTCGCGCGCGCCAGGGTGAGTTTTCACCCCGCGCTGAATTGCCGGCGGGATGGGGCAATGCGGCTGCCATGGCGGCGGATTTGGCGCGGCTTGAGAATGATTTGCAGGCCCCCGCGATTACCCTTTGCCCTGCAATTGCTGAGGTTCTGGCGGCAATTTCCCGAAGCCCGGGCTGCCTTTTGGCCCGCATGAGCGGCTCGGGCGCCACCTGTTTTGGGGTATTTCCCAATGCGGCGGCGGCAGCAGCGGCAGCGGCCGCTTTGCCCCCCGCCTGGTGGTGTTGGGGAGGGGGGCTTCACGGCGCCACCCTTTGAGGGTTATTAGCCCCCGTCCTTCGCGCTTCTGCGCGACGGACGGAAACTGAGTTATAGTTTGGACGCATTTTCCGAGTCGCCAAGTGTATCCACTTGGCTTGAAAATGCTTCGTCATTGGGGCGTCGCCAAGCGGTAAGGCAGCGGTTTTTGGTACCGCCATTCCCAGGTTCGAATCCTGGCGCCCCAACCATGCTTTGCTTGGCTGGCGCGCGTTACGGCCCCATCATTGCCAAATGTTCTTCAATCATCGGCAATTCCGCCGCAGGCACCACTTCCCGCCAGTTTTCGACGCCTGGAAGCTTGCCGGGATTACGGCGGATGAGTTCTGTCTTCAGATAGGGGTAGCCCATCCCTTCCACCAATTCCCGCCACAAGTGATGGCAGGGGTTGAAGGGCACACGGGCGAAGGCGGCCCCACTGCTATGGCGCGGCGCAATTCTTTCACGCGTTGCAGTACTTGCCAGGGCGGCAAGCCTTTCCTGCCCAAATAGCGCCCAGCATGGCACCCCCGCACGGATCATGCGCCGGGTCAGGCCAATTTCCCCCCGCTGTACGAGAAGCCATTTGCTGCGGCTATCCTTGAGCCCGGCAAGGTGGTTGAGCATTTCCGCGACCGCGGCTTCACCCCGGCCCAAGAGCGCATAGGATTGCAGATGCGCCCCCCCGCCCAGGCTTTCCGTGAGGCCGAAAAAACCATCTCCGCCGGCGCGCCATGCATCCACCAAGGGCGCCAAGGGCAGGAAGGGGCCAAGCACGCTATCATTGGTGAGTAGCAATTCCCGCGGGGTGCCAAAGCGCTGAAGGGCAATGGCCGCTGCATCCCGCCAGGCGCCAAAATCCCGCCCGATATTGGCGCGACGGATGCGGAGCACTGTATCCGCCGCTATGGCGCCCCAATCTTCCGCAGGCGGCGCGGCATTGGTGATGAAAACGCAGGCGAACCCGGCTTCCCGCCAAAGCCTGACCTGCCGGCGCACCATGCGGGAGATGCGGCCATCTGGCGACCAATGGAGGTAAAGGGCGAGGGAGTGCGTTGCTGGAGCTTGGCCATCTGAAGCTTCGAAGATTTCAGGCTGTTGCGGCGCGAACCGGTCCATGAAAGCGGCTGAGCCGGTTTCGCGGAGGACTTCGGCGACACGCCGGGCAAAGCGCGCCGGGGCGCGCGTGGCGAGGCTGTGCGCCATGCGTTCTTGAGGAGTAATGCCGACCAATAACCTGGAAAGCTCGTAAGATAGCACGTTGCGAAGACCAATCCTGTGCGGCAAGGGGCAACGCCAGTGTAGTTTGGCTTCAGCAATGTTAGACCGAATGCCTTGACTTGGCTATCTTTGCACAAAGCGTCCAGCTACTTTTTTGACGGAAAAGAACTCGATGTATCGCCGAGATGCTCAAAGAATTTTACTGGTCATTCGATATCACGGTTTTAGTTTTGGGCCTTGGTGAACATGTCTCCCGAAGTAAGCTCTTTGGTGAGCGATACTCTGACCCTAAGTGGGGAATAGCTTGATGGCAGAAAATCAGAACCTTGTCTTGTTGTATCGTGTCAGCCTATTGACGTCCTGTCGTTGGGATGTGTGAGGCCGCGCATCTGAGCTTTGGTTGTTTCTCTTGAATTTTGGGGGTTGAGCGCTAGGATGAGAAAACCAGAATTCTCGGTACTTCTTCCCACGAGAAACCGTGCCAGCCTTTTGGTTGAGGCAATAGAAACGGTGCGTGCTCAGGATTTCGAAGACTGGGAGATTATCGTTTCCGACAATGCTTCCATAGAAGACGTTCGAGGCATAATTGAAAACATTGCTGACCCTCGCATCGTGTATTTGCGCAGTGATGAACCATTGTCTGTCACAGATAACTGGAATAGGGCAATTGATGCAGCGCAAGGCCGTTGGATTGTGATGCTGGGTGATGATGATGGGCTAGTACCTGGCTATTTCCAAAACATGCAGGCCGCATGTTTGAAGCTTAACTCGCCCGACGTCATTTATCACGGCGCCTATCATTTCCTCGCGCCGGATGTTTTGCCCGGGCAGGCGGAAGGTCGGCTTTCCGATGTTACCAAAATGCACTCACTACTTTTGGGGCGTAAGGGACCGAGCCTATTGCCGCGTGGGCAATGCGAAGCGGCAGCCCGTGCTGCCTTGGACATGCGGGCAATCTATGGCTTCAACATGCAATACTTTCTCTTCCGTGCCGAGTTCCTTGATAAGATGCGTCAGTTTGGGCCTGTGTTTCGTGGTCCCTATCCGGATTTCTATGCAGCCAATATGGCGCTATTGATAGCGGATACGGTTGGCGTCGTTCCAGCCCCGATGACCGTGATCGGGATAACACGCAAATCCTATGGCTACTTTCATTTTAATAATAATGAATCAGCAGGGATGGATTTTTTAGCTAATCACGATTTCACTAAACACGTATCGGCAGACTTGCGTAAACATCTGTTGCCCGGCAGCTTTATGAATACGCTATGGTTGGTTTCAGTTGCATTGGTGCGCGATAGCCTTCCCAACGCCCCGAACCTCAATCTTGGTATCAAACGCTACCGGCGCCTCCAGATTTTGGATGCCGGTCTAAACCATAGTCCCAAGGGGAGCGCCGCAGCCCGAGAACGTGACGCGCTACTTCCGCTATTGAGTCTTGGTGAACGTATGCTTCTGCTTGCGTTGCGTGTGGCGAGTTGGCCCCTGACTCTGCTCCCCCCACGCTGGCTCGCAGCTTTCTCAATCAGGGCAAAATGCTTCCTAGGTCAATATGATACCGGCGAGGGCCCTCGCCGCCTGCCTATGAATCCACGAAACATGACAGAAGCCATCGAAAGGCTTAGAGATCTTCCAAAGGATCAACAGTCTTGATGCTGGCCTGTCCCTACTGTTCTGGAGAGACCAGAGATCTCCTATCAGCGCCTGACATAAATCGGCGCGTGAGCAATACGGTTTTCCACCTTCGGAACTGCCTGCAATGCGGCCTCAATTTCCTTGCTGATCCGCCCGCCGACCTAGGTCCTTATTACACGTCAGATTACCACCATGTCCCTAAGGATAGGGCAGAGCTTGAACAGTACCTGCCGATGCAGCGGTTCAGGATTGACCTGCTCCGCCAGTTTTGTTCCGCTGGAAAGCTACTGGAAATTGGCCCCTCGATCGGGCAGTTCTGTGCCTCGGCGCAAGACGCTGGCTTCACCGTTCATGCGATTGAAATGGATGCGGCCTGTGTTTCATTTCTGCGTGAAAAACTAGACATTATCGCATATCATTCGGACGATCCGACTGCCGTTCTACGTGAAGTATCGGTTCGCTTTGACGCGATCTGCTTTTGGCATTCGTTGGAACATCTGCCACGATTTTGGGATGTGTTATGCGCGGCCCGCGCATGCTTGGCACCCGCGGGCGTTATCCTGATTGCCGCTCCAAATCCCGAGGCTTTTCAGGCACGAGTGATGGGAGCGAGCTGGCCGCATCATGATTTGCCGCGGCATCTATTCGGCATCAGCATGCCCTGGCTCAGGCGCTGGGCCACAGAAAATGACTTAGAGGTGGTGTTGGCGACGACCCGCGATGCCGGTAGCATTTTTGGCAACCGTTTTTCTTGGGCGATGAAGTTCCAAGGCCTAGCGCCACGAAACGCCCTAGCCAAGCGCCTATTCTGGCGGCTTGGAACTCTTTTTGGACGACTTTGGAAACCCCTGGAGGATCGCGAAGGTCAGGGGGCATGTTATACGGCAATCCTGCGCGCCCCCACCCAGGTTCAGTCAAAGTTTTAGAGCATAACAAGCAATACTAAGTTTGAACGGGTAGAACGCCCCCCTCACACCCCCAACAAATCCAGCGTACGCCCCACCACCTTCGCCTCATCAAAGCGCTCCAGCGCGCGGGCGCGCCCGGCCTCACCCATGCGCTTCCGCAGCGCTGGGTCGGTGGCCAAGCTCGAAAGCGCCTCGGCCAAGGGGGCTACCGTGGCGGGGGGGACCAGCAGCCCCGTCTCGCCGGCCACCACCTGTTCCCGCGGGCCGCGGATATCGGTCGCCACCACGGGCAGGCCGGTCAGCATCGCCTCAATCACGCTCATGGGCAGGCCCTCGAAATGGGATGGCAGGCAGAATATATCCGCCGCCGCCAGCAGCCCTGCCACATCATGCCGATAGCCAAGCCGCTTCAAGCGCGGGCCAAGGGCCGCGGCGGCGCGGGCGAAATGCGGTTCCATATCCTCCCCATGGTCGGAGGCCAGACGCTCCCCCACCACCCAAAGCCGAGCGTTCTCCGGCGCGCTTTCCATGGCGCGCAGCAATTCGGGGTAGCCCTTGTGGCGCACCAGGCGTGATACGGCGATGATCACGCAGTCATCGTCAGCCGCGCCCAATTCCCCACGCAAAGCGCGGCGCGCTTCGGGATCGGGATGGAAAGCCGCGGGGTCACGCCCATTCAGCACGGCGGTGGCGTTTGGGTGTATGCCAAGCCGGCGCGCATCTTCGGCTTCTTCCGCACTCACGGTCAGGTAGATATCCGTGATACGCCCAGCGGCGCGTTCAAGCTGAAGCGCCAAGGCGCGGCGCCACCAGGGGCCTGGCTGATTGAACAGAAACCCATGGCAGGTATAGGCAATGCGCGGCACGCCGGCTGAACGTGCCGCCGCCCGCCCAATCAAGCCACTTATCGGCATATGCGCATGCACCAGGTCGCACTGCTCGCGCTTCAGAAAGTCGCGCACGGCCTTGTAGGCGTGCCATTGCGCCAGCGGGTTCATGCTGCGCGCCATGGGCATGGGCTCAATGCGAAAACCCTCGGCGCGGGGGATTTCAAGCAAGGGGCCTTCGGCGCATAGCCCCACAACTTCATGCCCGCGCGCGCGGGCGCCACGCATCAGCGGCAGAATGAAATGCCGCATGGCGAAATCCACATTCGCGATGAAGCAGATTTTCATTGCAGGTTCAGCGCGCTCACGCGCTGAGGACAGGCGCCGCACCAGGCAGGCTGACCCGCGTGATCGCCCATTGCAGCGAAACCTCATTTTCTTCGGCATAGAGCACGATTTGCAGGCTGCGCCGCGCCTCACCGCCCAGATAAATGCTGTCTTCCAAGGCAACGCGCGCACCCTTGGCGCGCAGCTTCCAGCCCGCGCCGGAAGGCAGGCGCAGCAGCACGGCACTTTCATCCTGCAACAGATTGGCCGTCACGGCAGGGTGCAAATGAAACCGCGCGACGAATATCGGCACCGGCGCATCGGGCGGCATTTCCAGCACATCCTCGCCCCGCAAATCATCGCCGGATTCGGCCAAGTAAAGCCGACGGCGATGCACCGCGCCGAAGGGGCCGCGCCAGCCATCATGGCTCACTTCCAGCCATTGCGCGCCGGTGGCTTCTTGGCGTTCCACCTCAACCGTCTCAGGCTTGCGGCCAATGCCTTCGGGGCGGAGTTCGCTGGAATTGGTGTCAGACAGCACAAGCGTTGAATGCGCGGCGGTGGCGCGGAGCGCATCGCGCCAGCCTTCCTCGCCCGCCGGTGCGGCGCCGCAATTCACTATCAGCCGATCCCGCCCGATGGACATTTCAAAGGAAAGCGTGCCGGCATGGGCGAAGCGGTCCGCGCCGCTTGGCAGGCCATCCGGGCCCGTGATGCCTGAGCGCCCGCGTGGTGGCGGCCCGGCATCCATGATGATCACGGTGCGCCCGGCTTGCAGGCGCTGAAACCCAGTTTCCGGCAATTCCAGCGCACCCCGCCCGCGCGCCTGGCCTTGCGTCAGCACCAGATCAAGCAGGGCGGAGTTTTCCTCCCGCGCGCCATTGAAAAGTGCCAAGCCACCATCGCCATGGCGGAATAGCCTGAGCGCGGGGGCAGCGCGGTCCAATGCCGCCAGCAGATGGGGCGGCGCTTCCACGCCAATGCCATGCAGCAGGTTGCGGATTTCGATCAGGTCTTGCAGGGCCGCGAGTTGCTGCGCGGGTGAACGTTCCACATGCCCGCCATCGGGCAGGAATTGGCGTTCAATCTCAGCGGGCAGGAAGCGGATGGCGCGTTGCAGATAGGCGTCTTCTTCCAAGGCAACGGCAGCAGCAAGCGCGCCCTTCAGCGCCACCAGCGCGCCGCGATGTTCTTCCTCAGCCGGCAGGGCGCCAACCAAATCGCGCGCATCCTGCGCAAGCCGCTGCATCACCTGGCGGCGGAAAACATCTTCTGCCGTGGCGGCGAAGAAATCCCAATGCCCGAGCCAGGCGGAAATGCGCGCGCCCGCCACTTCCGGCGCATCGGCAATATCTTCTTCCCAGCCCGTTTGCAGCCAATCGGCTGTTAGTGCACGGGCGCGCAGCCGTGCGGCATCCGTCCCCAAGGCGCGCAAATCCCGCATCCAGGCAAAGCTATGGGCAGAAGCGCGCCAAGCGGGGGAGGCACCTTGGCCACCCCAGGGCTCATCGCCCTCGGCTGTCAGGCGCATGGGGCGGATGGTGCCGGCGAAATCGGCTTCTCCGCGCAACAAACGCGCGCCGCGGGCGGCATCGCCGGGCCAAAGATCGCGAAAGGGACGGGAAGGGGCATCGGGCACGCGCACCGGGCGAAGCCGGGCCAGTTTCTGCCGGGCGCCGCGCAGCAGGTTGATCATGCCGCGCCCCCGCGCAGTGCGCGGATCGCCGCCGCGTAGTCTGTCGCGCCAAATACCGCCGTGCCGGCCACCAGCACATCGGCGCCGGCATTCAGGCAAAGCGGCGCGGTTTTGGCGGTGACGCCGCCATCCACCTGCAAGCGGATATCCCGGCCAGAGGCTTCGATCAGCCGGCGCAGTTTTTCGATCTTGGGCAATTGGCTTTCCAGGAAGCTTTGCCCGCCAAAGCCGGGATTGACCGACATGACCAGGATAAGGTCGCAAAGGTCCAGCACATGCTCGATGGCGGCGATGGGCGTGGCAGGGTTCAGGACTACGCCAGCCTTCTTGCCCAAGCCCCGAATGGTTTGCAGTGAACGGTGCAAATGCGCGCCCGCTTCGGGGTGGAGCGAAATCAGATCCGCCCCGGCATCCGCGAAAGCCTGCAAGTATGGATCCACCGGCGCAATCATAAGATGGACATCGAAGGAGATGGTGGTGTGGCGGCGCAGCGCCTTGATCAGCCCCGGCCCGAAGGAGATATTGGGCACGAAATGCCCATCCATAATGTCCAGATGCAGCCAATCCGCCCCGGCTGCGCTGACAGCGCGCACTTCCTCACCGAGTTTGGCGAAATCGGCGGCCAGAAGCGACGGGGTGATGAGTGGCGGGGGAATCACTATTCTGTTCTAACCCTGCGCAACAGCCGGGACAACCTAGCGCAGCTTCATTCCTTCCGCAGTAGCGCCCGCACCACCTCTGCATGGCCCTGATGGCGCGGGCCTTCATCCAGCAGCACCGTGCCTTCCAGCAATTCCAGCACTTCAAGCCCGGCGAAGCATTCTTCGACGATCAGGCGGCTCCAGAGCAATTCGCGTAGCTTCGGCCCGCCGCTGCGGCGCCCTTCCTGCGCGGGGGTGAAGCATTCCAGCACCAGCAAGCCACCGGGGGCGAGGGCCGCCAGCGCGCCCTGTGTCGCCCGGGCGCGATCTTCGGGCGGCAAATGCACGTAAATCCAGGCGATCAGATCATATTGCGCGCGCGGCCAATCCCAGGCCGCGACATCGGCTGTGATGGTCTGCAGCGCTGCGCCGCGATGCCTTGCCAAGGAAGCCGCCTTGGCCAGCCCGACGCCCGACCAATCAACCGAGGTGACCTGAAGCCCCTGCGCCGCCAGCCAAACGCCATTGCGCCCTTCGCCATCCCCCACAGCCAAGGCGCGCATCCCAGGGCGCAGTCGATGCGCCTGGGATTGCAGATAAAGGTTTGGCGCTTCGCCAAATTCAAAGCCGCCATTCTGATAGCGTTCATCCCAGGCTAGGCTAGTGCTCATGATCTTCCTCGCGGGGTGGGGCGCCAATCGGGCGGCGCCAGTTCAAAGCCGGCGAAATCAAAGGCGGGGCTGACGGTGCAGCCCACCAGCGTCCAGCGCCCTAATGAGACGGCGCTTTGCCACCAACCCTTCGGCACGATGGCAAAGGGGCGCTGAGGGCGGGAAAGGTCAGGGCCGAGATGCACTGCCTCCGCATCATGGCCATCGGGGGAAAGGCTGAGTGCCAGCGGCCCGCCCGCATACCAATGCCAGGCTTCCGCCGCATCCACGCGATGCCAATGGCTGAATTCATCGGCAGCGAGCAGAAAATAAATCGCCGTGCCCGCGCCGCGCCCGCCGGCTTCCGGCGCATCGCGCCAGATTTCACGGTAATGCCCGCCTTCTGGATGCGGGGAGAGGTCAAGCGCGGCAATGACCTGCGCGGCGGTTACGCCCGGATCGCGCAGGTCAATCATGGCTCAGCCGACCGGGACGGTTTCGGCGAGCGGGGCGAGCTTTGAGACCTCCGCAAACCAGGCGGCAAGCTTCGGGCAGGAATCGCGCCAGGGTTCAGCCGCAAAGCGGAAATCCAGATAGCCGAGCGCGCAGGCGATGCTGATGGCGCCGATATCTCCAAGCCCGCGCGGCGGGTCCTTTTCCAGCACGGCCAAAGCGCGTTCCACGGCGGATTTTTGGCGCGCATCAAAGGCCTTGCGGCCATCATCCTGCGGCTGGCCCATTTGCAGGCGCCGCGCCACGGCGGCATCCAGAATGCCATCGGCAGCGGCCTGGCGGATCATGGCTTTCAGGCGCGGCGCGCTGCCCGTGGGCGGGAATAACGGCGCGGCGGAACCGATCGTGTCCAGATATTCGCAAATCACCGGGCTGTCATAAATCGCCGTGCCATCCTTCGTGACCAAAGCGGGCACTTTGGAAAGCGGGTTATCGGCCAGCAGATCAGCGGGCGATTGATGCGGGTTGGTGGAGACTTTTTCCAAAAGCCCGCCAATGCCACGCGCAATGGCGCAGACCATGACTTTCCGCACATAGGGGCTGGCTGGGGAGTAATGCAGTTTCATCGGGCGTTTCCTTGTATGATATTAACGAAAACTGTCCTTGCCAGCACGAATGCGGGCAAGTGTGGCGATATCCGGGGCGCGCATGAAGGGATTGGCGGCGCGTTCGGAAGCGATGGTGCTGGGCAGCGTCGGCTTGCCGGCTGCCCGCTGCGCCTGGACTTCCGCGATGCGTGCCTTCAGCGCGGCATTGTCGGGCTCCACCGTAATGGCAAAGCGCGCATTGCTTTCGGTATATTCATGCCCGCAGCAAACGAGCGTTTCGCCCGGCAGGGCAGCAAGCGCGGCGAGGGAGGCAAACATCTGTTCCGCATTGCCTTCCAGCAAGCGCCCGCAGCCGAGCGAAAACAGCGTGTCGCCGCAAAGCAAGATATGCGAATCGGCGATATGGAAGGCGATATGGCCGCGTGTATGGCCATCACTCGCCAGCACTGCCGCCTTGCTGCCCAGTACATCCACCGTATCGCCGGGCGAGACCGCCTGATCGAGCGGCGGCAGGCGATGCTTATCCGCCGCCGCGCCCACCACCTTGGCGCCATAGCGCGCGACCAGGCCCGGCACGCCGGCCACGTGATCCCCGTGGTGATGCGTCAGCAAAATCAGGTCGAGCTTGCCGCCCATGGCCTCCACCGCCGCGGCCACGGGGGCGTCTTCTGCCGGGTCGCAGACCGCAAGCCTGCCATCGGCGGCGCGAAGCAGCCAGGCGTAATTATCGGACAGGCAGGGAATCGGGGTCGCTGTCAAAGCCATTGCGGTTACCTTATCAGGGGGCCATCCCATGCAGGCCCGGAAGTGCCTATATCTAACGGTATGGGAGAAGAAATCCATGGCCTGGCAGGATTCTACGCCGCGCCGGCGGGCGGGCTGACCGCGCGGCTGCTGCGTCGGCGCTTGGCAACGCTCTGGCCACGGCTCACGGGGCTTGATGTGCTGGGCATTGGCCATGCCGAGCCTTACTTGCCGTTGTGGCGCGAAGAAGCGGCGCGCTGCATCGCGCTCGCACCCGCGCAGCTTGGCCCTTCGCGTTTTGCCCATGGCGGGGTTTCATCCGCCGTATTGGCCGAGGAAGACGCGCTGCCTTTCCCGGATTTGAGCTTTGATCGCATCCTGCTCGTGCATGGGTTGGAAGCGGCGGAGAATGCCGGGCGCTTGCTGCGGGAATGCTGGCGCGTGCTGCGCGATGATGGGCGCTTGCTGGTGGTGGCGCCCAACCGGCGCGGCATCTGGGCACAGTTTGACCACACGCCCTTCGGCCATGGCCGGCCTTATTCGCCGGGGCAGATTTCCAAGCTATTGCAGGCGCAGATGTTTCGCGTGGAACGGCGCGATGCCGCGCTTTACGTGCCGCCCTTCACCCCCCTGATGCGCGCCGGCACAGCCTGGGAAAAAGCGGGCCGCACCATTTGCCCCGCGCGCTGGGCAGGGCTTTGTCTGATTGAGGCGGAGAAGGACATCTTCGCCGCCATGCCCGCCGGGGCGGTGCGGCTACGCAGGCGCGTGCTGCTGCGCGCCTGATTGGCGTTTCGCGGCCATTGGTCCATGCTTCGGTCATGGCCCAGGGAGAAACGTCATGAACCAAGACCCCCGCTGGCAGCAAAGCCTGCGCTATCCGGACCCTTCCATTGTTGCGCTGGATGCTTCCTTCAAGAAATATCATCTGCCGCTATCGGCTGTGGAGCGCCTTTATCACGGCACGCGCTGGGGTGAGGGGCCGGTGTGGCTTGGCGATGCGCGCTGCCTTTTATGGTCCGATATTCCGAATAACCGCGTGCTGAAATGGGATGAGGAAACCGGCACAGTCAGCGCCTGGCGCAAGCCCTCCAACAACGCCAATGGCCATACGCGGGACCGTCAGGGGCGCGTGATTGCGTGTGAGCATTTCGGCCGCCGCGTGGTGCGCTTTGAATATGATGGCGCGATCACGGTGCTGGCTGAGAGCTACAAGGGCAAGCGGCTGAACAGCCCGAATGATGTTGTCGTGAAGTCTGACGGTTCCATCTGGTTCACCGACCCGCCCTTTGGCCTGATGGCGAATTACGAAGGCGAACGCGCCACACCCGAATTGCCGCACACCAATATCTATCGCATTGATGGCCAAAGCGGGGAGATCACGCTGGTGACGGATGAGGTGAATCATCCGAATGGCTTGGCCTTCAGCCCGGATGAGAAGATTCTGTATGTCATCGAAAGCCGTGCTGACCCGCGCAATATCCTGGCCTTTGATGTGGCGGCGAATGGCAAAAGTCTGCGCAAGCGCCGGGTTTTCGTGGCATGTCAGCCAGGTGAGACACCGGATGGATTCCGCCTGGATGTGGATGGCAATCTTTGGTGCGGCTGGGGCATGACCGCCGAGTTTGACGGCGTGCGCGTGTATAACAATGCCGGCGCGCCGATTGGGCATATCCATTTGCCGGAACGTTGCGCCAATGTCTGTTTCGGTGGGCGTTATCGCAATCGGCTTTTCATGGCCGCAGCACAGTCCTTGTACGTGCTTTACGTGAACACGGAAGGCGTCAAGGGCGGCTGAGCGTATCGCGCGGCACTTCGATGGTCATGGCGAGCAGCCGGAAGGAATGGCTCTTGCCATGGCCATCAAGATTGAGGCTGCCATTCACACCACCCTCCAGCACATCATCAATCACGAAATTAAAGGCGTGCAGCAGCGGCAGATCGTAGCGCTTGCAGCCAGTGGCGCCCCGGTGGCGAAACAGCGTCAGCACCTTTTCCGCCGTGACCTGTTCGCCGAGCAAATCATAATGCGCTGGATCATAGGGCATGAGCGAAAGATTCACGCGATTGCCCTTATCACCAGCGCGGCTATGGGCGATGTCATGCAGGGTGTTGGTGGTGGTCTCGCGCATGGCTTCAGGCTGCTTTCTGCTGTGGCACGCAATGCACCCAGCGCATCAGGAAGGGGCGACTTTCGGAACATAACAGCCAGCGGTCGCTGTCACTTAGGGATGCCATTTCCGGTATTGTGGAAAGATCGCGTTTTCCCATTGTAAACAAATCACAGTCGAAAAATTCTTGTAATTGCGTAAGAAAGCGAGTTTCCAAATTCGGATCCGCAGGCACGAAACCGCCGTGTAATTCAACGATCATTTCCGCGTCCTTGAGTCTAGTCAGAAGGTTTTTGCTCAAAAGACTGAATTCACTGCCTTCAATATCAATGATTATGAGGGTCTCGGCAAGATTGAGCTGCGGCATTTCCGGTAGGTCAAGAAAATTACCCTCGGCACGTCCGAGAATGGTGATTCGGTCCGTGACGCCATTGACTTCAGCCGCGTGTTTCAACGCGGCCTGGCCTTCAACGCTTTGTTCAAAGCAGATGCTGCGTTTGGCAAGGCCCGCCTTGACTAAGCCGATTCCGTAATAGCCATCACCAGCGCCAAGATTGATCACCCATTCCCAAATCTTCTGCCGATTGCTGATCCGATCGAGCACATCTTGTTCATAGAGCCCAAGCAGCCTTGGCCCCAGATCAGGTGGCCCCCAGACCTGATGTTCGTTCAGGCGAAACCCCTTAAGGGGACCATGGGCGACAATACCCCCAAGATGGTTGAACATGAACCGCCCCAACATCATACGACGTGCGTCAATCGCCTGACGGGTCAGTTGGTTAAGAAGCTGGTCGTTATTCATGTCATCTCTCCCTTCAATTCCACTCGCGCGCAGCCAGCACACGTGTTTCGGTGGGTACCTGGTCACGCGGCACCAGGAAGCTTCTTGTCAGAATACGCGGCGTGACACGCCAGCGCGCGCCGGAGGTACCGGCGGTGCCGCAGCACAGCAAGGCCAACGCTTCACGTGATGCCTGATCTGCATCATCGCGCGTAGTAGCCTCAACCGCGAGCCGAATGCGGATATCCTGCGGTGCCGGCCCGTCATAGCCGCGCCAGAGCGCGCCATCATCCGAATCATGCACGGAAGCGACCCCAATCAGATCAGCCCGCGCGCGGCGTGCGAGGCCGCGACGCTTGACGCGTTCCAGCAATACATCCGCGGTCGCCTTGGCGCGGGCGAGCGCATTGGGGCCGGCGACGCTGATTTCTCCTTCACCGAGCCAAGACCCCTCGTAACAGGCGGTGACTTTCAGCAGATCAGGGCGCCGCGCACCGCGCAGTCCGTGCACCGCCACGCGATCCTTGGCCGACATGCTCAGATGCGCGGCGGTGATATCCAGCGTAACATCTGGCGTGATGTAGCAGGCAGGATCATGCACCTCATACAAAAGCTGTTCCTTCACGGTGCGGAGATCAACAATGCCGCCAGTGTCTTCGGGCTTGGTGATGAGCAGCGACAGATCGCGCCCGACTTCGGCGATGGGGAAGCCGATATTGGCGGGGTCTGGAATGTCCTTGAAGCCCGGGTCCCAGAATACGCCGCCCGTCACCTGGCTGCCGCATTCCAGCAAATGCCCTGTCGCGGCCCCAACCGCGAGCGCTTGCCAATCATCCTCCGCCCAGCCGAAATGATGCATGAGGGGCGCTATGGCGAGAGCGGGGTCCGACGTGCGCCCCGCCACCACCACCTGCGCGCCTGCGGCCAGCGCTTCGGCCAAGGGCGCGGCGCCGATATAGGCATTGGCGGAAACAAGCTTCCAGGAAGACATATCAAGCCCGGCATCGGCTTCATGCACGGCCATGCTATCCAAATTGATGCTGGCGGAAACATCATCACCAGTGACAAGCCCGATGCGGAGTTCCGGCAAACCCAAACGCTTTGCAAGCCGTGCAATGGCGCGCGCCGCCGCCAGCGGATTGGCCGCGCCAAAATTGCCAAGGATGGGAATGCCCGCGCGCGCCGCATCGGCGAGTATCGGTTCCAGCAGGCGTTCCAGCATGGGCTCATAACCCGCTTCCGGGTCTCGGCGGCGTTCCAATTGCGCGAGCGCCACCGTACGTTCGCCCAGACATTCAAAGAACATGGCTGCGGGTAGGCCGCGCTTGATCAGGCTGCGCATGACAGGGATCGGGGCGTCTATCCTGTCACCCGAAAAACCAGCGCCATTGCCAACAAGGAAGATATCACTCACGGCAGACACTCCTTGATTGCAGCGCCAAGCAGCGCGGTGTCGCTATCGTCAAAGGCAATCGGGTTGATGGCAAGCATCCCTTTGCCGATGCGCCCGGCATCAAGATGAATGGCGGGGCGATGGGCGCGTAGCCGCGCATCCGCGGCGTGGGCTGAGGCCGCATCTGGCAGGCGCCATTCCAACATGGGCAGGCCAGGCTTGGTGCCATCCGGCACAAGGCGAAGGCTTGGCGGGTTGCCCGCCGCCGCCAGCACCGCTTCCAACCGCGCCTGCCAGCGCGCGCTGCGCTGATCAGGGTTGTCCGCCACAAAGCGCCGCAAAGCCACGATCAGGCCAATGATTTCTTCCTTGCCGATCTTGCAGGACCGCCCAATGCCGTGATGCGGCAGGCCGCGCATCTGCGCGAGTGGCGCGAATTCCGGCGGCGCGATGAAATCCGCTTCCGGCATATCAAGATCAAGCATTTGTGCGAGGGCGGAGGAGACAAGGTCCTGCCGTCCGGCGAGCATGCCGGAAGATTGCGGCCCGCCTAAAGCCTTACCGCCGGAAAAACACACCAGATCGGCGCCTTCAGCGATGAAACGCTTCAGGTTTTCAGCAGGCGGCAATTGCGCCGCCGCATCCACCAGCACGGGGATATGCCGTTCGCGCGCCACGCGTACCACATCGGGCAGCGGCGGTTCGCTTTGCGCGCCCGCCAGGTAATAGATCGCCGCGGTTCGATCCGTGATGGCATCAGCGATCTCCCATGGTGCGGCATCGCGCACGCCGGGGCCGGAAATCCGGTCCGGAATGCCGATTTCGATGATGCGCCCGCCCGCCACGCGCAGCGCGCGGTCATACATATTGCGCTGGCTGCGGATGGTGATGAATTCATCTGGCATGCCGCGCGTATCCGGCAGGCGGTTCATCGCGCCTGGATCGAGCCGCGCCATGCAGGCCGCCGCGCCCAGCAAAACCGCGGCGGAAGCGCCAGAGGTGACAATGCCCGCTTCCGCGCCGGTGGCTTTGGCGATCTCTCGGCTGGCGGCGGCTTGCAGATGGTGCATTTCCACCGTGGCGCGCGCGGCTTCCGCCATGGCGGCGAGCACTTCGGGTGCCATCAGCCCGCTGGAAAGCCGTGTATTGGTGCCATAGGCATTGATGATGCGCGGCACGCCAAGATCATCGTAAATCATGCGGGTTGTTCCGAAAGGGTCCGGCGCAAAGCATCACGCCAAAGCGCGTAGCGACTATCCGCTTCCGCGCGGTTCATTTGTGGTATGAAACGACGTTCCAGCCGCCAATGGGTGGCCCCCGAGACGCCAGGTGCAGCGCAAAGCCCAGCCTGCATGCCTGCCAGGTAAGCTACGCCAAGCGCGGTGGTTTCCAGGATGGTGGGTCGGTCTACCGGCGCGCCCAATTGGTCGGCCAGGAATTGCATGGTCCAATCGGAAGCGACCATGCCGCCATCAACCCGCAGCACGGTTTCCTTCGCCCCTTGCCAATCCGCATGCATTGCTTCGATCAGATCGCGGGTTTGAAACGCGACACTTTCCAGCGCGGCCCGGCATAATTCCGCGCGGCCGGCACCGCGTGTCAGGCCAAAAATTGCGGCTTGCGCCTTGGCATCCCAATGCGGTGCGCCAAGCCCCGCAAAGGCGGGCACCAAGACCACGCGCTGCGCAGGGTCTGCCTGCGCGGCGAGAACGCCGGCTTCCTTGGCTTCCTTGATGATCCCCAAGCCATCGCGCAGCCACTGCACTGCCGCGCCGGCCACGAAAATCGCGCCCTCCAGCGCGTAATGGCGCTTGCCTTGCAATTGGTAAGCGATGGTCGTCAGCAGCCGATTGCGCGATGCGACCGGCGTTTCGCCCGTATTCAACAAGGCAAAACAGCCCGTGCCATAGGTAGATTTCACCATGCCCGGCGCGAAGCAGCCCTGGCCGATGGTCGCGGCCTGTTGGTCGCCTGCCATGCCGCGGATGGGGATGGCGGCACCAAGCAAAGCGGGCTCAGTTGCGCCGAAATCGCCGGCACAATCACGTACCTCCGGCAGGATGGCTTCGGGGATGCGAAACAGGCGCAGCAGATCGGCATCCCAAACCCCGCGCCTGATATCGAACAGCATTGTGCGCGCGGCATTGGTGGCATCTGTTGCATGCACACGCCCACCGGTCAGGCGCCAGAGCAAAAAGCAATCCACCGTGCCGAAAGCAAGCGCACCGCGCCCCGCCGCCGCCCGCGCGCCCGCGATATTGTCCAGCATCCAGGCAAGCTTGGTTGCGGAGAAATAAGGATCAGCCAGCAGCCCCGTGCGTTCCGTCAGCAGCGCCTCATGGTCCTCAGCGCGGAGCTTCGCGCAGGCGTCTGCCGTGCGGCGATCCTGCCAGACAATGGCGCGATGCAGGCAATGGCCTGTGGCGCGATCCCAAAGCAGCGTGGTTTCGCGCTGGTTGGTGATGCCTATGCCAGCGACATCGGCGGCACTACCGCCGGCCTTTTCCAAAGCCTGCCGCAATGTGGTGATGGCGCCCTGCCAGATATCTTCCGGTTCATGCTCTACCCAGCCGGGGGTTGGGAAATGCTGCGGCAATTCCACCTGCGCTGTCGCGCGCGGCGCAAGGTCAGCACCAAAGGCGATGCTGCGCGTGGAGGTTGTGCCCTGGTCGAGTGCAAGCAGCAGGGGGGTCTTCATGCCGTGGCCTTTCCTTTCCGGGCAGAGCATAATGCGGGAAAGGAGATTCCGCGATGGCCATTCAGCTTTTTGAACTCTGCGGTGCCGATCCGGCGCGGCGCTTCAGCCCCTATTGCTGGCGGAGCCGTCTGGCGCTGGCCCATAAGGGCCTGGCGGTGGAAACCATTCCCTGGCGCTTCACTGAACGGGACGCGATTGGCGCCCATGGGGCACAGAAAGTGCCGGTAATGCTGGATAATAGCCGCGCAATTGTGGATTCTTGGGTCATCGCGGAGTATCTGGAAGATATCTATCCGGACCGGCCTTCGCTGTTCGGCGGCGCCGGCGGGCACGCGCTGGCGCGCTTCATCAATGCCTGGGGCGATGCGGTGCTTCATGCCGGCATCGCGCGGCTGGTGGTCTCAGACATTCCCCAGCTTCTGGCGCCGGAAGATGCGGCGTATTTCGTGCCAGATCGTGAAAAGCGCTTTGGTATGAAGCTTGAAGCCGTGACGGCAGATCGCGCCGAACGGGTGAAGGGCTTTCGTGACAGCCTTATGCCGCTGCGGATTGCGTTGCGCTCCGCACCGTTTTTGCATGGGCGTGCGCCGGGCTATGCGGACATGATTGTATTTGGCGGCTTCCAATGGGCGCGCTGCGTCAGCGCCTTCCCACTGCTGACCCAAGATGATGCGGTTTATGCGTGGCGGGAAAGGATGCTGGATTCCTATGGCGGCATCGCCCGCGCCGCGCCTGCCTATGCGGAAGCTTAAAGCGCGGCTTCTTTTCGCTTGAAAGGCGGCGCGCTTCGGGCTTGGCTTGCGGTATTCGCTGCGATCCAGAAGCCAAGAGGCCGCCATGCCAACAACGACCCTGATCCGCAACGCCGCCTGGACCGCCGAATGGGACGCAGCGGCGGGTGGGCATTTCTATGGCCAGGGCAAGGATGTGCTGCTGGCCGATGGGCGCATCGCCACCATCACGCCGCATGACCCCAATGCGCCGCCGCCTGCGGGCGCTGAGGTGATTGATGGCAGCAAGCTTTTGGTCATGCCGGGGCTGATCAATATCCACACCCACCCAACAACAGAACCAGCCGGGCGCGGCGTGCGCGAAGATCACGGCGTGCCAGAACAGCAAATGACCGGCCTGTTCGAACGGCTGCAGGCCTTCAAGCTGGATCAGCAAGGCCAGGCCGCCGCCATGCGCCTTGCCTATGCGGAGCTGATGTCAGCCGGTGTCACCAGCGTGGTGGATTTATCTCCGCCTTTTCCATCCTGGCTTGCCATCATGGCGGAAAGTGGCCTGCGCGGTTGGGCCGGGGCGGGTTATGCCGCAGCGCGCTGGGGTATGGAAGCGCCACAGACCGTGACCTGGATGTGGAACCGCGAAGATGCGCGCCGACAATTCGACGCTGCCAAGCAATTCATGAAAGAAGCCGAAGCCGATCCTTCTGGCCGACTGACCGGCATTGTCTTCCCCGCGCAGATTGACACAGTGGAGGAGGAGATGCTGCGCGAAAGCATCGCCTATGCTGCCGAAACTGGCCGACCCTTCACCACCCACATCGCGCAATCCGTGGTGGAGGTGCGGGAGATTATTCGCCGCCATGGGATCACGCCCATTCAATGGGCGGCGGATATCGGCTTGCTGACGCCGCGCAGTATTCTTGGTCATGCGATTTTCGTGGATGAGCATGTCTCAATCGGCTGGCACACCGCGAAGGATGTGGGCCTGATTGCCGATATGGGGGCGACGGTCGCGCATTGCCCATCCCCTTTTGCGCGGTATGGGGAGCATTTGCGCCATTTCGGCAAGTACCGCGCACGTGGTGTGAATTTGGGTTTTGGTACTGATTGTGCGCCGCATAATCTGATTGAGGAAATGCGCCTTGCCATCATCCTGGCGCGCAATGCCTGCCGTGATGTCGCCGCTGCTGACACGGGCAGTGTTTTCCATGCGGCGACGATTGGTGGTGCGACCGCGCTTGGCCGGCCTGATCTCGGGCGGCTGCATGTGGGAGCTTCGGCGGATGTGGTGCTGGTGGATTTGGCGCATCCGCTAATGACCCCGCCGCGTGATCCTTTGCGCGCGCTTGTCTTCCACGCCGCCGATCGTGCCGTGAAGCGTGTGCTGGTAGGTGGCGAAACAATCTACGCCGATGGCCGCCCCACCAAGCTTAATGTCGCGGATGCTGCCGGGATTCTGGCCGAAAGCCAGGCCAAGATGCTGCGTGATTCAGCCGGGCGGGATTATCGCAGGCGTAGCGGTGCTGAAATCGCGCCGCTTAGTCTGCCGATCCATTAGGGCTTATTGCACAATCGCGATCTGCTGCGGGTCTATGCGCAGCCAAAGCTTCGCGCCCACCGCGTGGGTTGCAAGTGGCGGTGCGGCGGCGCGCAGGCGAAGCTCCGCCCCTTCCGGGCGCAGCACATAATCCCAGGCTTCGCCCAAATAGGTGCGTTCCAGTACAGTGACCGGCATGATCAGCGCAGTGCTTTCACGCGCTGGTTCCGTGACATGCAGGCTCATTGCCTGCGGGCGGAGTGAGAGCAGAATATCCCCCGAGACGTCTGGCGCGATCCCCGCCGCAGCCGCTGGGCCGAGTGACATGCCACCAAGCAGCAAGGCGCTGCCTTCCACGCGCGCTTCCAGCAGATTGGTGCGCCCGACAAAGCCCGAGACAAAGCGCGTGCGCGGCTTGGTGTAGAGCAAATGCGGCGCATCAACCTGTTCAATCCGGCCTGCATTCATCACCGCAATACGGTCAGATGTCGCCATGGCTTCCGCCTGATCATGCGTGACATAAACCGTGGTGATGCGAAATTCATCATGCAGGCGGCGGATTTCGAAGCGCATTTCCTCCCGCAGATTGGCATCCAGGTTGGAAAGCGGTTCATCCAACAATAGCACGGCGGGCTTCACCACAATGGCGCGCGCAAGCGCCACGCGCTGCTGCTGGCCGCCGGAAAGTTCCGCCGGGTAGCGCGCCGCCAGGTGGCCCATCTTTACCACATCCAGAATTTCAGCCACGCGGCGCTTGATTTCATCGCTTGGCAGTTTGCGAAGCGTGAGGCCAAAGCCGACATTCTCGGCCACCGTCATATTTGGCCAAATGGCGTAGGATTGGAAAATCATGGACATGCCGCGGCGTTCCGGCGGCAGCACGGCGCCTGGGGCAGAAAGCACCTTGCCATCCACCGCGATGGTCCCGGCATTGGGTTCCACAAAGCCCGCAATCATGCGGAGCGTAGTTGTCTTGCCGCAACCGGAAGGGCCGAGAAGCGACAGGAATTCGCCTTCTTCCAGTGTCAGATCAATGGCGTCCACCACAATATTCTTGCCATAGGCCTTGGTCAGGCCAGAAAGGGTAAGGCGCGGCATTTCAATCCCTCCGCAACATGAAATCGCGGCCGACAAGCTTCATGCCGATGCCGACAAAGACCATGGTGATCACCAGCAATATGCCGCCAAAGGCGGAGACCAGTTCGAAATTGCCTTGCTCACTCAGGTCATAGAGCAAGACAGACATGGTGCGCGTGCGCGGCCCCACGAGGAAGATTGCCGCCGAAAGCTCGCGCGAGGCGACAATGAAAACAATCAACCAGCCACCCAGCAGGGATGTCTTCAGCAAGGGCGCGGTGATGCGGCGGATGGTTTGCAGCCGCCCACTGCCCAGGATGCGCGCGGCTTCTTCCATTTCCGGATGCACCGCGCGGATGGAGGCCTGCGCATTGGCATAAGCAATCGGCAGGAAGCGCGCGGTAAAGGCCAGGATGATGAGCAAGGCGCTGCCATAAAGCATCAGCGGCGGTCCGGCATAGGCCGCGTAAAAACCGATCGCCATAACAATGCCGGGAATGACGAAAGGCGCCATGGCAAGAAAGGCCAAGCCATCCGCAAACCGGATCAATCGCCGCACAACAATATAGGCGACCAGCAGTGCAAGGATCAACGCAAGCCCAGCGGAAGCAGCCGAAAACCAAATGGTATTCCAGACCGATTGCAGCGCCATGTCATGTTCAAACAGCAGCATCCGGTAATTGCGGAGGGTCAGGTTATCCAGAGAAAACCCTCGCCCCCAGGCCTTGGCAAAGGATGCTTGCAACAGCACGAGCAAGGGTTTCAGCACGGCGAGCAACGCCACGCCAAAGCACCAGGCAAACAAAACCCAACGCCAAGGGCCAAGCTTGATCTGCCGCCTTTCGCCACCCTTGCCAGTCTGTGAGACAAAACCCTTGCGGGACAGCATAAGTTTCTGCACGCCGATCAGCGCAACCGTGATCAGCAGCAGCGGAATGGCATAGGCCGCGGCCACTTCCACGCGCACCGGGTCTTCAAAAAACTGCCAAAGCTGCGTCGTCACCACATTGATGCGTGCCGGGATACCAATGATGGCCGGCGTGCCGAATAGCGCGATGGTTTCTAGAAAGATCAGAATGAAGCCACCCAGGATGGAAGGCCATACCAAAGGCAACGTCACCTTGCGCATGGTGGTCCAGGTGCCAGCGCCCATGATATTGGCAGCATCTTCCATTTCAGAGGAAATCAGATCAAGCGCGGATTTCACGAAAATAAAGACCAGCGGGAAGGAATGCAGCGCGATAACAAAGGCAAGGCCGCCGAAGGTATAGACATTCATGAGCGGGTCCCGCGCGCCAGTTACAGCGCGCCAGACCTGATTGATCCAGCCAGCATTTGGCCCCGCCAGCAGAATCCAGCCAATGGCGCCAAGATAGGGCGGCATCACAAACGCTGCCAGCACCATGGCCCAGGTGAAACCCTTGCCCGGCATATCCGTGCGAGACACCGCCCATGCCATGGGTACCGCGATGATGGTAGAAATCGTGGCACTCAACAGCCCGAGCAACAGGGAATTTCGCAGGGCATCCAGATAGCGCTGCCGGCCATAGGCAGTCGCGTAATTCATCAGCGTGAAGTCGCCGGTTTCCTGTTCCTCAAAGCTGATCAGCAGCATTTTGAGGAGTGGCGCCGCAATCAGGAGAATCAGCGCTGCAACCAGCAGAAGCCAGAGCAGTGTGACGGGTTCCAGCATCCGGAGCCGCGCACGCAAACCCGCGCGCGGTGCCGTGCCCAAGACAGCGCCTTCAGCCATGTGGCGCATCAGACTCCGAAGGTTTCGCGCCAAGCATCGCGCACTTCAGGCACGCCTTTTTCAGCATCCTCAATCGAAGGAGCCAGCATCTTCACCTGATCCAGTGGGCGGGACCCTTCCGGCGGCGGCACATCCGGGCGGATGCTTTCATTGAACAGCAACCGGATGGCGGTCGAAAGTCCAACGCCTGTCTGGAATTCCATGAACAGCTTGGCAGCATTCGGGTGGGGCGCATTGCGGATAATGGCGGAAGGCGAAAGCGCGGCTAGCACACCTTCCTCCGGATAAATCAGCTTGAGCGGATTGCCGCGCGACATGCTGAACAGGGTGGAGGCGGAAGGCACCGCAACCCCAACGCCGCGTTCGCCGGCATTCATGGTGGTTACGGGGTCAATGGAAGACCGTCCGATTTGCGGCTTGTTGCGTTCAAGTTGCTTGAAATAATCCCAGCCATAAAGCCGGCGCATTTCCATCGCCCAAAGCCCAATCGCGCCGCTGAAGCCAGGATGGCCAACAGCAAGCTTGTCCTTCCACTTTGGGTCCAGAATATCCTTCCAGGATTTCGGCGCATCGGCTTCCGATACCAGGCGGGTATTATGTGCCAACAGATAAATGCCAAGGAAGCTTGATTGGTAGAAGTTATCGGGGTCCGCCACGCGCAAATCTGGCAGCAGCCCATCCGCATTCTTGGGGCGGAACTGCATCAAGCGGTTCTGCCGCTTCAATTGAACGTAATGCCCGCCATTGGTGGAAGACAGCACATCGCATTGCGCAACGCCCGCGCGCAAATCCTGCGATAGCCGCTGGAAAGCCACCTGCGATGTGCTGCGCACCACATTGCAGCGCACACCAGGATAGCGTTCATTGAAGGCGCGGCCCGCGGCTTCCGAAGCCTCGGCGCTATACTGGCCAGAATACCAGGTAATCTCACCCTCTCGCCGGGCGGCTTCATAAAGCACACGCTCATGCTCCGGCATGGGGCCTTGGGCGAAGGCCTGGCTGGTGGCGGCGGCCCAGGCGCCCAGCGCCAACATGCCGCGACGATCAATCATCATCATTGCTTGCTTCCTCCCCGAGGGTTACGGGCGCCCTATGGGCGCTTCAGTTTAATTTCATGAAGCTTGCCACCCTGCCCGAAGCCTGTAAACCATGGTCGAAACAGGAGGTACGCCATGGCGTTGATTGACCGTATCGGGGTGGATGTGGGGCGCAAGCTTAAGCTGGAAGACGCCATTGAATGGGCGGCGCGCAATCAGGTTCGCCATATAGATATCCAACTGGACACTGGCGAGAATAAGGTGACCATGTTCGATGATGCGCGCTGCCGTGCCATTGTCGCCTCGGCCCGCGCCAATGGGGTGACCATTGCGCTGCACACACTATCCGCCGTGAATGTCGCGGAATATTCGCCCTTCCTTTCGGAAGCGGTTGATTCTTATATGCGCGCCTATATCGAAGTGGCGCCGAAGCTCGCGGCCGAATGGATCGTGGTCCATGCCGGCTATCATTTCACCGCCGATGTGCCGATGCGCATGGAAGCGGGGCGGGACCGCTTGCAACGCATGGTGAAGCACGCAGAAAAGCATGGCGCGCTATTATTGCTCGAAAACCTGAATGTGGAACCGCCAACGGCTGAAGTGCATTATTTGGCCCATACGCAGGAAGAATGGCGCTATTTCTACGATGCCATCCATTCCCCGGCCTTCGCGCTTTCCTTCACCGCCAATCACGCGCATCTGATGCCTGATGGTGTCGCTGCCTGGGTGGCGGGCATTCCGATGGACCGCGTACGCGAAGTGCGCTTGGCCGATTGCTGGCGCAATGGGCATGAAGAACATCTGGTGCCTGGCCAGGGCGATTTCGATTTCGGTGATATGTTCCGCCTGATTGAAGCGCGTGGCTTCAAGGGCCATTACACAAACGCCTTCGGGACGCTTGAAGATATGCAATGGGCGCGCGGCCATATGGTGGAAAAGGCCCGCGCAGCTGGGGTGACGGTGGACTGAACCGAAAATCCGCGGGTTGGGAAAGGGATCGCATAATCGCCATTGCCGCATTGGCTATTTGGAATTGCGCGCCTGCTTCGCCTGATGCTTTCCGAAGCATCGCGACCAAAATCGCCTTCCGCATGGATAATCGGCGCCAGCCTGTGATCATCAGCGCTGATGTGCATGATGGACTTCACGCCTTATTGTGTTGCGGAATGACCCGGGCTGGTGCGGATATCGTCGCATCGGCAAGGGAAACGGGCTGTGTTCTTCGACATTTTCATGAAGCGCCTGATGAAGCTGGGCACGCTGCATGTGCGCCTGCCGGATGGTGCGGTGCGCACCTATGGCAGTGGGCAAGGGCCGGTTGCGGGTTTTTCCATCGCCTCTCAGGCCGCGCTTCGCCGTCTTGGCCTGAACCCCGCTTTGGCTTTGGGCGAAGGGTATATGGAAGGCGATATCCTGCCTGAAAACTGCTCACTACATGAATTGCTGGATCTGCTGACGCTTAATCTGATGCAGGGCGGCGCGCACCCCGCAGAAAAGGCCATGGAATGGGCGCGCTGGACAAAGCGGCGCTTGGATCAATTCAATCCCGCGCCGCGCGCACGGCGCAATGTGGCGCATCACTATGATTTGAACGCGCGGCTTTACGCGCTGTTTCTGGATAGGGACAGGCAATATTCCTGCGCCTATTTCCAAACCGGCAATGAGAGCCTGGAAGAAGCCCAGGTAGCCAAGAAGCGCCATATCGCGGCCAAGCTCAGGCTGGATCGCCCGGGGTTGGAGGTTCTGGATATCGGCTGTGGCTGGGGCGGTATGGCGCTGACCTTGGCAAGGGAATGGGGCGCGCAGGTCACGGGCATCACGCTATCCACCGAACAATTGGCGGTGGCGCGCGCACGGGCGGAAGCGGCAGGGCTTTCCCGGCAGGTGCGCTTTGCCTTGATGGATTACCGGGAATGGCGCCAGCCTATGGACCGTATTGTTTCGGTTGGCATGTTCGAACATGTTGGTTTGCAGCATTATTCTGGCTTTTTCCGCCTGATCCGCCAGGCGTTGAAGCCGCAAGGTGTCGCGCTGATCCATGCCATAGGGCGGGCTGATGGGCCGGGTTCCACCAATCCCTGGTTTGCCAGATATATCTTCCCGGGCGGCTATTCCCCTGCCTTGTCGGAAGTGCTGCCAGCGGCGGAAAAAGCCGGGCTTTTTGTCACCGATATTGAAATCCTGCGTCTGCATTATGCCAAGACCATCGCCCATTGGCGTGCACGCTTTGCTGGCAATCGGGATGCCATTGCATCCCTTTACGATGAGCGTTTCTGCCGCATGTTTGAATTCTACCTTTCCGGGGCGGAGCTCGCTTTCCGCCGCATGGGGCATATGAATTGGCAAATGCAACTCACCCGCGAACAAGACGCGCTGCCCCTGACGCGCGATTATATGTGGCAGGCAGAACGCCAATCGGTCATCCGGGCGCTCGGCTCGGGTGGAATTCGTAGTCAATCCCCACCATCCCCGTAATCCCCAGGGGGCGACTCCTCCGCGCTGGGCTATAAGGGGGCATGAATAGTTTTGACCCATCGCCCGGCGCGATCCCCGGGGCCGGTTTGCTCGGCCTTTCGCAGCGCATTCCACCCTCAAACCTGGCTGCTGAACAGGCGCTGCTGGGCGCGCTTTTGGCCAATAACAAGGCGTTTGAGCGTGTGGGCGAGTATCTGGCGCCTGATCATTTCGCCGATCCGGTGCATGGGCGGATTTTCCACGCCATCAAGCGGCGCGTGGAAGCGGGCCAGCTTGCCGATGCGGTGACCCTCCGCGCGGAATTTGAACATTCCGGCCTGTTGGATGAGGTCGGTGGCCCTTCCTATTTGGCGCAGCTTCTCTCTGCCATGGTCGGTGTGATCAATGCCGGCGAATATGGCAAGGTGATCTATGATGCCTGGCTCCGCCGCCAATTGGTGGATTTGGGCGAAGTGGTGGTGAACCGCGCCTTTGGTGCGGAGGCCGAGCTGGACGCCAAGGGGCAATTGGAATCAGCCGAACAGGCGCTGTTCGAGTTGGCCAAGGAAGGCGGCGCGGGTGAGGGGGGCTTCCTTACTTTCGAACGCGCGCTGACCATTGCGGTCCAGCACGCTGAAAAAGCCTTCACCACACCGGGCGGTGTTTCTGGCCTAGCCACTGGTTTGCGTGATTTGGATGCAAAAACGGGCGGGCTGCATCCTTCGGATTTGCTGATCATTGCAGGCCGCCCAGGCATGGGCAAAACGGCGCTCGCCACCAAAATTGCCTTCGGCGCGGCGAAATCCGTGCTGCGCAACGCGCAGGAAGCGGATCCGAATGCGGTGCCCAAGGGCGGTGTGGCCTTGTTCTCTCTCGAAATGAGCGCGGATCAATTGGCGACCCGTTTGCTTGCGGAAGAATCGCGCATTTCGGGCGACCGCATCCGACGTGGCGAGATCAGCCAGCGCGATTTTGACCGGTTTTTGGAGGTCAGCCGCGAATTGGCATCCCTGCCGCTGAATATTGATGACACGCCGGCGATCAGCATCTCGGCATTGCGGACACGCTGCCGGCGCTTGCAGCGGACCAGAGGGCTTGATCTGATTGTGGTGGACTACCTGCAATTGATGCGCCCCGCAGCGGGCACCAGGCCGGAAAGCCGTGTGCTTGAAATCAGCATGATCACGCAGGGGCTGAAGGCTTTGGCCAAGGAATTATCGGTGCCTGTCATTGCGCTTTCTCAGTTGTCGCGCGCCGTGGAAAGCCGCGAAGACAAGCGCCCGCAGCTTTCAGATTTGCGTGAGTCAGGCTCCATCGAACAGGATGCCGATGTGGTCATGTTCGTCTATCGCGACGAATATTACTTGATGCAGCGCGCGCCGAAGGAGCTTTCCTTCGATAATTCCGAGAAGTTCCAGGGTGCCGTGGATAAATGGCAAAAGGATATGGAAGAGGCGCATAACAAGGCAGAACTGATCATCGCCAAGCAGCGCCATGGCCCAACAGGCACCATCAAGCTATTCTTTGAAGCCGAATTCACACGCTTTGGCGATTTGGATACGCAGCATGATGACGGTTATGGCGGTTAATCCTGGTTCCGCGTGATGGACCCTTCTGCGGTTTTGCATATTGATCTGGCGGCGATTGTCGCGAATTGGCGCGCGCTTACCGCCCGTGCCGCGCCAGGTGCTGTGGCGGGGGTGGTGAAGGCGAATGCCTATGGGCTCGGCGCGGCCCAAGTGGCGCCCGCCCTACACGCCGCAGGCTGCCGGCATTTTTTCGTGGCGCATCTTTCGGAAGGCATGGCGCTGCGGGCCGCCCTTGGCGCTGGGCCGATGATCGCCGTGCTGGACGGCTTTACCCCCGGCGCTGATGAGAATGCGGCACTGGTCCCCGTGCTGAACAGCCTGGGCGATGTGCTGGCCCATGCGGCTGCCGGGCGCAGCGCGGGCAGGGCGCGGCAGGCGCTGTTGCATTTGGATACCGGCATGGCGCGGCTTGGGTTGGACGCGGGCGAACAGGCGCGGCTGGCGGGGGATCATTCCCTGCTGGCAGGGCTCGATCTGCTTTATGTCATGTCGCATTTGGCCTGCGCGGATGAACCGAACCATCCGCTCAATGCCGAACAGGCAGCGCGTTTCGCTCGCGCCTGCGCGGGGCTGCCCAGGCTGCCTCGGTCCTTCGCCAATTCATCTGGCCTGTTTCTGGGCGCGGATTATGCCTCAGACCTCGCCCGGCCAGGTTGCGCGCTTTATGGCATTAACCCCACGCCAGGGGCGCCCAACCCCATGCTGCCCGTGATCCGGCTGGAAGCGCCCATCCTGCAAATCCGCGAAATCCCCGCCGGCGCCAGCGTTGGCTATGGCGCTTCCTTTGTGGCAGCGCGGCCCAGCCGGATTGCCACCATTGCGGTCGGCTACGCGGACGGCTACCTGAGAAGCCTATCCGGGCAGGGTGTCGCGGCCTATCGCGACATGATTCTGCCCATGGTGGGGCGCGTTTCCATGGATTTGATCACGCTGGATGTGACGGATGCGCCGGGCATTGCGCCTGGCGATGTGCTGCAATTGATCGGCGACGCCGCGCCTTCGCCGGATGATCTGGCGGCGCGCGCCGGCACGATTGGCTATGAGATTCTTACATCGCTGGGCGATCGCTATCGCCGCGCCTATGGGGCGGCCTGAGCTTGACCGCGTTGCTGGACCCCATCGCCGCCTTGGGCCGCGCTGTGATTGGTGCGCTTCAGCGAATTGGCGCCGTGGTGTTGTTCGCGCTGGAAGGCGTTTCGCATCTGTTTCGCCCGCCCTTCTATGGCCGTCTGTTTCTGCGCCAAGTCGTGGAGATTGGTTATTTCTCGCTGCCTGTTGTGGCGCTGACCGCGTTTTTCACCGGCATGGTGCTGGCGCTGCAAACCTATACTGGTTTCGCGCGCTTCAATGCCGAAGGGGCGGTCGCGAATGTTGTGGTGCTTTCCATCACGCGCGAATTGGGCCCGGTGATTGCCGGGCTGATGGTAGCCGGGCGCATTGGCGCGGCTTTCGCCGCCGAAATCGGCACCATGCGCGTGACGGATCAAATAGATGCGCTGACCACGCTTTCCACCAACCCGATGAAATATCTTGTAGCACCTCGGCTTTTGGCCGGCACCGTGGCGCTGCCCTTCCTTGTGATTATTGCCGATACTCTGGGCGTGATGGGCGGCTGGCTGATTGGCACGGCGAAGCTTGGCTTCAGCTCGGCTGGGTATTTGCGCGCCACGCTTGATTTCATGCAGACCATGGATGTGGTCTCGGGCCTCGTGAAGGCTTCGGTCTTTGGCTTTGTGATTGCGCTGATGGGCTGCTGGTGCGGCTATAATAGCCGTGGCGGCGCGCAGGGTGTAGGCGCTGCGGCAACATCGGCGGTGGTGATTTCCTCCATCCTTATCCTGGCGCTGGATTACATCATTACCGAGATGTTCTTCGCGCGATGAGGGGCGCAGTGCCGAAAATTCGCCTGCGCGGGCTTTCAAAAGCCTTTGGGCCGAAGCAGGTGCTGGATGGTGTGGATCTGGATATCCGCGCTGGGCATGGCATGGTTGTTCTGGGCGGTTCGGGTTCCGGGAAATCCGTTACCATCAAATGTATCCTGGGCCTGATTGAACCCGATGCCGGCAGCATTGAAATTGACGGCCAGAACATCCTGAAACTGCCAAGGCGCGAACGTGAAGCGCTGAATGACCGCATCGGCATGCTGTTTCAGAATGGTGCGCTGTTTGATAGCCTGCCGGTCTGGGAAAATGTCTGCTTCAAGCTGCTGGCGCAAAAGCGCATCACCCGCGCGCGTGCCCGCGACAAGGCTGCCGAGGTACTGGCGCAGGTTGGCCTTGCCCCATCAGTGGGCGATCTTTCCCCATCCGAGCTTTCGGGCGGCATGCAAAAGCGCGTCGCACTTGCGCGCGCCATTGCGGCGGAGCCCGAGATCATATTCTTCGACGAACCCACCACCGGCCTTGATCCCATCATGGGCGCGGTGATTGATGGGCTGATTGTGGATGTGGTGCATCGGCTGGGGGCGACCGCCGTTTCCATCACGCATGATATGGCGAGCGCGCGGCGGATTGGCGATGATGCTGCGATGATCCATAAGGGCCGCATCATCTGGACTGGTGAGGCCGCGAAGCTTGGCCAGACCGGGAATGCCATGGTGGACCAATTTGCCCGCGGGGAGCGGGAAGGGCCTATTCAGATGGAGTTGCGGCGGTAGCGCTTACGCCGCAAAACCCCGATTCAACCCCGCAAGCGCCTCCGCATATTCCCGCCGCAGCCGCGCCACCAATTCCGCCGTGCTCGGCACGTCATGAATGGCGCCCACCCCCTGGCCGGCGGACCAGATATTCTTCCAGGCGCGCTTTTCGCCACTGCCCAGATGGAGTTCCCTGTTGAATTCAGGCAAATTCGCTGGATCAAGCCCCGCCGCTTCCAAAGATGCGCTCAGGAAATTGCCATTCACCCCGCTAATGGCATTGGTATAAACAATATCCTTGGCCGTCGCGGCCAGGATCATTTGCTTGTAATCCTCTGGCGCGCGGCTTTCGGTGGTCGCGATGAAGCGCGTGCCCAGGTAAGCGAAATCCGCCCCCGCCGCCCGCGCCGCCACCACATGCGCGCCAGAGGACATGGCACCCGATAGGATGATGGTGCCCTGATAAAATTGCCGAATTTCCTGCAAAAAGGCGAAGGGGTTATAGGTGCCGGCATGCCCGCCCGCGCCGGCGCAAACCGCAATCAGCCCATCAACGCCGGCCTCGGCGGCTTTCTGCGCGTGGCGCAGATTGATCACGTCATGGAAAACCAGCCCGCCGTAACTGTGGATGGCTTCCACCACCTCAGACACCGCGCCAAGTGATGTGATCACGAAGGGTACGCGCTGGCGCACGGTTTCGGCCAAATCTGCATCAAGCCTGGTGTTGGACCGATGCACGATCAGATTGACGCCAAAGGGCGCGGCGGCATTGCCGGTTCTTTCGCGGATTTCGGCCAGCCATTCCCCATAGGCTTCAGTGCTGCGCTGATTGAGCGCGGGGAAGCTGCCCACCACGCCGGCCTTGCAGGTTTCCACCACCAGATCAGGGCCGGAGACAAGGAACATGGGGGCGGCAATCACAGGCAGGGCAATCCTGCCCTGGAATATGGCTGGGATAGGCATGGATGATCCTTCAGAACGGGCGCCGTCAAGCCTGCCGGGGCCGGGCAAAGGGCGCAAGGCCATAACCTTATTGCATCCGGGCGCAAAGCAAGCCTAGGCTTCCCCCTGAGGCACCGGCAGCGTGCCATGGGATGAAACGGCGCCTGGCGCCAGGGTAGAGGAAGTCCGGCATGAAACTCGGCGCGGCCATTGCGGAAATCATGAAGCGTGAGGGGATTCAGATCCTCACCGGCTATCCGGTCAATCATTTGATCGAATATGCCGCCGATGCGGATATCCGCCCCATCATGGTGCGGCAGGAGAGAATCGGCCTGCATATGGCGGATGCCATTTCGCGGGTGACATCGGGCCGCACCATTGGCGCCTTCTGCATGCAGCATGGGCCGGGTGCTGAGAACGCCTATGGCGGTGTGGCGCAATGCTATGGCGAAAGCGTGCCCGTGCTGGTGCTGCCCATGGGTTATCCGCGCCGCATCGCGCATATTGACCCGAATTTCAATTCTTCCGTGCAAATGCGCGGCATCACCAAATCTGCTGAGCCGATCATGAGCGCGGCTGAGGTGCCCAATATTCTGCGCCGTGCTTTCGCGCGGCTGCGCAATGGCCGTGGCGGTCCCGTGCTGGTCGAAATTCCGACCGATATGTGGAATGAGGAAGTGCCGGAACCGCTGGCCTATCATCCGGTGGCGGCCACGCGTTACGGGCCTGATCCGGTTGATCTGGAACGCGCTGCGGCCATGCTGGCGAAAGCGAAACGCCCGGTGATTTATGCTGGCACCGGTGTGCATTGGGCGCGCGCCTGGCCGCAATTGCAGGCTTTGGCTGAAATGCTGGCGGCACCTGTCACCACCAGCCTTGGTGGTAAATCCGCCTTCCCGGAAGATCACCCGCTGGCGCTTGGTTCTGGCGGCCTTGCGATGCGGCGGGGCGTGCGGCATTTCCTGGATAATGCCGATGTGATTCTGGGCATTGGCTGTTCCTTCACCGAGACGAATTTCGGCGTGAAAATGCCGAGCGGCAAGAAGATCATTCACGCGACGCTGGATCCTGACCACCTCGGCAAGGATATTCCGATTGATATCGGGCTGGTGGGTGATGCGGGGCTCACCATGGATGGGCTGATTGCGGATCTTGCCACGCGCATCAAGAAGCCGCGCAGCCGCACCGCGGTTGCCAAGGAAATTGCCGCGCTGGACAAGGAATGGCTCGCAGCCTGGGCGCATAAGACGGATAGCGATGCATCTCCGCTCAACCCCTATCGTGTGTTGCGCGATTTGTGGCGGACGGTTGATGTGGACAATACTATCATCACCCATGATGCCGGCAGCCCGCGCGATCAGCTTTCGCCGTTTTGGGTCAGCCGAAAGCCGCTGACCTATTTGGGCTGGGGCAAGACCACGCAGTTGGGCTATGGGCTTGGGCTTGCCATGGGGGCGAAGCTTGCCGCACCGGATAAGCTTTGCATCAATGTCTGGGGCGATGCGGCGATTGGCTTTACGGGGATGGATTTCGAAACCGCGGTGCGTGAACGCATCCCCATTCTTTCAATCCTGCTCAATAATTTCTCCATGGCGATTGAATTGAAGGTCATGCCGATCAGCACGAAGAAATATCGCTCCACCGATATTTCCGGCGATTACGCGGCGATGGCGCGCGCCTTTGGCGGTTATGGTGAAAGGGTTGAAAAGATCGCGGACATTATCCCGGCGATCAAGCGCGGCATTGAACAGACCAAGAATGGCACGCCTGCTCTGTTGGAGTTCATCACGTCCAAGGAAACGGAAGTCTCACGCCAATAAAAGCGGGGCACCGCAGGCCGGGAAGGAATAGGGTATATGGCGACAGTAGAAATTCGCGACGTGCGAAAGGCTTTTGGTTCCACGCAAATCCTGCATGGCGTCAGCGTGGATATCGAAGACGGGCAGTTTGTGGTGCTCGTTGGGCCTTCCGGCTGCGGCAAATCAACGCTACTTCGGATGCTGGCAGGGCTTGAGAATATCACGGGCGGTGAAATCGCGATTGGCGACCGGGTGGTGAATAAGGTGCCGCCGAAGGATCGCGATATCGCGATGGTGTTTCAGAACTACGCGCTTTATCCGCATATGACCGTCTATCAGAACATGGCTTTTTCCATGAAGCTGGCGGGCGCACCAAAGGAAGTAATGGACCAGGAAGTGCAGAAGGCTGCGCGCATTCTGGGGCTTGAACAGCTATTGCATCGCTTCCCGCGCCAGCTTTCGGGCGGCCAGCGCCAGCGTGTGGCGATGGGGCGGGCCATTGTACGCAACCCGCAAGTGTTCTTGTTTGATGAGCCCTTGTCCAATCTTGATGCCAAGCTTCGCGTGCAGATGCGCTCCGAAATCAAGGATTTGCATCAGCGCCTGAAGGTCACCACGGTTTATGTGACCCATGATCAGATCGAAGCCATGACCATGGCGGACAAGATCGTGGTCATGAACCATGGGCGCATTGAACAGGCCGGTGCGCCGCTTGAATTGTATGACAGGCCGGTCAATCTTTTTGTGGCCGGCTTCATCGGATCGCCTGCCATGAATATGCTGGCGGGACTGATCAAGGATGGCGCTTTCGTTGACGCTGGCGGCACGCATTGGCCCCTACCGCCCGCCTATGCCGGGCGTGAAGGGGCTGAGGTTGTTTATGGCATCCGGCCTGAGCATCTCCGCCTTGATCCTAACGGCATCCAGGCGCGCGTGCAGGTCGTGGAGCCCACGGGTTCTGAGACGCAGGTTACCCTGCGCATTGGTGATGTTTCCGTGATGGGTGCCTTCCGTGAAAGGATTGCGGCCAATCATGGGGATGTGCTGGCGGTTTCGCCCGACCTTGCCCTTGTCCACATCTTCGACAAGGCAACGGGACAGAGGATTTAGCTTCGTTTCAACACAACAACAGGGAGTGGAAACATGGCAAATATCATTACACGTCGCAGCATTCTGGGTGCGGGTGTCGGCATGGCCGCACTCGCCGCAGGGGGTGAGACGCTCGCGCAAAACCTAGTTCGTGGCGATGCTAGCGTCGCCGCGCCGCGCTTGCCGATTGAAAACGGCGCGACGCTGCGCATCCTGCGCCCGGTGCGTTTCGTGCAGCCGGATGAAGATGTGTTCCGCGCTTCCGCAGCGCGCTTCGCCCAGCAAACCGGCGTGCAAGTGCGCGTGGATTTCGTGGGCTGGGAAGACATCAACCAGCAAACCGCCGTCACCGCAAATACCGGCGCTGGCCCGGATTGCATCATCGGCTTCAATGAATCGCCGCATATCTATGCCGATAAGCTGGTGGAAGTTACCGATATTGCTGAATATCTCGGCAAAAAATATGGCGGTTGGATGTTTGTTGGCGAAAAGCTTGGCAAACGCCACGGCACGAATAATTGGATCGGCCTACCCTTCGGCGGCACCGCCGGCCCACTTGTATGGCGCAAATCCGCAGTCAGGGAAGTGGGTTATGATACAGCGCCTACCGACCTGCCGGGCTTCCTTGAAATGTGCAAGCGGCTTCGCCGAGCCAACAAGCCATCCGGCTTCGCGCTTGGCAATGCGGTGGGCGATGGCAATGGCTTCGCCAATTGGCTGATGTGGTCCCATGGCGCTTCCATTACTGATGAAAGCGGTGCGGTTTCGGTCAATAGCCCGCAAACGCTGGCGGCGCTGAATTACCTCAGGGAACTCTACCCCACCTTTGTTGATGGCGGCACAATTTCCTGGGGCGATATCAGCAATAACCAGGCCTATGCCGCCAGTGCCTGCTGGGTTACCTCCAACGGCGTGTCGCTTTACTTTGCGCTGAAGAACGACCCTGCAACTCGTGCTATTGCGGAAGATACCGAACATTCCGTCATGCCGCTTGGTGTCGCCAATAGCTGGCCAAGCGCGCCGCTGACGCTGAATGCCATGGTGTTCCGCCATAGCCGCTTCCCCAATGCGGCCAAGGCTTTCCTGACCTTCATGATGGAGCAGGAACAATATGAGCCCTGGCTGAACGCCAATCTTGGCTATTGGGCGCATCCGCTGAATGCCTATCGTGCCGCTTCGGTTTGGACCAGTGATCCGAAGATCACGCTTTTCCGCGATTCCATGAATAATCAATTCTGGAATGGCTATAAGGGTCCGCTGTCTGAAGCTTCTGGCCAGGCCAATGCGGAATATGTGCTGGTGCAGATGTTCGCTTCTGTCGCTGCCGGTCAGGCGACACCGGAAGCGGCGATGCGCGAGGCCGAGCGCCGGTCACGCCGCATCTTCCGTCGTGCCTGAACGCAACAAGGGCGGCCTTCAACGTAAAGGCCGCCCCCTGCCGGAGCCCCAGTAATGTCCAGCACAACCACCGGATGGGTCAGGCCGAAGATCGAGCAGAATTGGCTGATAAGGCTGCTCGATTGGAAGCCCTTCCTGATTTTCATCTGCCTGCTGCCCGCAATGGGGCTTTTGGTGGTATTCCTGACCTATCCGCTGGGGCTTGGGATTTGGCTTGCCTTTACGGACACCACCATCGGGCGTAGCGGGCGTTGGGTTGGGCTTGAGAATTTTGAATTCATGATGGAAGACCCCATTTTCTGGAATGCAGTCTTTTTTAGTGTTTTTTATACGGGCATCGCCACCATCGGGAAGTTCGGTCTGGGGCTTTGGTTGGCGCTGCTGCTGAACAATCATCTGCCCTTCAAATCGATGCTGCGCGCCATCATCCTGCTGCCATGGATTGTGCCCACTGTGCTGACAGCGGTTGCCTTCTGGTGGATTTATAATCCGCAATTTTCTGTCATTTCCTGGATGCTGATCGAACTTGGCCTGCGTGATACCAATGTTGATTTCATCAATACCGCCTGGCCCGCGCGCTGGTCCTTGATTGCTGCCAATATTTGGCGCGGTATTCCCTTTGTCGCGATTTCTCTGCTGGCAGGTTTGCAAACCATTTCGCCATCGCTTTATGAAGCCGCGCTTTTGGATGGTTCCACAGCCTGGCAACGCTTTCGCTACATCACCTTCCCGATGCTGCTGCCGATCCTGGCGATTGTCATGACCTTCAGCATCATTTTCACCTTCACGGATTTCCAGCTTGTCTATGCCATCACGCGCGGCGGGCCGGTGAATTCCACCCACTTGCTCGCAACCCTTGCCTTCCAGCGCGGTATTCCCGGCGGGCAATTGGGCGAAGGTGCTGCGATCGCGGTTTCCATGATCCCCTTCCTCGTCTTCGCCACACTCTTCAGCTATTTCGCCCTGGCACGGCGCAAATGGCAGCAGGGTGAGAGCAATGATTGAAGCCGGGAGCAAACAGCCATGAGCGCCACAACCCAAGCAGAAGAAACCCAAGCCAGCGCCGCCCCGCCACCTGAGACAATGGCCTGGGACAGCAAGGCAAGACGGATGGTCACCATCTATCTGCCGCTTGCGTGCTTTCTGATCATTCTGCTGTTTCCCTTCTATTGGATGACGATCACCGCCTTCAAACCGAATGCGGAGCTTTACGATTACAAGACGCATAATCCCTTCTGGATCACGTCGCCCACGCTGGATCATATCAGGCTGCTGCTGTTCAATACGGCTTATCCGAAGTGGCTGATGACGACCATGATGGTGGCGGTTGGCGCGACTGTTCTGTCGCTGATCAGCTCAACACTCGCGGCCTATGCCATCCAGCGCTTGCGCTTCAAGGGCAGCCAATATGTTGGGCTTGGGATTTACCTTGCCTATCTGGTGCCGCCTTCCATCCTGTTCATTCCGCTTGCGACCATGGTGTTCCAACTTGGGTTGTTTGATTCACCCTTTGCGTTGATCCTGGTCTATCCGACCTTCCTGGTGCCCTTCTGCACCTGGCTGCTGATTGGCTATTTCAAATCCATTCCCTATGAGCTTGAGGAATGCGCGCTGATTGATGGCGCCACACGGCTGCAAATCCTGCGTCAGATCACGCTGCCGCTTGCCGTGCCGGGGCTGATCAGCGCGGGCATTTTCTCCTTTACGCTGTCCTGGAATGAATTCATCTATGCGCTCGCCTTCATTCAATCGAGCGAGAACAAGACAGTGCCGGTCGCGATCCTGACTGAATTGGTGACAGGCGATGTCTATCAATGGGGCGCGCTGATGGCGGGCTCACTCTTGGGGTCGCTGCCGGTTGCGATCTTCTATTCCTTCTTCGTGGATTACTACGTTTCCTCCCTGACCGGCGCGGTCAAGGAATGAGCTGAAAAGGACCGATCACATGGCAAAATTCACTATCCTGACGCCCGCGGCGGCGTCCTTCACCACTACAGGCGGCGGCTATGATTATGAGCTGGAAGCGCTTGAGGGCATGGGCGTCGAGATCATCGAATGCCAGCCGACGGAGAAGGATTTCATCGCCAAGGCCGGGCAGGCGGATGCGGTTTACGCGAAGGGCATGCAGTTCAATGCCAAGATGATCAAGGCGCTGAAGAAGTGCCGCATCATCGCGCTTGGGTCTGTGGGCGTTGATTATGTGGATGTGGCGGCAGCAACCGCGCAGGGCATTCCGGTCACGAATTGCCCGGATACCTTTATTGAAGAAGTGGCGGACCACGCCATGATGCTGCTGCTCGCCACGCATCGGCGCTGCATTGAACAGGACCGCATGGTGCGTGAAGGCCGCTGGGGTGAAGGCCGGCCACAATTGTTGCAAATCCCGCGCCTGATGGGCCAGACGCTTGGCTTCATCGGCTTTGGCCGTGTGGCGCGCGCCACCGCAATTCGCGCCCGCGCCTTTGGGCTGCACATGAAGGCTTATGATCCCTTCGTGGAAGAACTGACCATGTCAGCACTGGGCGTGGAGCCAGCGAGCCTTTCTGATTTGCTCGCGACCTCTGATTTCGTGTCCATGCATTTGCCGGATACCCCTGAAACCCGCGGTTTCTTCAAGGAAAAGCACTTCAAGCAAATGAAGAAGAACGCGCTGTTCATCACCACGGGCCGTGGCCCGACAGTGGAAGAAGCTGGCTTGATCAAGGCGCTGCAAAAGGGCTGGATTGCCGGTGCGGGCATTGATGTGTTTGAAATTGAACCGACCAAGGCAGATAATCCCCTGCACAAGATGCAGAATGTGATCTTGTCGCCGCACAATGCCTCGGCCTCCGCGCGGTTTGATCCGGCACGTAAGCGCCGTGTCGGGCAGAATGTCGCGCTGGTGCTTTCGGGCCGCTGGCCGCTTTCCTGCGTGAACCCGACCGTGCTGACGGATTCCAAACTGAAGCGTTGGCAGCCCTACTCCATGGAACGCGGGCCGAATTCGTAATAGCCAAAGGCGCATCACATGTCTGAAACTGAAAACCCCGTTCTTCTGAGGCGGGAAGGGCCGGTGGTGCGCCTGACACTCAATCGGCCGCATCGGCGCAATGCCATGTCGGCTGCCATGGGTGTCGCCTTGGATGCGGCACTTGATGCGCTGGAGAAAGACACATCCGCGCGCATCATCATTTTCTCAGGCGCCGGCGGGCATTTCTGCGCGGGGCTTGATCTGACCGAGGTTGGCTCTCAAGGGACCGAGGCCGAGCGGCTTGCCGCCGCGCAGCAGCGTAACCACGCAACGGGGCAGCGATTCGTCAGGTTATGCAATCTGCCGCAGGTGGTGATTGCGGCTGTGCAGGGCGCAGCCCATGCGGGTGGGCTCGGCTGGCTTTGCGCGGCTGATATCGCCATTGCAACTGCCGATGCGCGCTTCGCCGCGCCGGAAGCCAAGCGCGGCCTGGTGCCAGCGCAAATCCTGCCCTGGATGGTGCGCCGCATGGGCCGCAGCAATGCCGCGCGTATGGTGCTGCAAGGTAATGTGATTGACGCGCCTGAAGCCGCGCGCATTGGCCTGGTGCATCAGATGGTGGCCGATGCCGCCGCTTTGGAAGCGGCTGTCGCTTCGGTGATTGCGGATTGCCGGCAGGGCGCGCCGCGTGCCTTGGCGGAAACCAAGAAGCTGATCGCAGCCCTTGGCCCGCTTTCGCCCGATGGCTATGCGGATGCCGGTGCGCTTGCCTTTGCGCGCTGTGCCTCGGGCGATGAAGCGCGCGAAGGCATTGCCGCTTTCAAGGAAAAGCGCCCGCCCGTCTGGGCTTCCTGATCAGTGCCGCAAGGTAAGGCCAATCAGGGCCGAAACCAGTAATAGCTGCACGGCCACTAGTATCTGTGGCAGTACCCAGCTTCCAGTAAGGCTAACCAGGGTCGCGAAAATGGACGGGCCCGCGACGTAGCCAAGAAAGATGAAAATCGTCGAACCCGCTGTAGCGTCAGCGACCTTCCCAGGGGGTGCCAGGCGCGCGACCTCCGCCAGCGAAATGCCGTTCCAGGACGCCCCAAAAAAGCCCGTGAGTACACAAATCAAGGCGAGCGGCCAGAAGCCCGCTTCGGCGGGGAGCAAAGCAAGGGCCAAGATGCTTGCGCCCGCGATCAAGCCTTGCACCACCAGATTGGCCAGTGCATTGCCGGTACGATCCGCAACCCAGCCCAGCAGGATGCGCGCCACCACGCCTGCCAATTGCATCCCGGCAAAAACGCTGCCTGCCAGCACCAGATCAAAGCCGCGCTGTTCCACAAGCCAAGTGACGGTGAAGGAAAACAGGCAGCCCTGCGCAATGGCGAAGGACACTGAAAGCAGCGTGACGCGCGGCAGAAGCGGGCTTTGCTTCAGTACAGCGATCGTGGCCTTGATGGCGCGTGGGGAAAAGATCGCGCCGAACCCCAGGCCCTGCGCGCGATTGCGTTCCGCATCAAAAGCGGGGCGGAGGGGTTGGATGACAAGAATGGCAAGCGCGCCAACGCCAAAGGCCAGCATCAGTGCCGCGGGCCAGCCATAGGCCAGCGCAACGGGGGCTGCGATCAGCCCTGCAAGCGCGCCCCCCGCCGGCGCCCCTGCCTGTTTGATAGAGAAAATCAGCGCACGATGCTCGGCCGGCGCGGTTGCCGCCAGCATGCGGCTTCCCGCAGGTGGGGTTGGCCCATAGCCAAGCCCCAGCATGAAGGCCGCCAGGAATATCGCCCAAGCCTGACCAAGGCTTGCCACCAAAAGCGCCGTTACCGCGACAGCCGTGCCCAGTTGGAGCATCCTCACCGGCCCCATGCGTGCCAGGAAAACCCCGCCGATCATCAGGTAAAGCACTGTCGCCAAGGCGGTCAGCGACGAAAGATTGCCAACCCGTTCCGGCGCCAACCCTGTACTGGCCATCATCAAGGGGGCAATCACCGGCAGGCTCTGGCCCATGAAGGAGGCGACCAATTGCATCAGCATGGTGGCGCCAAGGGCGAAGAGCCAATGATTCATCACCACATCTAGCCAGCATAAGGGCGTTCGGGCCAGAGGCTGCCCTACTGACAATTCCCGAAACCCACCTTATGTCACCGTCGCATTGTGACCTTGCCGAGGATCCCCATGGCCCAGCCTGCTGAATTGAAGCCGCTTCGTCCCCTAGCCGCGCTGATCTTCGGGTCACGCTGGCTGCAATTGCCGCTCTATCTGGGGCTGATCGTGGCGCAATGCGTCTATGTCTATAAGTTCATCAAGGAATTGACCCGTCTGGTTCTGGAGGCAACAACCTTCACAGAACAGCAGATCATGCTGATTGTCCTTGGCCTGATTGATGTTGTGATGATCGCCAATCTGCTGGTCATGGTGATTGTGGGCGGGTTTGAAACCTTTGTTTCCCGCCTGAATCTGGCCGGGCATCCGGATCAGCCGGAATGGCTGAGCCATGTGAATGCCAGCGTGCTCAAGATAAAGCTCGCCATGGCGATTGTCGGCATTTCCTCAATCCATTTGCTGCGAACCTTTATCGAAGCCGGCAACCTCGGCTCCCCCAATGCCGCCTTCACGGAAGCGGGCATCATGTGGCAGACCATCATCCACACCATCTTCATTGCCTCGGCGATCGGCATTGCCCTGGTGGATCGGCTGTCTACCGTGCCGACCGGCGTGAAATCTGACCATTAAGGCTGCTTTTGCGGTGGAAGCGGCTTTTCCGCCGCGCCTTGGCGTATTAGAATTGTAACTTCCAAGCCCCGGGATAAGGGTGCTGGTAGATCACTTCAACCACGCAACAAGGGGAGCTTCCCGCAGTGGAACGTCGTAATTTCATCAAGAAGGCAGGCTTTGGCACCACCGCCGTCGCCGCCACCGCTCTTGCAACTCCGGCGCTGGCTCAGGCCATGCCGGAAATCCGTTGGCGCCATACATCGGCCTTCCCGAAATCGCTCGATACGCTGTTTGGCGGGACGGAGCTTTTCGCCAAGGCCATCAATGAAATGTCCGATGGCAAGTTCCAGATCCGTATTTTCGCTGCAGGCGAAATCGTGCCGGCGCTGCAGGTGTATGATGCGGTGCAGAATGGCACGGTGGAATGCGGCCAGGATGCGGCCTATTACCATTTCGGCAAGGACCCTTGCTTCGTCTTTGAAACGGGCCTGCCCTTCAGCTTGAATCAGCGCCAGTATTATTCCTGGCTCCGCAATGGCGGTGGCCATGAATTGATCAATGAATTCTACCGCCCGCTTGGCGTTCGGTCCTTCACCTTTGGCGGCACGGCCTGCCAGATGGGTGGTTGGTTCCGCAAGGAAATCAACACGGTTGAGGATTTGCGCGGCCTAAAATTCCGCGTGGGTGGCTTTGCAGGCAATATCTTGCGCCGGCTTGGCGTTGTGCCGCAGCAAATTGGCGCCGGCGATATCTATCCTGCGCTGGAACGCGGCACGATTGATGGCGCCGAATGGGTCGGGCCGCATGATGATGAAAAGCTCGGCTTCAACAAGGTCGCGCGCTTCTATCATTATCCCGGCTGGTGGGAAGGCGCTTCCTGCGGCACGCTGTTCATCAACGAACGGGCCTGGAATTCTATCCCCAAGATCTATCAATCCATGATCGAAGCCGCCGCTGGGCTCGTCACCGCCTCCATGGTGCCGAAATACGATGCGCTGAACCCGCAGGCCATGAAACGTCTGCTTGCTGGCGGCACGCAACTAAAGGCCTTCCCGAACCCTGTGCTGCAGGCCTGTTATGATGAGTGCTGGAAATATTATGATGAAGTTGCAGCGCAGAACCCCATGTTCAAAAAGCTTCTCGACAGTATGAAGGCCTTCCGCCCGGATGGCGTCGCTTGGTTCCGCGTGGCAGAGGGTACTTTCGACAACTTCATGCACAGGATGTCGGCTGCAAACCGCATTTAAGCCACCGGCGTAAGTAGTTTTTTGAAACCGGTCAGGTGATAGCACCTGACCGGATTTTTGTTGCCCTGTTGAGCCCAAAGAAAAACCCCATAGCAGTTTGCCATGGGGTTTTGCGTTGAGGGCCTGGCCAGGAGTTACCTTGGCGGCCCGAAACTTGGCGGCGGCAGATCATCCTCCTCCGCGGGCGGCGCGACTTCGATCCTGACCGTACTTGGGTCAATACCGTGTGGCTTATCCAGGAAGAAGGTGACGGTGATCGGAAAGAAGATCACGATGGCAACCATGATCAACTGCAGCCCCACCCAGGGAATCGCGCCCCAGTAGATGTCCGACGTCTTGATGCTTTTTGGTACAACGCTCCGCAGATAGAACAGTGCAAAGCCGAAGGGTGGGTGCATGAAGCTGGTTTGCATGTTCACGCAAAGCATCACGCCAAACCAGATGAGTGCCGCATCCGCACCCACCACCGGTTCAAGAATTTTCTGGGCCACGGGGGCCAGCATTGGCACAATGATGAAGGCGATTTCGAAGAAATCCAGGAAGAAGGCCAGGAAGAAGATGAACAGATTGACCGCGATCAGGAAGCCCCAAACGCCGCCGGGCAGGCTGGTCAGCCCATGTTCAACCCAAAGATTGCCATCTACGCCGGCGAAGACGATGGAAAAGCAGGTTGCGCCCACCACGATGAATGCGACCATGGAGGTGATGCGCATGGTGGATCGCATGCCTTCCACGATCAGATCATGCAGTGGCTTATCCTGCCAGGCGCGCCAGCATAGCCATATGATCGAAGCGAAAAGCGCCGAGAAGCTAAGACGGAACGGCACAGTCTTCATGCCAACGGTGAAGCTGAACAGGATGCATAGGCCAGTCGCGATCAAGCCAACCGTATAGGCGATCTGATCGGCGCGCGACATTTTGGTATTGCGCAGTACCGACAGGATGATGGCGCCAACCGTACCCAGCGCACCGGCTTCGGTGGGCGTTGCCAGACCAAGCATGATGGTGCCGAGCACCAGGAAGATCAGCACCCCGGCGGGGATGATGCCCCACATGCATTTGATCAGCAGCGGGCGCCCGGTCAGCGTGCGCGGCACCGGCGGCAAATCCTGCGGGCGAATGATGGTCAGGAACCAGGTATAAAGCGCGAAAAGCGCAATCTGCAGCAGCGAAGGCCCCCAGGCGCCGAGGTACATATCACCCACTGACCGGCCCAATTGGTCAGCCAGTACCACCAGCACGAGTGATGGCGGCACCAGCTGCGTAATCGTGCCGGATGCCGCCAAAACGCCCGTAGCGTAACGAATATTATAATTATAGCGCATCATCACCGGCATGGTGATCATTGCCATGGCAATTACCTGCGCGGCCACGGTGCCGGTAATGGCGCCCAGGATGAAGCCCACGATAATGACCGAATAGCCAAGACCGCCCTTCATAGGGCCGAACAACTGGCCCATGCTTTCCAGCATGTCTTCCGCTAGCCCGCATTTTTCCAATATCGCGCCCATGAGCGTGAAGAAGGGAATGGCGAGCAGAAGATCATTCGCCAGAATACTGCCGAAAATGCGCCCCGGTATGGCTTGCATGAAGTCAATGGTGAAAAAGCCCTGCGCCATGGAAATCATGCCGAAGAACAGGCCCACAGACGCTAGCGAAAAGGCCACCGGAAAGCCAATGATCAAGAATACAATCAGCCCCGCAAACATCAGGGGCGGCATCCACTCCAACGGTATCATTGCACTGGCCTCTCGTAATGGGCTTCAAGATCGGGGATGTCATAGCCGCGTAATGCGGCAACGCGCTTGATGAGTTCCGACAGACCTTGCAAAGCCAGCAGACCAAAGCCCAGCGGGATCAGGAATTTCACCGGCCAGCGCAGCAAGCCGCCGGCATTGCTGGACCATTCATTCACACTGAAGGACTGCATGAAAAAGGGCCAGGAAAGCCAGCCCAGCAGGATGCAAACCGGCAGCATGAAGACGATAATGCCCGCGATATCCAGCAGTATCTGCCCGCGCCGCGATAGCATCATGTACAGGATATCCACCCGCACATGTTCATTGCGCTTCAGCGTATAGCTGGCGCCAAGCATCACAATGGCGGCATACATATACCATTGCGCTTCAAGCCAGGCGTTGGAGCTTATGTCAAAGCCGTAGCGCATCATGGCGTTGACGGAACTGACCAGGACGGCGAGCAACACAAGCCAGTCGCAGACCTTGCCGATATTCTGATTGATCCAGTCGACAAACCGACTGAACGCCAAGAGTGGCGCCATGAAGCGAGTACCCCCTGTTGGAATCTCTGTCCCGCTCGGGAGGCGGGATTCTTTACTGATTGGAGTCACGCTAACGGAGGCTCACGCAAAAGGAAACTGCCCTAAACGGCTGCCCGGGTGAGAATTCGGTAACCCGCCCCCTTTCGCGCTTGGCCATAGCCCTGTCAGGATGGGGGCGCCGGGCAGGGGCCTACCCTCCCGGCCAAAGCAGGAGGAAACCATGAACCGTCGCCAGATCCTCGCCGCCGGGGCAGCCATGCTTGCCGCCCCCGCCGCGCGCGCCCAGGCTTTCCCGACACGCCCCATTACCATCATCGCCGCAGGTGCTGCCGGTGGCCCAACCGATACCATTACCCGGATCATTGCCGATAATCTTGGCAGACACATCGGCCAATCCGTGGTGGTGGAAGCCATTGGCGGTTCCGTGGTGGGGCCGCAGCGCCTCGCGCAGGCTCGCCCTGATGGCTATACGCTGATGATCAACAATATCGGCATGGCGGCGAGCGCGACCCTGTTCCGCCGCCTGCCGTATCAGGTGCCGGGCAGCTTTGCGCCGCTTGGCATTGTCTCTGACGCCGCCATGACCGTGATCACAAGGCCCGATTTTCCGGCCGCCAATTTGCGTGAACTGATGGCGGAAATGAACCGGAAGGGGGATGTGATCAATCTGGCGACTGCCGGTATTGGCTCGGCCGCCAATCTTTGCGGGCTATTGGTGCAGCAGGCGGCAGGCGCACGCGCCACCACGGTGGTGTTTCGTGGCACCGCACCCGCCATTGCCGAACTCATGGCCGGGCGGATTGATGTGCTCTGCGACCAGGCCACCAATACCGTGCCCTATATCCGCGACAATCGGGTGAAGGTTTTTGCCGTGAGCAGCACAGCCCGCCTTGCTGGCCTGCCAAGCGTGCCCACGACTACCGAGGCCGGTTCCCCCGGCATCGCCATGTCCACCTGGCACGGGCTTTACGCCCCCGCCGGTACGCCGGAGCCGATCCAGGAACATATCTCAGCCGCGCTGCGCCTGGCTTTGCGTGAAGAAAGGCTGCGTCGGCGCTTCGCTGATCTGCTGACCGATGTGCCTTCTGATGAGCGCGCTTCCATCGCCTTCCATCGCCGCTTCGTGGCCGAGGAAGTGGCGCGCTGGCGGCCAATTATTGAGGCCGCCGGCGCTTACGCGGATTAAGCGGGCAGGGGGCGTGATCCAATGAGCCGGGTCACGCCTTTTGAGCGGGCGACTACTCAGCCGCCGCCTTTTCTTCTTCTTCGGTGACATCGCCAGAGAGCATCTTCTCAGACAGCACGACGGCCTGGCCGCGAATGCGCTGTTCGATGGAAGCCGCCATATCCGGATGTTCGCGCAGGAAGTTCTTGGCGTTTTCGCGCCCCTGACCGATGCGCTGACTATCGCAGGAGAACCAGGCCCCCGATTTTTCAACGATATTGGCCTTCACGCCAAGATCAATCAGCTCACCAAGCTTGCTGATGCCCTCACCATACATGATGTCGAATTCCACCTCTCGGAAGGGAGGGGCCATCTTGTTCTTCACCACCTTCACGCGGGTGTGGTTACCCGTCACCTCATCACGATCCTTGATGGCCCCGATGCGGCGGATTTCCATGCGGACCGATGCGTAGAATTTCAACGCATTGCCGCCCGTGGTGGTTTCCGGATTGCCGAACATCACCCCGATCTTGAGGCGGATCTGGTTCAAGAAAATCAGCAGCGTATTGGATTTGGAAACCGAACCCGTGAGCTTGCGGAGCGCCTGCGACATCAGCCGCGCATGGAGCCCGACATGGGTATCGCCCATTTCGCCTTCCAATTCCGCCCGCGGCACCAGGGCTGCGACGGAATCGACCACCAACACATCAACCGCGCCGGAACGCACCAGCGTATCGGCAATCTCAAGCGCCTGTTCGCCGGCATCGGGCTGGCTGATCAGCAGATTATCCACATCCACGCCAAGCTTCCTGGCATAGCCGGGATCAAGCGCATGTTCCGCATCCACAAAGGCGCAGGTGCCGCCGCGCTTCTGCGCTTCCGCAATGACATGCAGCGCGAGCGTGGTTTTGCCTGAGGATTCCGGCCCGTAGATTTCAACAATGCGCCCCTTGGGCAGACCGCCAATGCCAAGCGCCAGGTCAAGCCCAAGCGAGCCTGAGGATATCACCTCAATATCGCCCTGCTGGGATTGCTTGGCGCCGAGGCGCATGATGGAGCCCTTGCCGAAGGCCCTTTCGATCTGGCTGAGCGCTGCGTCGAGCGCCTTTCCCTTATCCATGCTGCACCCCTGATGCTGGTTAGTGACCCGTGGTAATTTCAACCATAACGCGATCTTGGTCGCGGCTACCACAGCTTATGGTAGGGAGACCAGAAAATTCGTCAGCGCCCCGTCACAAGGCCCTGAGACCCCGATTCGGTGCAAGGGAAACATGCCGGAGGGTTAGGGGTTTGGCAAGAACAAAAATGGAACATTGAGGTGGGAAAGCTTTATCCCCAGTACCCCCGCCCCCCTATCCGCCCTTCACTTCTCCTGCTGGCGCAATGGTGACAAGCCCAAGCTTCATCATCCACACCATGCCAGCCCCGGCGCGGGCGCGTTGGTCCGTTGGCAGGCAGCCACCCAATTCCGCCGCAGTCGTGCTGCCCTGGGAAAGCCGATCCAGCATCATGCCAAAGCCATTCAGGGAAGGCAGCAGGGCGCCGCGCGCCACGGCGCCCGGAATTGCCGCGCGTTCCCGCAGCAGGTCCAAATTCGCCCCTGGTACCAGGCTCACGCGTTGGCCGGGTTCCAGCCGATGGGTTGGGTAATCGGCGAATAGCATGAAGGGATCAGGGCGGGTTGGCGCCGGCTGACGGCCTTTGATCAGGGGCGCGAATTCCTTCGCATTGGTGCGGATGCGCCCCTGTTCCTGCCAAAGCGCCAGGTATTGGGGAATGACGGCGGACCAATCATAAAGCCGCCGCGCCCGGGCCTGCGCCGCTTCGCCCATTTGCCGACGCAAGGCGGCATCTTCGGCAAGGCGATAATAGGCATCTGCTGCCGCGCCAATATCCATAGCAATTGCTTGCGATGTGCTGCGCAAATAGGCGTTGTAATCATCTGCGCCCATATGATAGCGCATCGAAATGGCGTAGCCATTGCCACCCATCATGGTCGGGATGCGAAACCCCGTGACGCCATCTTCCACCGTATCGCGGAAGCCATCCCAATCCGTCACCACCACGGGCAATCCCGCCGCCATGGCTTCCACCGGGGCAAGGCCGAAGGTTTCCTGCACATTATCCACGGGCAGGGTGAAGATATCCGCCGCCGCCCAGGCCTTGGCGCGGATTTCCGCATTCTGGCCATCCACGAAATGCACGGTCACATCCGGGCAGGCTTTCTGCGCGCCCTCAGTAAAGGCAGGGCGCGACCCATCGCCTTCAATTGATCCTGCCAGCAGCAAATGCAGCTTCCGCCCGCGCCGTTCCGCAGCGCGTTGCAGGGCCAGATACATGGGCAGGGGGGAAAACTTCGTCGCATTGGAAAGGCGGGCCACCAGAATAATGGCGATATCCTCCGCCCCAATGCCCAATTCCTGGCGATAAGCGGCACCCAGCACCGGGTCGCGCTTGAAGGCATCGCAATCCACGCCAAGCGGGATCATTGGCAGCAAAGGCACGCCAACCCGTGAGGCCCCCAGCGCTGTTTGCAAATAATGCACGTTTTCCTGCAATTGCCGCCGCACCATGCTCTGTACAGCGCGGGACGTGCAGATAATCGCATCCCAAGGTTGCACGGGCGCTGTCAGGCCCGTGGCCAGCGCCTGCATCACCCGATCGGTGGAGGTGGTATGCGTGACACCGCAAAGGCTGAAGCCGCGCTGATTGCCGATCCGCCGCCGCCAGAAGGCATAGTTTTCAAGGCCCGGCCCCGGCAGGAACAAGGTGCCGGCATCCAGCACGGCCTGCGGCGTTTCGTAAGTTGCCATCCGCACCTGAAGTGCAGGGGCACGGGCCTGGATTTCTCCCGGAAAGGCCTTGGCTTCGCTATCGTTCAGCATCAGCCCGACCAGGCTTTCAAGCCCGCCATGGCGGAGCAAGCCATTCAGGAAGCTATCGCCCGCCACGCGCCGGCCAAGCATGGCGCGGCCCTGGGAAACATAGCCATCGGCTGCATAAAGAATGGCAACAGAACGGGTCATGGAATGTCACGCCTTGGATGATTGCTCGTCACTAAATGCTTCACCGCAAGCGATCAATGCCGTTCGGATTGTGGGCGCGCGGCTGTCGGGTTAAGCGCCCTGTATGGACCTTTTGAAGGACATCGACTCGAAACCCCAAGGGGCACCGCTTGGACCATGGCCCGCCTATCAGGCCCGGCTGGCCAGTGGCGAAGTCGCGCCTGATCCTGCCCAGGCCGCGGCGACCGAGCGTTTGCAGGCGCTTTGGCAGGCGCTTGGCGGCTATGACCCCGCGCCTTTGGAACCGCCCACCAAGCCTGCCGGGCTGTTCGGCCGGATTTTTGGCCGCGCCGCTGCCCCGCCGCGCCCAGAGCCCCCGCAAGGGCTTTACCTGGTGGGGGAGGTCGGGCGCGGTAAATCCATGCTCATGGACCTGTTCTTTGAAACCGCCCAAGTGCCCCGCAAGCAAAGGCTGCATTTCCACGCCTTCATGCAGCAGGCCCATCGGCGCATTCATGGCTGGAAGCAGGCGTATGGCGATAGCGCGGACCCGATCCCGCCCTTGGCCGACTCCATCGCCGCCGATGCCGCCTTGCTCTGTTTTGACGAATTTCAGGTGCATGACATTGCAGATGCCATGATCCTGGGCCGGTTGTTTGAGGCGCTTTTCGCTCGTGGCACGGTGGTGGTGGCAACGTCCAACACTGGCCCGGATGATTTGTTCAAAGGCCAGCCCGGGCGCGACGCCTTCCTGCCCTTCATTGCGCTGATCAAGCGGCATGTGGAGGTCTGGCCCCTGGTGGCGGCGCGGGATTACCGGCGGGAGAGAATCCGGAGCCTGCCGACCTGGCATGTTCCCGCCGATGGCCGCGCCGAGGCCGCTTTGGATGCCGCCTTCGCCGCCCTGACCGGCCAGGAGAGGGGGGAGCCCATGGAACTCCCCCTGCTTGGCCGGATGATTGAGGTGCCGGAAGCCGCCCGCGGTGTGGCGCGGTTTGATTTCAACCAGCTTTGCGGCAAACCCTTGGGTCCGGCGGATTATCTGGCGATTGCGGAGGCTTTCCATAGCCTAGTGGTGGATAACATCCCCCGCCTGGGGCCAGAGAATTTTGACAAGGCGCGCCGCTTCATCACCTGCATAGACACGCTATACGAACACCGCTGCAAGCTGGTCGCGAGTGCGGCTTCCACTCCGGACCAGCTTTATGAACGCGGCACTAATGCCGCCATGTTTGAACGCACCGCCTCGCGCCTCACGGAAATGCAAAGCCAGGAATACCGCGCCTTGCCTCATTTGGGGGGGCAAAGCCCCGCTTGAGGGGTGGGCAGCCTTGCCGGGTTGCGCCTTCGGGGGTAGGAAACGGTCGTTTTCTAGGCAAGGTTAAGGAAGCGACATGGCCCGCAAGAAGATTGCATTGGTCGGCGCCGGTAATATCGGCGGTACTCTGGCTCATCTCATTGGTCTCAAGGAACTTGGCGACGTCGTGATGTTCGATGTTTTCCCCGGCGTAGCCGCGGGCAAGGCGCTGGACCTCATGCAATCCGGCCCCGTGGATGGGTTTGATTCGCATATGGTCGGCACGGGCGATTATGCCGCCATTGCCGGTTCCGATGTGGTGATTGTCACCGCTGGCTTCCCCCGCATGCCGGGCATGAGCCGCGATGATCTGGTGGCGAAGAATGCCGGCGTGATCGCGCAAGTGGCGGAGGGCATCAAGAACCATTGCCCGAACGCCTTTGTGATCGTCATCACCAACCCGCTTGATGCGATGGTGTGGGTGATGCGCGAAAAATCCGGCCTGCCGCACAACAAGGTTGTGGGCATGGCGGGCGTGTTGGATTCTTCGCGCTTCCGGCTGTTCCTGGCGCATGAATTCAATGTGTCGGTGGAAGATGTCACCGCCTTCGTCCTTGGCGGCCATGGCGATACCATGGTGCCGCTGACGCGCTATTCCACGGTGGCCGGCATTCCGGTGCCTGATCTGATCAAGATGGGCTGGACCACGCAGGAAACGATTGACGCCATCGTGGCGCGCACCGCCAATGGCGGCGGCGAGATTGTGAAGCTGCTGGAACGCGGCAGCGCGTTTTATGCGCCGGCGGCTTCTGCCATTGCCATGGCGGAAAGCTACCTGAAGGACAAGAAGCGCGTGCTGCCCTGCGCTGCCTGGCTCACTGGCCAATACGGCATCAAGGATCTTTATGTCGGCGTGCCGGTGGTGATTGGCGCGGGCGGCATTGAACGCATTGTCGAAATTGAACTGAACCCGGCTGAAAAGGCTGCCTTCGATAAAAGCTGCGCCGCGGTGCAGGAATTGATCGAAG
>JBIJAH010000014.1:0-80332 GCA_044345845.1 Roseomonas sp.
ACATCAACGGCTTCTATAACCCGCGCCGAAGGCATTCAGCTTTGGGAGGTAAAAGCCCCCTGGCCTTCGAACGCCAGGCAGCCTAAACGAGTAATCGGAGCGGCATAAATATGCGACAAGTCCACATAGCATCACGCTGGCATTGCTCAGGGCGTTGAAAAAGCGGATTGGTGCGCCGCTCGGCTTGCTCCATGTGGATGCGCATATGGATACGGGCGAGGATAACTTCGGCCAAAGCTTCGCCCATGGCACGGTGTTTTGGCATGCCCTCAATGAAGGGCTGGTGGAACCACGGCGCATGGTGCAGGTCGGCATCCGCGCGCCCGCCTGGCCGGAGAATTATGCCTGGACCCGCGAGCAGGGGGCGACGATCCTCTCTGCGCAGGATGTGCTTCAGGCGCCCATCGCCTCAGTGATTGGGCAAATACGCGATGTGCTGGGCGCCGGTCCCTGTTATCTCTCCTTCGATATTGACGGGCTTGATCCCGCCTTCGCGCCTGGCACCGGCACGCCGGAGATTGGTGGGCTCGCAAGCTGGCAGGCCCAGGCCATTCTGCGCGGCATGGCGGGGGTAGATTTTCGCGGCGCGGATTTCGTGGAAGTGGCGCCTGCCTATGATGTCTCAGAAATCACGGCGCTGGCCGCTGCCACCATGGCTTGGGAGTATTTGTGCCTTTTCGCCAATAAGAAGTGATTGCCGGGTAAGGTAGCGCAGGTTTTTTACTGCGAAGCTCTGGCGCGGCGGCGCCAAGCCGCGTTAGCCTCCCTGGTAAGAACTATCCGGGAGGCTGCAATGAACTATCCCACGAAAACCCTGCTCGCTGCGCTGATCGCGCTGCCCTTGGCCATCAGCACGCCAAGCGCGCAAACGCTGACCGTTGGCTTGGGCGCGCCGGTGACGACGATTGACCCGCATTTTCATAATGTCGGGCCGAATAACGCGCTGACCAATCATATTTTTGACCGGCTGGTGGACCGTGATGGGCAATCGCGCCCATCGCCGCAGCTTGCGGAATCCTGGCGCGTGCTGACTGAAACCTCTTGGGAATTCAAGCTGCGCAAGGGCGTCACCTGGCATGATGGCAAGCCCTTCACCGCTGATGATGTGGTCTTCACCTTCGCGCGCGTGCAGGCCGGCATCCCGAATAGCCCGGGCGGCTTCGGTGGGTTTCTCCGCGCCATCACCAAGGTGGAAACGCCTGATCCGCATACGCTGATCCTGCACACCAGCGCCCCGCATCCACTCATGCCGCTTGATCTGGCTTCGGTTTGCATCATCGCGCGCCATGCGGCGGAAGGTGCGAGCAGCGAGGATTTCAATTCCGGCAAGGCCGCCATCGGCACTGGGCCTTATCGGCTGCTGTCCTATCGTTCCGGGGATCGGGTGGAACTCGCGCGCTATGATGGCTATTGGGGTGAGAAGGAGCCCTGGGCACGGTCCAATCAGCGCTTTTTGCTGAATGATGCGTCGCGCACCGCGGCTTTGCTGGCTGGCGATGTGGACATAATTGAACAAATCCCAACCAGTGATCTGACCAGGCTCAGGCGCGACCCGCGCGTGACGGTCACGGAAATCCCAAGCCTCCGCACTGTTTATATGGCGCCGGATTATTCGCGCGATGGCGGCACGCCGCTGATCACAGACAATAACGGCACGCCCCTGCCGGTGAACCCGTGGAAGGATGTGCGCGTCAGGCGCGCGCTTTCCATGGCGATCAACCGGGATGCGCTGGTGGACCGCGTGATGGAAGGGGCCGCCACCGCGACCGCGCAATGGCTGCCGGAGGGCACCTTTGGCTATAACCCTGCCGTGAAGCCCCGGCGCTTTGACCCCGATGGCGCCAAGCGGCTTTTGGCCGAAGCAGGCTATCCGGATGGCTTCCGCATCACGCTGAACACCCCCAATGACCGTTGGCCTAATGATGCGCGGCTTGCGCAAGCGGTGGCGCAAATGTGGACACGGATTGGCGTTCGAACCGCGGTGGATGCCGCACCTTGGACCGCCTTTGTGCCGCGCCGCGCGCGCGTTGAATACGCCATGCAAATCGGCGCCTGGGGCAGTTCCACCGGGGAAGCTTCGAACTTCCTGGTCAATACGGTCGCGACGCATGATAGGCAGCGCCTGACGGGCGCCAACAACAACGCTCGGTTTTCAAGCCCGGTTTTCGATGCCTTTGCCGCGCGCGGTTCCGCCACGCTGGATGACGCCGCGCGGGAGAAGATTTGGCATGAAGCCATTGCCCGCTATGCCGATGAAGAACCGCTCATCCAGTTGGTGCAATATCTGAACACCTGGGGCCTGCGCAAAGGTCTGCGCCATGAACCGCGCATGGATGAAAGAACGCTGGCGATGGGGGTGCGGCCAGCGCCCTGATCGCCCCGAAGGGTTATTCGGAGGCTTCCGCCACTTCCAAAAGGGTAGCGCCATTCCGCCGTACGCGCGCCCATTGTGGCGCGCCAGGGCGGCAGCGGTCAGCGAATAGGTCGCTGCCCGGCGCCGTTACTTCCAGCTTGCTATGCAAGCGGCATATGATTTGCGTACCCGCGCGGCGGGGGGAAGCGCCATGCCAGCGCAGCACGGCGCGGCCCCAATCGCCATGATTCTCATAATGCCGCACCAGATAGCGTGCTGCCCAATCCGCTGCCTGAGGGGGGTCAAGCGGCCAATCCTCGCCACGGGCCACATGGACCCCAGCATTAATCTGGAAGCACCCTGCCATGCCCCGTCCGCCTGCGGCCACAAGCATGCGGCGCGCTTCCTCTCGGCTATTGGGGAAATAGGCGCGGCCCCGCAGATTGAGCGCATAGGCATGCAGCCCGCTTTCATTCAGCGCGATGGCGGTGAGCAATCCTTCCGGCAGGCCGTGATTGACCTCCGCCACGCGGGCGGCAGTGAGGCAGGCCGCGCGTGGAGAATTCACATCGCGGGCGAGCGGGTCTGGCCCCTGGGTTACCGGGGTGGGCATTTCGGCGCAGGCGGCGCCGAGAAAACCAAAGATAAGCAAAAGCAGCGTAGCTGAAGCGCGGCGCGCTTTGCTGCGGAAAAGCCTGAAGGCCGATCTGGCCGAATGCCCGGAAGAACGAAACCCTTGGGGGTGGGCACTCCGCAGCAAAGCACGCTGGAGCGCCGAACCATCTCGCCGGCCCGGGGGTGCCGACGAAACCTTCACGGTCGTCATTCAGAATCGATAGAGGAATCGGGCGTGGGATGCAAACAAAAAACCAATTGGCCAGAAAGAGCCAAGGGAAATGAAAATGAGGCGAGAATGGGGCGTAGTAATACCAAATAAATTTATGATTTTTTTCGAAGAGTTTTTGTTTTGTCTCGGCCTTTTCTATTTAATTTTTAAATATTTCTATGAAAAACCGAGCGTCGCAGGTTTGGCGCTCGGCGATTTCTATATCAGCCCATCCTGATATTTGGCGCTGCCTGACCTTCAATCACCACATTCACGCAAGCGGGCTTGCCGGAAGCGAAGGCGCGTTCCAGCGCGGGGGCGATATCCTCTGCGCGCGTCACATATTCGCCGTGTCCACCCAACGCCACAGCCACTAGATCATAGCGCGTGCCGAGCGCCAATTCGCAGCCATGGGTGCGGTTGGCGCCGTAATCGCGTTTCTGGATTTCATATTCTGCATTCCAGCGTGAATCATTGCCAACAACCGCAACGAAGGGCAGCTTATGGCGGCAGGCGGTGTCAAATTCCGCCATGTGAAAGCCGAAAGTGCCATCGCCTAGAACAGCCATGATCCGCGCATCCGGCCTCGCGGCGCGCGCTGCCATGGCGAAGGGAATGGATGGCCCGATGGCGCCGGCCAGGCCATTGATGATGCGCGTCGGCGCGGAAAGGATCGCCTGCGCCCATTGGCCGATTTCTCCGCCATCGCTGATCAACACCGAATCAGGCACCGCATCCAGAAAGGACTTGGCTAGCTGGAACAGGGTGGCGGGATGGATCGGACCGTCCGTCGCGCCTGCCAAAGCCGCCCAGGCCGGTGGGCGGAAGGCCAAGGCTGTGCTGATACGCTCGGCCCAGGCCTGATTGGCATGGGGTTTCATGGCGCGGGTCAGTGCTTCCGTCGCCTCGGCGGCACTTGCCACCGCCGCCAGCGCAATCCGGCCAGGCAAGGCGCGGGCGCCGCGGGCGATAACGCCGGCATCGGGATCAATCTGGATAAAGCGGGCTTCGGCGGAAATGCCCGGCGCGCGACCAAAGCGGAGTGAGAAGTCCAAAGCCTTGCCCACCAACACCACCAAATCCGCTTCCGCCAACACCCCGGCATAGGCGCCGAGCGATGGATCATTCAGCCCGCGCGGGCTTTCCATGGGGATCACAGGGAGCCCGGCGGCGGCACCAAGGGCGGCCAGCATCGGCTTGCCGCGCGGGCTGCACAAAGCGGGCGGCGCCAGGATGATGGGCCGCGCTGCTGCCGCGATCATCCCCGAAATCGCCTGGGATGCCTCGGCACCAAGCGGCATGGGCTCGGCGGTGAAGGTGCTCGCTTCCGGCAGGGCAGGGGCCGCGATGCGCGCATCCATCAGATCGGTTGGCAGGCTGAGATGCACTGGGCCGCGGCGGCCAGACCGCGCTACGCGAAAGGCGCGCGCCACATCGGCGCCAATCCCCGCCGTGCTGGATGCGGTGAAGGAAAGCTTTGTCAGCGGTTCGGCCATATCGGCCTGGCGCATTTCCTGGAAACTACCCATGCCCAATTCGCGCAAGGGCGCATGGCCGGACAGCAACAGCACCGGCACTTCGCCCGCCATGGCAGTCGGCAGGGCGGCGATGGCATTGGTATGGCCCTGGCCGCCGGTGACCATGGCCACACCCACTTCGCCGGTCAACCGCGCCCAGGCATCGGCCATATGCACCGCGGCGGCTTCCTGGCGGGTGTGCACAATCTCGATCCCGCTGCCGATCAGGGCATCGAAAATCGTCATGATGTGATTGCCCGAAAGCGTGAAAATGCGGCTGACGCCGGCCTGCTTCAGCGCCGCCACCAGAATATCCGCCCCGCGTTGTTCCATGCCCGCTTCCTCCTGTTGCGGGCAGCAGGCCATGGGCTGGACAGGCTGTCCAGTCGCCTTAGTCTTGGTTGCATGAATCAGCTCAAGGTCAGTGTCTGGCGGGGGGAAGAAGCGGGCGGCTTCGCGCGTTATGACGTGCCGGCGCGCGACAATCAGTCCGTGCTTGATGTGGTCACGCATATTCAGCGCGAATTGGACCCAAGCCTTGCCTATCGCTTCGCCTGCCGGGTTGGCATGTGCGGGTCCTGTGCCATGACAGTGAATGGCCGCGCGCGCTGGACCTGCCGGACGCATGTGCGCAAGGTGACGGGGGCCGATGGCGCGCTTGAATTGCGCCCCTTGGCCAATCTGCCGGTGATCCGCGACCTGGCCGCGGACCTCGCGCCGTTTTTCGACAAGTGGCAGCGTGCGCAAGGGTTTTTTCAACCAAAGGACGCGCCGGATGGCGCCGTGCCGGATGAATTCGCCGTGGTCGCCCCCGGCAGCAAGGCTAGGCGCGAAGCAGATGCGGGCATTGAATGCATCGGCTGCGCCGTCTGCTACGCTTCCTGCGATGTTGTGGCCTGGAATGGTGATTATCTTGGCCCGGCAGCGCTCAACCGCGCCTGGACCTTGGTGAATGATGCGCGTGATGGCGCGCGGGGCGAAAGGCTGGATGCGGTGGCGGGCGATGCCGGCTGCCATTCCTGCCATTCCACCCGTTCCTGCACGGAACGCTGCCCAAAACAGATTGACCCATCAGGGGCCATTGCCGGGCTGAAGCGGACCCTGTTCTGGGAGAGCCTTTTCGGCGGCAAGCGCCATGGCTGACAGGGCCGCGCGCGGGCAGGCGCATCTTTGGGTGGTGCAGCGCATCACTGCCATGATCCTGGCGCTTGCTGTGCTGGTGCATCTGGTCACCATCATCATCGCCGTGCGGGGTGGGCTTTCCGCGCGGGAGATTCTGGCGCGCACCCAGGGTTCCGAAGCCTGGCTTGGCTTTTATGTGGTGTTTGCCCTGGCGGCGGGGCTGCATGGCGCGATTGGGCTCCGCAATATCGCCGGTGAGACTTTGGGCTGGCGCGGGCGTGCCCTTGATTTCTGCTGGCTTGGGCTAGGCCTGCTGACAGCAGCCTTCGGCATCCGCGCCGCCTTCGGGCTTTATAGCTGATGGATTTCCGCGCGCGTTCCCACCCAAGCTGGATTGGTTTTGCGGTGCATCGGGTTTCTGGCCTGTTGCTGGCGCTATTTCTGCCGCTGCATTTCTGGGCACTCGGCAGCGCCATTCAGGGGGAGGCGCGGCTGGATGGGTTTTTGCGCTGGACAGAAAACCCACTGGTGAAGGCAGCCGAAACCGCACTGGTGATCCTGCTGGCGGCGCATCTGGCAGGTGGTTTGCGCGTCATGGCGCTGGAATTCTTGGGCTGGGGGCGGGCGCAGAAGGATCTGGTGGCGGCCTCCTTTGGGCTTTCTCTGCTGGTCGGATTGGTATTCCTTTTCAATGTCTTTTGATCTTCTGGCGCTGCTCGGCGGCTGCTTCATCGCGGCCTTTTGCTCCGGCCTTGCGGGCTTTGCCTTCAACCTGGTGGCGGCGGGCATTCTGTATCACTGGGTCACCCCGCAGGAGATCGCGCCGGTGCTGGTGCTGGGGTCTTTATTGGTCCAGAGCGTGACCTTGCGCGCGGTTTGGCCTGCCATTCGTTGGCCGGTCCTGAAGCCCTATGTTTTCGCCGGCGTCCTAGGCACGCCTTTCGGCGTTTGGGCACTGAGTGTGGTGGAAGCGCGCGTGATTGTGGCCGGCATTGGTTTGCTGCTGGTGGTTTATGCCGGCTTCATGCTGGCGCGGATTGCGCTGCGCTTGGCCCCGCCCAAGCTGGCGGCGGGGTCGCGCGCCGATGCTGTGGTGGGGTTTCTGGCTGGCGCCTTGGGTGGCATTGGCGGGTTTTCCGGCGCGCTGCCTGCCATGTGGACGGATCTGAAGGGGCTGCGTAAGGATGAAGCCCGCGCAATTTTCCAACCCTTCATCGTCGTGATGCAGATCATCGCCGCAGCAGGGCTGGCTTATGCCGGGTTTTTCACGCTGGAAACCGCCAAGACGCTGCTGATGGCGCTGCCAGCCTTGGCGCTTGGCACCTGGCTTGGCCTGCAAGCCTATCGCGTGATCCCGGCCGAGGGGTTCCGGCTGGTGCTATTGGGGCTGCTGTTTTTATCGGGCCTTTCGCTGGTGCTTTGAAACGCTTTCATCCCGCCTGCGCTTGTGGGAAACTCATACTTACAGGGGGGATGCGTGCATGAGCCTGATGTCAAAGACCGAAATCGCGCCATTGGTTGTGGAAGCTGCGGCGATCGAAGAAGCGGCCAAGCTGCTTTATATACGCGCCTGCAAAATCCTGCCCGATGACATCAAGGCCGGTTTCACGCGGCTTGATGCTACTGAGACCGATGCCACCGCCAAGACCATCCTGGCCACGATGATCGAGAATATCGGGGTCGCGGAGCGGATGGATAATCTGCTGTGTCAGGATACCGGCATTCCGATTTTCAATTTGCTGATCGGGCGTAATGTCGCGGTGGATGGGTTTGCGCTGAAGGAAGCCATTGCCCGTGGTACGGCGCGCGCCACGCGCGATCACCCGCTGCGGTCTTCCGTGGTGCATCCCATCACGCGAAAGAATGAGCATACCTCCTGCGGGGAACGTGTGCCCGTGATCAATATTGATTTCACCGATGCGGATCGTGAATTGCGGCTTGAGATGATCCCGAAGGGATCAGGCTCGGAAAACGGGTCCTTTCTGCAAATGCTGATCCCGGCCGATGGGCTTGCCGCGGTGAAGCGCTTTGTGGTGGACCGCGTGATTCAGGCCGGCGGTAAGGTCTGCCCGCCGACCATTGTGGGCGTTGGTGTTGGCGGTACGTCAGATCTTTGCATGCATTTGGCGAAAATCGCGGCCACGCGCCCCTTGGGATCGCGCTGCACGGATGCGGAAGGGGCGAAGCTGGAAGCCGCGCTTTCGGAAGCGGTGAATGCGCTTGGCATCGGCCCGCAAGGCTTGGGCGGTGATAGCACTTCCTTCGCCGTGCATGTGGAAACGGCGGCCACACACATCACCATGAATCCGGTGGCCGTGAATATCCAATGCCATAGTGCGCGGCGCGCGAGTGCGACCTTCACGCCCGCGGGTATCAGCATCGGCTTTTGAGCCATGGCGCCGGATGGCGCTGCTTATTGCGGAGAATGAACATGGCCCACCACATCCTGCCCATGCCGATCACCGAAGCCCAGGTCCGCACGCTACGTGTCGGCGATACGGTGACACTCGAAGAAACGCTCTATGGCATTCGTGACGCGACGCAGATCCATATGTTCGATCATGGTCGGCGCACGAAATTCAACTTGCAAGGCCACGCCGTGATCCATACCGCGCCTAATCTGCGCAAGGTGGAACGTGTCGGCAATAATCATTCCGGTTATGAGGCCGTGTGCGTGGGCACCACCACATCAGACCGCATGGAACGCTTCACCCGCCCGCTGATGGAACGCGAGGGCGTGCGGATCATCATCGGCAAGGGCGGTTTGCGTGATGGATCGCTTGCCGCCTTTCGCGATTTGGGCGGCGCCTATTTGGCCGTGGTGGGCGGCGCGGCGGCATTGGAGACCAACTGGATTGAAGCGGTGGAGGATGTGGATATGGATGATCTCAATCCCGAAAGCCTCTACAAATTCCGCATCAAGGGTTTTGGGCCGCTGCTGGTGGCGATGGATAGCCATGGCGGCAGTCTTTTCGCCAAGGTGAATGAAGAAGCGGCGCGCCGGCGCCAGGCGGTGCTTGAAAAGCTGGGGGCTGCGTGATGCCGGCCCAGATCGCGCGGCGCAGCACGGATATCTTGGTGCTGGGCGCAGGTGGCGCGGGTTTGCTTGCAGCCCTGCATGCCAAGGCCGGCAATCCCGCACTTGAGGTCACCATTGCGGTGAAGGGCCTGCTCGGCAAATGCGGCTGCACGCGCATGGTCCAAGGCGGCTTTAATGTCGCGATTGCCGAAGGCGATTCTGCCGAACGCCATTTCATGGACACGCTTGATGGCGGCAAATGGCTGAATGATCAGGATTTGGCCTGGACCCTGGTGGTGGGCGCGCAGCAGCGCATTCGTGAATTGGAAAATCGCTGGGGCTGTTTTTTCGACCGCAACGCCGATGGTACCATCCATCAAAAGGCCTTTGCCGGACAGACTTTTGATCGCACCGTGCATAAGGGTGATCTAACCGGGATTGAGATTGTCAATCGCCTGGCGGAACAGGTTTGGGCGCGCGGCATTCAGCGCCTGGAAGAACATCGCGCTGTGGCGCTGATTCCAAGCGCGGATGGCGCGCGGCTTTCGGGTGTGTTGCTGATTGATATGCGCACGGGCGGTCTGGTGTTTGTGCAGGCCAAGGCCGTGATACTCGGCACCGGTGGTGGGCCCACCATGTATAAATACCACACGCCATCTGGCGATAAATCCTGCGATGGCATGGCGATGGCGCTGCGCGCGGGCTTGGCTTTGCGCGATATGGAAATGGTGCAATTCCACCCGACCGGCGTGCTGGCGGGGCCTGGCACGCGCATGACGGGCACGATCATTGAAGAAGGCTTGCGCGGCGCGGGCGGCTATCTGCTCGGCGGAGACGGCAAGCGCTTCATGGCGAAATATGACAAGCGCGCCGAGCGTGCGACGCGCGATATTGTTAGCCGATCCATGCAACGCGAGATCCTGGCCGGCAATGTGAATGATGCGGGCGGGCTTTGGATTGAAATGGGCCACCTTGGCCCGGATCGTGTGCGGCGCGAATTCAAGGGCATGGTGGAACGCTGCACCGATATGGGTTTTGACCTGGCGGCAGGGCGCGTGCCGGTGGTGCCGACCGCGCATTACATGATGGGCGGCCTGGTGTTCCGCCCCGATGGCAGCACTGCATTGCCGGGGCTTTTCGCCGCTGGCGAGGATACCGGCGGCGTGCATGGCGCCAATCGGCTGGGCGGGAATGGTGTGGCCAATTCCACTGTCTTTGGCGGCATTGCCGGCGATACCATGGCCGCCTGGGTGCCGCGCGAAGGCGCGCTGGTGCCACCAGATGCGACCACGCTTGATGCCGCCATCGCCGCGCTGGAAGCACCTTTCGCGCGGCCAGCGCGCAATCTTTCGCCACTGCGCGATACCTTGCTGGAAATGATGTGGGACAAGGCCGGCATTCTGCGCGATGCGACGGGGCTGGCCGATGCCACCAGTGCGCTGGACGCTTTGGAGGCTGAGTTGGATGCTTCCGGTGTTGATGGCGCCAACCGCGCCTTCAACCTGACTTGGCATGATTGGCTCAATCTGAAATCGCTTTTGCTGGCGAGTCGCGCGATTGTGGTGGCGTCTCAGGCGCGGGAGGAATCACGCGGCGCGCATTGGCGTGAGGATTTCCCGCAAACGAATGACGAAGCCGCTGGGCTTGCCGCGACATCCGTGCGACTGGACGATAATCGTGTGGTTCTGGAATGGCAGAAGGTCGCCTTCACGCGCCTGAAGCCAGGCGAAAGCCTGCTCACCCCTGTCGCGGCGGAGTAACGCCATGACGCCAGCCTTCCCAAGCTTTGCCGAAGCGCTGCGCGTGTGGCTGCGCGTTGGTTTGCTGTCCTTTGGCGGGCCGGCAGCGCAGATTGCGGTGATGCATCGCGAAGTCGTGGAACAGCGCCATTGGGTATCCGATGCGCGTTTTCTGCATGCGCTGAATTTCTGCATGCTGCTGCCGGGGCCAGAGGCGCAGCAATTGGCGACCTATCTTGGCTGGCTGATGCATGGCGTGCGCGGTGGGCTGGTGGCGGGGTTGCTGTTCATCCTGCCTGGTGCGGCGGTGATGCTGGCACTTTCCATCATCTACGCCACACTTGGCGATGTACCGATTGTGGCGGCGCTGTTCTTTGGCATGAAATGCGCTGTCTTGGTGCTGGTGGTGGAAGCGCTTCTGCGCGTGGCGAAGCGCGCGCTCAAGGGGCCGGTGCCTGTCGCACTTGCCATCGCGGCGTTCGCGGCACTTGCGCTGTTCAATGTACCTTTTCCTTTGGTGGTGCTTGCCGCGCTCGCGATTGGTTTTGCGCTGCCCAATGCCTTCAGTGGCGGCGGCAATGGCGCGGCCAAGGATGGCCCACCCGCGCTATTGGATGCCGCCATCGCGGCTGACCCGGAACGCATACCGCGCATGGCAGGGGCAGCGCGTCGCGCAGGGCTATTTGCGCTGGCGCTCTGGCTTTGGCCTATGGTGCTGCTAATGGGCCATGGCGTTTATGGTGATATTGCCTGGTTTTTTTCAAAGCTTGCGGTGGTGACTTTTGGTGGCGCCTATGCGGTGCTTGCCTATGCCGCACAGGAAGCGGTGGAGCATTACCAATGGCTCTCTGCGCCTGAAATGCTGGCAGGGTTGGGGTTGGCGGAAACCACGCCTGGGCCGCTGATCCTGGTGCTGCAATTTGTGGGCTTCCTGGCAGGCTATCGCGCGGATGGCGTGCTGGGCGGTGTGGCGGGCAGTGTGCTGACACTCTGGGTCACTTTCGCGCCTTGCTTTGCCTGGATTTTCCTGGGCGCGCCTTTCGTTGAAAAGCTCCACGCTGCGCCGCGCCTAAAAGGTGCCTTGGGGGCGGTGACGGCGGCGGTGGTGGGTGTGATTGCCAATCTCGCGCTCTGGTTTGGGATGCGCGTGATTTTCCGTGATGTGCAGGTCAGCAGCTTCGGGCTGATCAGGCTTGACCTGCCAGTGCTGACCAGCCTTGATCCGGCGGCGCTGGCACTTGCGGTTTTTGCGGCGGTGCTGCTGTTTGCGATGAAACAGGGGCTCACGCGCAGCCTCGGCTTCACGGCGATTGCGGGGTTGATGCTGAAATTCGTGGGGTTTTGATGGGCGCTGGTTGTTGGCGCTAGCGCCGCCCAAACATCCGCTCCAGGGCCGCCGTGTCCAGCTTCAGTACGGTGGGCCTGCCATGGCTGCAGGTTGCGGCGCGGGGTGTGGCTTCCATCTGGCGCAGCAGCGCATCCATTTCGGCGGCATTCATCCGTCGCCCGGCGCGAATGCTGCCATGGCACGCAAGGCGCGCAATCGCCGCATCCAGCTTGCGTTCCAAAGCGGTGCTTTCCGCATCTGCGGCCAATTCTTCTGTCATGTCGCGCAGCAGCGGCGCGGGGTCGGCAGCGCCGAGCAAGGCCGGCAGGCTCCGCACCAGCACCGCGCCGGCGCCGAAGCTCTCAATCTCAAGCCCCAGCCGGGCGAGTGCTTCGGCAGCACCCAGCAAGCGCGCCGCATCGGCGGACGGCATATCCACGACCGCCGGCACCAAAAGCGGCTGGGTGCGCACGCCGCCATCGCGGAGCTGAGCGCTCAGCGCCTCATGCGTCAGGCGTTCATGCGCGGCGTGCTGATCCACCAGCACAAGCGCGCCATCGGCGGCTTCGGCGATGATGTAAGTGTCCAGAATTTGCGCGACGGCACGGCCCAAAGGATGCGCCGCATCGAGGGGTTCGGGTGCAGGCGGCGGCGGCAGGCTGGGCGGGCGGAAGCCAAGCGGCAGGCGCGGCTGCGGCAGCCCTGCCGGGCGCGGCATGGATTGCGGTAAAACCGGCAAGGCTTCACTGAAGCCCGCAACCGGCGCGGCGCCAGCCAGGGAAGGCATCGCCACCACGGTCCCGGCGCCAATCGCGAGCGCCTTGCGCAGGGTGGAAATCAGGGCGCCGCGCACAGCCTCCCCATCGCGGAAGCGAAGCTCGGTCTTCATCGGATGCACATTCACATCCACGGACTCCGGCGGCACTTGCAGGAATAGCGCCGCCGCCGGGTGGCGCCCTTGTGGGATCACATCGCGATACGCCACGCGCAAGGCCACGCGCAGCAGCGGGTCACGCACCGGGCGGCGGTTCACCACCAAATGCTGGCCAAGCGTGGTTGGGCGGTGATGCGTGGGCAGCGCCGCAAGCCCAGTAATGTCCAGGCTTGTTGAGACGGATTCCACTGGCACCGCGGCGGCAGCGAAATCCGGCCCGAGCACTTGCCGGATGCGCCCTTCCTGATCGGCGGCGGGCAGGGAAAGCACTTCCCGCCCATCGCTTTCCACACGAAACGCCACTTCCGGCCAGGCGAGCGCCAAGCGGCGCACTGCCTCCACCGCGTGTTCGGCTTCCGTGCGCGGATGCTTCAGGAATTTGCGCCGCGCTGGTGTGGCGAAGAACAAATCCCGCACCTCAATCCGCGTACCAGGCGCGCCGGAAGCGGGCGCGACATCACCCTTCAGCCCGCCCTCAACACTGATCCGATGCGCTGCGCCATCGCCTGGGCAAGACGTGATGGAAAGCCGCGCCACCGCGCCGATGGAAGGCAAAGCCTCCCCCCGAAAGCCCAGGGTCGCGATACGAAACAGCATCGCTTCTTCGGGCAATTTGGAGGTGGCGTGACGTTCCACGGCGAGCATCAGGTCTTCCGGCCCCATGCCAATGCCGTCATCTTCCACCAGAATGCGGTCCATACCGCCGCCTTCCAGCGTGACGGCGATGCGACGCGCCCCGGCATCCAAGGCGTTTTCAACAATTTCCTTGAGCGCGGCAGCCGGGCGTTCCACCACCTCACCAGCCGCGATGCGATTCGCGGTGGTCTCCGACAGAAGGCGGATGGCCGGGCGCGGCAGGGTGATGGGGACGGCGGACATGCGCCCTTATAGCAGAAGCTTCGAGTCGCGTGTCAGCGCGGTTTCCGTTCACAATGGTTCACGGGAACCGCACTAAGTCTAAGCTTGGTCGTATTTTCCGAGCCGCCAAGTGAAGTCACTTGGCTTGAAAATGGTCGACTTTTGATCGCATTTTCCGAGTCGCCAAGTGAAGTCATTTGGCTTGAAAATGCTCTAGACCGGCTGCAAAGGGCGATGCGGCTCGGCAGGGGGCAGGATGATGATGGGATCACCCGCGCGCAGCACGCCACCTTGCAGCACAATCGCCATGACGCCGGATTTGCGGATAAGCCCGCCCGCTTCATCGCGCCCGAGCATCGCGGCCATTAGACCTGGTTGGAAATGATCAAGCTGGGCGCAGGGATTGCGGAGCCCCGTGATTTCCACAATCGCCTCAGTCCCCAAGCAAAGCCGCGTGCCGGTGCCAAGCCCGAGCAGGCCAATGCCGCGCGTGGTCACATTCTCCCCGATATCGCCGGGCTTGAGCGTGAAGCCCAGGGGGGCGAGTTCTTCGAAGATTTCGGCGTGCAGCAGATGAAGCTGGCGCAGATTGGTCTGCGAAGGATCACGCGCGACGCGGGAGCGATGCTTTACCGTAACCCCGGCATGCGCATCGCCTTCGACGCCAAGACCTGCGATCAAGGTCATGCTTTCAACCGGCTGCTTGCTGAAGCGATGCGTGCCATCGCGGGCAAGTGCTTGGATGTAAGGCGCGGTCATGTGTGGCCCTCCGGCCAAAGCGCTGCGATCCGGCTGATCAGCCCGACGGTAGACCCATCATGCGCGCGCTGCTGTGGCGCGCCGGCATTCAACTCCGCCAAGATGGCACCGGCCAATTGCTTGCCGAGTTCCACCCCCCATTGATCAAAGGGATTGATCCCCCACAGCGCACCCAGTACCGCGACCTTGTGTTCATACAAGGCTACCAATTGGCCAAGCGCATAGGCATCAAGCTGCGGCAGCAGCATGGTCACACTTGGCCGATCACCGGGGAAGAGCCGATGCGGCAGTAAGCGCGCAATCTCAGCCTCCGCGACGTCCGCGGCGCGCATCCCGGCGGTGACGGCGGCGGCGTCCTTGCCGTTGAGCAGCGCTTCTGCCTGCGCCAGACCATTGGCAAGCAACATCCGGTGGTTATCCGCATGCGGATGATCGGGCCGCGCGACCAGGATGAAATCCACCGGCACGGGTGTGGTTCCCTGATGGAGCAATTGTATGAAGGAATGCTGCGCATTGGTTCCTGGTTCGCCAAACACCACAGGGCCGGAAGCGCGCTGCAAGGGCGCGCCGGAAACTGCGACACGCTTGCCGAGACTTTCCATTTCCAATTGTTGCAAATGCGCCGGGAAGCGCGCCAGCCGCTCATCATACGCCAGCACGGCGCGGCTTGGATAACCAAGGCCATTCACATGCCAGGCTTCGACGAGCGCCAGCAGCACTGGCAGGTTTTCGGCCATTGGCGCAGCACGAAAATGCTGATCCATCGCGCGCGCCCCCGCAAGCAGCCGCGCAAAAGCATCCCAGCCAAGCGTCAGCGCCAGTGAAAGCCCAATCGCACTCCAAAGCGAAAACCGTCCGCCCACCCAATCACGAAAGCCGAAGACCCGATCAGGCGTGATGCCAAAAGCGCTGGTCGCGGCAAGATTGGTGGAAAGTGCGGCCATATGCTGCGCGGCGCCGGCTTCACCCACAGCTTCGCGCAACCAATCACGCGCCAACGCGGCATTCGCCATGGTTTCCTGGGTGGTGAAGGTTTTGGATGCAACCAGCACAAGCGTGCGCGTTGGATCAAGCCTGGACTGCATATCCGCCCAGGCATGGCCATCCACATTCGCCAAATAATGCCCGCTGAGCGGTGCCTTATCTGTCCACAAGGCGCGCGCGACCATGGCCGGGCCAAGATCCGACCCGCCAATGCCGATATTCAGCATATCGGTAAAGCGCTGACCCTTAGCAGTAAGGATGCGCCCTTCATGTACGGCGCGGGTGAATTCTTCCATGCGCGCACGCACCGAAACGATTTCGGGCATGATGTCCTCAGTGCCCGCGCGGAAATCATCACCCGGTTCAGCGCGGAGCGCCATATGCAGCGCGGCGCGGCCTTCCGTGGCGTTGACCGCCGCACCCGCAAAAAGCCGTGCGCGAAAGCCCGCGACATCGCGCGCCTCGGCCAGTGCCAGCAGCGCCTTCAGCACTTCATCAGAAACTGCGGTTTTGGAGAAATCGAGCAGCACATCGCCGGCCATCTGCGAAAACCGCGCAAAGCGATTGGGATCAGCGGCAAAAAGCGGGCGAATGGCGGCAGCCCCCGGCCTTGCGGCCAAAGCCATCAGCGCCGACCACGCGGCTTCACTTATATCTTCTGCCATGAACGGATCGTTTCACGTCTCCACGGCGGGACTATGGCAGAAGGAAGCGCGGTTTAGCCATGCCGCACCACGCGCAAGGGCGCCAGGATGGCGGCGCCAAGCGCAAGAAACGCAATCACCGTGGCTAAGCCCCAGGCCTGGCTATCCGTGACCTGCGTCACCAAAGCCACCGCCGCGGGGCCAAGGAAGCCCGTGACCCGCCCCGAAAGCGCGAAAAGCCCGAAATGCGCCGTCACTTCCGCGCGCGGGGCCATATGCGCCATCAGCGTGCGGGATGCCGCCTGGGCCGGCCCCATGAACAACCCAAGCGCCATGGCTAATGCCCAGAACAGTGTCTTGTCATTGCTCAGCAGCAAAAGACTGCCCAGCACAATCATGGCGCCAAGGGCTATCAGGATCGTGGGTTTGGCGCCGAGCCGATCCTCGATCAGCCCAAAACCCGCGGCGCCCAGCCCTGCTGTGACATTCATGGCAATGCCGAACAGCAGAATCTCCTCAAACCCCATGCCATGCACGCCGGCGGCGTAAATCGCGCCGAAGGCAAACAGCGTATTGAGCCCATCGGTGTAGAAAAGCCGCGCGATCAGAAACCGCGCCATGGCGGGGCGGCGCGGCAGGCCGCGCAGGATATGAAGTGCCTCGACCAGCCCGGCGCGCATGGCCTGAACCAGGCTTGGGCGCGGCCCGGCAGGATCGGGCAGGGCCAGCAGTACCGGCCAGCCGAACACGATGATCCAGGCAGCCACCAATAGCGCCGTGGCACGCACATGCTCCGCCGCGTCACGATCAAGCCCGAAGGGTGAAGGATTGGGTTGGATGAACAGCACCAGCGCCAGCGATAGGCAGGCGAGCCCACCCGCATAGCCAAGGCCCCAGGCCAGGCCCGAAAGCCGGCCCATCCGTTCCTCGGGCACCAGCCCGGGCAGCATGGCGTTATAGAATACCGTGCCCAATTCAAAGGCGATGGTGGCAAGGCCAATGCAGATCAGCGCGTAAAGCGCATCGGCAGGATCAGGCCGCGCGAACCAGATCAGCGCGGTGAATATGGCGGTAAGCAGCGTGCATATCGCCAGCATGGCGCGCCGGCGCCGGCCCTGATCGGCGATGGCACCCAGAAGTGGCGAAAGCAACGCGATGGCAAAGGCCGCCAGCGTCTGCATCCAGCCCCATTGCGCCTGGCCCGTCACCGGGTCTGGCGCAATACCTTGCGTGAAATAGGCGGCGATGACGAAGGTGGAAACCACCGTCGGAAAGCCGCTATTGGCCCAATCATAAAGCGCCCAGGCGAAAGCCTTGGTCCGGCCTGGGCGCGGCGCCATTGGCGCTATTCCATAATTCCCCTAGGCCCGCGCGCAATGGCAACCGCGCCGGTGCGCGAGACTTCCACAAGCCCGATTGGGCGCATCAAGGCTAGGAAGGCATCAATCTTATCGCCATTGCCGGTCATCTCCAGCACGAAGCTTTCCGTCGTGGCATCCACCACCCGCGCGCGGAAGGCATCTGCCAGGCGCAGTACTTCCATGCGGTTGTCACCGCGCCCCGCCACCTTGATCAGCGCCAATTCGCGCGTCAGATGCGGGCCTTCAATCGTGAGGTCCGAGACCTTATGCACCGGCACCAGCCGATCCAACTGCGCCTTGATCTGCTCGATCACCATATCAGTGCCGCTGGTCACAACAGTGATGCGCGAAATTCGCCCGGTTTCATCCACCGGCGCCACGGTCAGGCTATCAATATTATAGCCACGGCCAGAAAACAGGCCGATGACGCGCGCGAGCACGCCCGCTTCATTTTCGACCAACACGGCAATAGTCGCGGCGCGTTGGCCGCCTTTCATGTCAGACATTGTAGCGCTCCTCAGACCAGGACCTTGCCTTCATCGGTAACGCCAGCGACGCCACCTTCCTGGCCCGGGCCAAGGATCATTTCATTATGTGCGGCACCTGATGGGATCATGGGGAAGCAGTTTTCATCCTTCGCCACACAGATATCGGCGATCACGGGCTTGTCTATTGCGATCATTTCGCGGATCACGCGATCAAGATCATCAATGCCTTCTGCGCGCATGCCAACCCCGTGGAAGCTTTCGGCAAGCTTCACGAAATCCGGCAGGGCGGCGGAATAGCTTTCCGAATAGCGCCCGCCATGCAGCAATTCCTGCCATTGGCGCACCATGCCCATATATTCATTGTTCAGAATGAACACCTTCACCGGCAAGCGATACTGCGCAAGCGTGGCCATTTCCTGAATATTCATCAGGATCGAAGCCTCACCGGCGATATCAATCACCAGCGCATCAGGATGCGCAATCTGCACGCCCATTGCGGCGGGCAGCCCATAGCCCATAGTGCCAAGCCCACCCGAGGTCATCCAGCGATTGGGCTTGTCAAAGCCGAAATACTGCGCGGCCCACATTTGGTGCTGACCAACTTCGGTGGTGATGAAGGTCTCGCGCCCCAATTCGCGGGTGATTTCATACAGCCGCTTCACGGCATGCTGCGGCTTGATGATCTTGCCTTCCTGGCGATACTGCAAGCAATCCGTGCTGCGCCACGCATCAATCTGGCGCCACCAGGCGGCAATGGCGCCCTTGTCCTGCGGGGCCTCATCCGCCTTCCAGGCTTCAATCATGGCGGCAAGCACGGCGCCTGCATCGCCCACAATCGGCACATCCACCGCGACATTCTTGTTGATCGAAGACGGATCAATATCCGCATGGATCTTCTTCGATGTTGGCGAGAAGGCATTGAGCCGCCCCGTCACACGGTCATCGAAGCGCGCGCCGATATTGAACATGACATCGCAGCCATGCATCGCAAGATTGGCTTCGTAAGTGCCGTGCATGCCAAGCATGCCAAGGAATTGCGGGTCTTCCGCCGGATAGGTGCCAAGCCCCATAAGCGTATTCGTGCAGGGCATGCCAGTCATGCGCACGAATTCGCGCAGCAAGCGTGATGCTTCCGGCCCGGCATTGATCACGCCGCCGCCGGCATAGACAATCGGGCGATGCGCGCGCTTCAAAAGGCGCACCGCATCGCGGATGGTCTTCGCATCGGGTTCGGTGCGCGGGCGATAGGAACGATGGCTTTGCGTGGTCGCTTCCCGATACGGCGCCTTATTGATCAGAATATCCTTCGGCAGATCAATCACCACCGGGCCGGGGCGGCCGGATTTCGCGACGTAAAACGCTTCGTGCATCACGCGCGCCAGGTCTTCGGATTTCTTGACCAGATAATTGTGCTTGGTCGCCGGGCGGGTGATGCCGGTGGTATCGGCTTCCTGGAAGGCATCATTGCCGATCAGATGCGTCGGCACCTGGCCGGTCAGGCAAATCACCGGCACGGAATCCATCAGCGCATCCAAAAGCCCGGTCACCGCATTGGTGGCGCCGGGGCCAGAGGTGACCAGCACCACGCCAACCTTCCCGGTGGAACGCGCATAGCCTTCTGCCGCATGAACCGCCGCCTGTTCATGGCGCACCAGAATGTGGCGAATGGCGTTCTGCTGGAAAATTGCGTCATAGATCGGCAGCACCGCGCCGCCGGGGTAGCCGAAAATCACCTCAACGCCGTTATCCTTCAGCGCGCGCAATACGACCTCAGCACCCGACATGGTCAGGGCATCAGAGGCGGGCGGGGCTTGGGTCGCGGCAGACATGGATGACTTCCTTCATGAAAAGCAACCGGCCCCGAAGGTTCAGGGCCGACGAGGAGGGGCTGTTAGACCCTCGGATCTGGTGCGTCAACGGCAAAAATCAAGAAATGCGAAAAAATTGGCCGATTCACTTTCCGAAAATTGCGCGAAACCTTCAAATCGCGCATTTATGATATAGGATCGGTCCGGGGGCGCCAATTCATGGTGGCGGAACCAGGTCGCTTGCCGCTTGGTATATTGCCCACTCGCCAGGATGGCGCGGGCGGAGGCTTCCTCTGCCGTCAGCCGCCCGGAAAGCGTGGCCGCGATTTCCGGCACGCCAAGGGCGCGCATGGCGGGCAAGGCGGGGTCAAGGCCCTGGGACAGCAGGGCGCGCACTTCCTCAACCGCGCCGGCCTGGATCATGGCCACCCAACGCTGGGCGATGGCAGCGCGGAGTTCAGCCCGTGGCGGATCGAGCAAAACCGCCGCAAAACGCCAAGGTGCGGGGGCGGCGCTGGCTTCCGCTTGCCAGGCCGCGATGCCTCGGCCAGTGCCGCGCCAGACTTCATAGGCGCGGGCGATGCGCTGGCTGTCACTGGGGCGAAGCCGCGCGGCGGAGGCAGGGTCCTCAGCCGCCAGACGTGCATGCAGGGCGGCGGGGCCTTCTTCGGCCAAAAGGCGCCGGGCTTCTTCGCGGGCGGGTGCCGGGATGGGGGGGATGGCGGCCAGGCCCCGGGTGAGCGCCGCGCAATACATGCCCGTGCCGCCGCAGATGATGGGCAGCCGCCCCACCGCGTGGGTTTCTTCCATTGTCTTGAGCGCCGCATCGCGCCACCAGGCTACCGATGCGGCCTCGGCGGCTTCGCGCACGCCGTAAAGCAAATGCGGCGCGCGGGCTTCGTCCGCAGCACTGGGGCGGGCGGTGATGATGCGGAGTTCCCGATAGAGCTGCATGCTATCGGCATTGATGATGGTGCCACCGAGGCGTTCGGCGATGGCGAGCGCAAGTGCGGATTTGCCAGAGGCGGTGGGGCCCACCACGAATAGAGCCTTTGGTTTTGAAGCGGCCGATTCACTGCTCCGGTCATTCGACCTCCGCAGATCGGACGCTTGAGGTTGATCCTTACTCATGGCGCGGGCATAGGCCGGATATGGAAAAGGTATTGACCCTGATCGCGCCGCGCGGCGCGCTTGCCCCGGAACATCAGGCGAAGCTCAGCGCTGCGCTGCGCGACGCGGGCGCTGAGCTTGGCGCCGTGGCGCCGCTTGCCGCGCAGGAAGCCGCCGATATCCCCTTCGCTGGCCTGCCTCTGGATGTCGCTGATCGCGTGGCGCGCACCGCGCTGGCCGGCAGCCCTGTGGATGCCATTGCGCAGGATGTGGCGGGGCGGCGCAAACGCCTGCTGATCGCCGATATGGATAGCACCATGGTCACCAGCGAGACCTTGGATGAATTGGCCGGGGAGGCAGGGCTCAAGGAAGAAATCTCGGCCATCACGCGCCGCGCCATGAACGGCGAATTGGATTTCGAAGGCGCGCTGCGGGAACGCGTTGGCATGCTGAAGGGCCTGGCGCTGGAAGCGCTTGAGCGCACCTGGGCCACCACCGCGCTGATGCCAGGTGCTGAGGAATTGGTCGCGACCATGCGTGCCCATGGCGCGCGCTGCGCCCTGGTTTCCGGCGGCTTCACCTTTTTCACGGGCCGTGTCGCGGAACGGCTCGGCTTTCATGAACATTACTCCAATACCCTGCTGCATGAGGGTGGCCGGCTGACGGGCCTGGTGGGTGAGCCCATTCTGGGCCGCAATGCCAAGCTGGTTACGCTGAAGCGCCTGGCAGCGGAAGAAGGGATTGGGTTGGCAGCGACCCTGGCCGTGGGCGATGGCGCGAATGATCTGGATATGCTGGGCGCCGCCGGGCTTGGCGTTGCCTTCAAGGCCAAGCCCGTGGTGGCGGCGGCAGCGCGGGCGCGGGTGGATCACGCGGATTTGCGCGCGCTGCTGTTTGCGCAAGGGTATCCGGTGGAGGCGTTTCGCGCCGCTCTTTGAGCTTCACCTCACGTAAAGATTGACCAAAACATCCGCGCACTCGTGATCGCCAGAAATACCGCAAAGGCGCGCTTCAGCAGCAAGGGCGGGATGCTATGCGCCAGCTTCACGCCCCAAGGGGTCGCAATGATGGAAGTGGGCGCAATCAGCGCAAAGCCGATCAGGCTGACATATCCGAGTGAGAAGGGCGGCAGGCGCGGATCGCTCCACCCGCCCCAGATCAGGCCGATGGTGGCGGGGATGGCGATGATCACGCCAAAGGCCGAAGCGGTCGCGACCGCGGCGCGGATGGGATAACCAAGCAAGGACAGCAAAGGCACCCCAAGCGTACCGCCGCCAATCCCCATCATGGCGCTGACCGAACCAATGCCAAGCCCAAGTGCCGCGCGCGGCGAGCCATCCGGCACGCGATCGGTCAATTTGAAGTCAAGGCCGGTGAAGCCCATGTTGAAGGCCACCAACAAGGCAACCAGCGCGAAAATCGCTATCTGCCCTTCGCCCCGCACATAAACCGCGAGCAACGTGCCAACCACCACGCCCGCCAACATGCTCGGCCAAATGGAACGCACCAGCGCCATATCCATCGCCCCCGTCGCGCGATGCTTGCGCGCCGATTGGATCGAGGTCGGGATAATGGTGGCAAGTGAGGTCGCAACCGCCACCTTCATCTGTACCGCTTCCGGGATGCCGAACAGCGGAAAAACATTGAATAGCAGCGGCACAATCACAATGCCGCCGCCGACGCCAAGCAAGCCAGCCAAAGTTCCGGAAACCAGCCCCGTTGCCGCCATGGCCAAGGCAAGGGCGCCGAGCCAGAGCGGATCGTTCAGATAATTCATCTCTTTTCCTGTGCGGCCTGTGCCGTCCTCAAGTGGCGTGGCATAGAGGCGCATGGGTTACGCGTCACCCCTTGGGGCGGCTGTGAAAGGGTGCGTTGCGATGGCTGATGCTCAAGTCCTGGGCGTTTTGGGCGGCATGGGGCCGCTGGCGAGTGCATGGTTCATGCAGCGCCTGACGCTGCTGACACCGGCGGAGCGGGATCAGGACCATATCCCGACCATCCTGTGGTCAGACCCGCGCGTGCCGGACCGCACTGCGGCGCGCGTCGGGGGTGGGGAAGACCCTTTGCCGGCGCTGGTGCGTGGCATTCGCGGGCTGGAAGCCGCCGGGTGTGGCGCCATCGCCATTCCCTGCAATACGGCCCATGGCTGGTATGAGGGCATGCGCGCCGCGACCAGCCTCCCCATTCTGCATATTGTGGATGCGGCGGGCGTTGAGTTGCAGAGGCTTGGTGTGGCCAGTGGGCGTATTGGGATAATGGGCACGGCGGGCACGCTGGCCATGCGGCTTTATCAGCAAAGGCTGGATGGGCTTGGCTATGAATGCCTGACGCCAAGCGATGCTGAGATGCAAAGCCGCGTCACGCCGGCGATTACGGCGGTGAAGGCGAATAAGCTTGTGGAATCCTATGAACCGCTTGCCGAGGTCGCGCGCAGCCTGATGGCGCGCGGTGCCAAGGCGGTGGTGCTGGGGTGTACGGAAATACCGCTTGGCATTGCGGCGGGGCCAGCGCTGCCTTTTCCGGTGGCGGATACGATTGATGCGCTGGCGCGGGCGGCGATTAGCTGGGCGAAGGGCTGAAGCTTACGGCGTTGTGGGCCATCATGTCAGTGCAAGCGGCGGGGTTTGACCACTGAATTCCCCCAAAATGGGGCGCTTTCTTGCAAGATGCGCGAGGGCTTAGCCCCTGACCGCCAGCACAACGCCCGATAGTACCAGCACCAGCGCCAGGATTTCACGCAAGCCAAAGGGCTCGCCCAAAAACAGCGCGGCGCCCACAACACCCACGACGGGCGTGATGATGGTGCCAAGTGATGCAAGTGATGCCGGCAGCATTTTCAGCGCCGCGAACCAGGAAAGATAGCAAAGCCCGAGCGCGAAAACGCCGCCATAGATCAGCAGCGCGACACCCAATGCCGAAACTCGGCTGAAATCCAGCGGGTCGAAAATCATCGCCGCGATAAACAGCGGCGCCACCCCAATCCCTACCTGCCAGGCGACAGAACTTGATGGCGGCAAGCCAAGCGGCATGCGCTTGGTCAGCACTGTGCCCAAGGCAAACAGCACGGCGGAGCCCAAACCCAAGGCAACGCCGGGTAGTTTTGCGATACCAAGATCAAGCCCCTTGCCCAGTACCAGATAAACCAAGCCTGATAGCGCCAGCACCAGTGCCAATACACGCGCAAGGCTCGGTCTTTCTCCCAGTATTAGCCAGGCGAAAACCGCGGCCCAGACCGGCATAGTGTAGCAGATGATCGTCGCCTCAGACGCGGAAAGCCAGAGCAGCGAAAAACTCGCGAGCCCCATCCAGGCTGTGACGTTCAGCAGCGAAATCAGCGTAAGCCTGCCCCAAATGGCGCGCGGCACAACAAGGCTTTGCTTTTGCGCCAGCACCACCACCAGCAGCACCATAAAGCCAAGCCCGCCGCCAATGGCGCGGGTCGTCAGCGGCGGCAATTCAGCGAGCAGCACCTTCATCGCCGGCCAATTCATACCCCAGCCGACGGTTGTGATCACCAGCAGCAGAAAGCCCACCGATGGGGGGCGTTGCGCCGCGTCCGCCATCAGAAACGGTAACGCGCCCCGACGCTGAGGAAATCCGCCCCATTGGTCGAGCCATTGATAAGGCCAAAAACACCAGAGCGATGATGCAGCCGGAACAGCACTTCAAGCTCCGGCATGGAGGGTGCTGCGAACGTTAGCTCGACCGAGAAATAATTCAGCCAATTCGCCGATCTGCCATCCTTGCTGACTTCGACCGGCGCCAGCTTAGCGACGTAGGAAGGACCGATCGGATAGACGGCGAAGCTGGTTGTCAGAAAGTCATTCCAGGGAAATTGACGCCAGCGCAGGCCAAGTGCGGCATAGGCTTCAGCGCTGTTATTTTCCCCAAAGCGCCTCCCCAGGCCGCCTTCCACTTCAATGTCCAAATGGTTCAGCACGGTGGTCAGGCGGCGATTATAGGATCCGGAAAGAAGGTAGATTGATTCGGTGCGCGTATCCCAGGGTGACAGCACGATATCGCTGAACACATCGGGGGAGAAGATGCCCCCCATTATCGCAATGCCATTATCGCGGCGAGGCGGGGCTTCAGGCTCCGCGGCCAAGCCAGGAAGGGAGGCCGTAAGCAACCAGAACGCCAAGGCGGCGCGGAATAACCGCAGCCTCATTGCATAAAATCCGGTTCCTCACGCGTCAGGATACGCTTGATGCTTTCCAGATGCAGCTTCGCACTTTCACGATCCCCTTCGCGCATTTGGGCATAGGTGCGCGCGGCCATCTCGGCCGGCACGGGCTTCAGCTTGCGCCCGGTGGACATGGCCAGGCGCTGCGCTTCGGCGGCGCGCTCCAGATAGTAAAGATCATCCCAGGCTTCGGCCACGGTTGCGCCCACCACCATGACGCCGTGGTTCTTCATGAAAACGATATCGGCATCGCCGATGGAAGCGGCGATGCGATCACCCTCACTCTCATCCAAGGCGAGGCCGTTGTAATCTTCATCCACCAAAGTGCGGCCATAGAATTTCAGCGAGCTTTGCCCGGCCCAAACCAAGGGTGGGCCTTCCAGCATGGCAAGGGCGGTGGCGTTCGGCATATGGGTATGGAAGGCCGCCTTGGCGCGCGGCTTGTTCAGATGCATGCGCGCATGAATGTAGAAAGCGGTCGCTTCCGGCACGCCTTCGCCCGCCACCACATTGCCCTTGAAGTCGCAAACCAGCAGGCGCGATGCGGTCATTTCCGAAAAGGCCCAGCCATAGGGGTTCACCAGGAACAGATCATCGCGCCCAGGCACCACGAAGGAGAAGTGGTTGCAAATCCCCTCATGCAGGCCAAGCCGCGCCGCCATGCGGAAACAGGCCGCCAGATCAACCCGCGCGGCGCGCACGGCTTCCGCATCCAATTCGGAGTTTCGCAGAATGGCAGGGGCGGAGGGTTCAAGCGCATGGGCCATGATGTTTCTCCTGAGGGCAGGCGTGGGTTAGGATTGGCCGATAAGATGCACATGGGGGCCTGGAAGATGCAACGCCCGCTGGTCCGGCGCCCCATGGTCCACCTGACCCCTGGACAGGGCGCGCGCCGCGCGCCAAAGGCAGGGCGAAAGCAAGCCAAGGGATAAGTGGAACATGAGCGGCACAAATCAACGCATTGATGGCAAGCGGCTTTGGGACAGCCTGATGACGATGGCCGAAATCGGCGCCACGCCCAAGGGTGGCGTAAAGCGCCTGACGCTGACGGATGTGGATAAGGCCGGGCGGGATCGTTTTCGCGGCTGGTGCGAGGCATTGGGCCTGACGGTGCGCGTTGATTCCATCGGCAATATGTTCGCCCGCCGCGAAGGCCGCGATGCCTCTCGCCTGCCTGTGCTGCTCGGTAGCCATTTGGACAGCCAGCCCACCGGCGGCAAATTCGATGGCGCGCTTGGCGTGATTGCCGGGCTTGAGGTGATGCGGAGCATCCATGACCTGAACATCGTGACCGAAGCACCGATTGAATTGGTGAATTGGACCGATGAGGAAGGCAGCCGCTTCGGCCATTCCCTGATGGGTAGCGGCGTTTGGGCTGGCATCTACACGCAGGAAAAAGCCTATGGGCTGCGTGATGTGGATGGCGTGAGCGTGGGCGATGCGCTGGATGCCATTGGCTACAAGGGCCCGCATAAGGCCGCGCCCTTTCCGGCGGATGCCTATTTCGAACTCCATATCGAACAAGGCCCGATCCTGGAACGCGAAGGCAAGCAGATTGGCATCGTCACCGGCGCGCAGGCGCAGATTTGGTATGACGCGGTGATCATCGGCCAAGACAGCCATGCCGGCACCACACCGCCTTCCGCGCGGCGCGATGCGCTGGTGGCGGCGGCGCGCGTGATTGAACGCGTGGATGCGCTGATGCGCGCGCGCGGCGAAGATGGCCGCGGCACAGTGGGCTTTTTGCAGGTGCTGCCTGCCAGCCGAAATGTCGTGCCGGGCGAAGTGCGCTTCAGCGTGGAATTCCGCCACCCGTCAGACGCGCAAATCCAGGGCCTGGCTGAAAGCTTCCCGGAAGAAGCGCGGAAACTTGTCGAAGCCAATGGCTGCAAGCTGGAATTGACCGAGCTGTTCCGCATCCCGGCCCAGCCCTTTGATGCTTCCTGCGTTGATCTGGTGCGCCAGGCCGCCAAGCGCCTTGGCCTGCCTGCGCGGGAGATCATTTCCGGCGCCGGGCATGATGCGGTTTATGTCGCGCGTTCCGTGCCGACCGCGATGATCTTCACGCCCTGCAAGGATGGGCTTTCGCATAACGAAGCCGAAAGCATTATGCCGGAAGAAGCCGAAGCCGGTTGTCAGGTGTTGTTCGAAGCGGTGGTAGCGCGCGCCAATCGCGCCTTGTGAGGCGCGGAGCTTAGCCGCCCACCAGCTTCGCCACCATATAGGCAACACCGGCTGCCAGCCCGCCGATGAATAGCGTCTGCACCGCGCCGCGCCCTGCGGGCAGGCCGGTTGCTTTCGCCTTCAGCCAACCAAACCCCGCCAGCGCCACGCCGGTGATGCAGGCGGAAATCACCAGCGCCTGCTGCGTGCTGTCCAACAGCATATATGGCGAAAGCGGCAATAGCCCGCCCACCACATAGGCGCCGCCAATCGTGATGGCTGACCGCGCCGCGCGATCGGGCTGCGGTTCCTTCAAATCCAATTCGAAGCGCATCATGAAATCCACCCACCGGCGCTTATCGGCGCAGATGCTATCCACCGCCATGCGCAAAGCATCCCCGCGCACACCATAGCGATGCAGGATCGCCGCCACTTCCCAGCGTTCGCGATCCGGGTAGATTTCGGTTTCTTCTTCTTCGCGCTTGCGTTCGGCGGTGAAATGCTCGGCCTCTGTGCGCGCGGCCAGATACCCGCCAAGCCCCATCGCAACACAGCCGGCTGCGATTTCCGCAAGACCCGCCGTGACAATCAGCGGATTGGCCGCGACCGCGCCTGACAAGGCCGCCGCCAGCGCAAAGGGCACGGTCAGGCCATCGGCGGTGCCGATCACCAGATCGCGCACCACCTCATTCTGCGTGAAATGGCGTTCCTCATGCGGCGGGCCGGGCGGCATGGGCCAAAGCCCGTCGCGGCTTGGCGCTTCGGATTCGGGGGGCTGCGTGCTCATCTCAAAACAGGCTTTAGCGCAGAACGCACAGGTTTAGCGAGGGGAAGCATGCGCTGGATCCTCTGGCCCCGTCAGGCCGGCCAAGGCTTCCTCCTCCGCCGTCAGATGCAGCGCCAGCAGCGCTTCCAACGCGAATAGGGTGCGCCGTAGCGCGGGCGCCACCTCCGCGAAGCCCCCCGGCGCTTCAGCCAAAGGAAGCAGTGCGGAAAACCGATCCGCCAGCCCCTCGATTTCGGTATGCATCCGCAGCAACACCCCAAGCGGGTCCTGCCCACCCAAGCGCGCGGCGGCTTCCGGGTAAAGCGCGCTTTCCTCGGCGGCCTGATGCGGCAGCAATTCATCGCGGAGCCGCCGTTCAAGCGCGCGCAATGCGGCAAGCTGCGCAGGGCCTTCATGCAAAGTCTCACCCGCGCCGCGCAGCGCCTCGGCCAAGTCACGCAGCCCGGCATGTTCGGCGACGCGGTCCGCAAGCCCTGCCTGACCCGAAAGCCGCGCCACGGCGCCATCCTTCCCGGGCAGCAGTGCGCGCAGCGCATAAAGAATGGCCGCGACATCAATCGCCTCCTGCAACAGCGCCCCGGCGAGCGGGCTCAGCCAGCCAAGGGCCGCCGCAACCATGGCAATCAGCGATAGCCCCATGCCCAGCAGAATCGCTTGCAGCGCAATGCGGCGCGCGCGGCGCGCAATGGCGATGGCTTCCGGCACACGGTCCAGCCGATCCGCGAGCAGCACGACATCGCCGGCTTCGGCGGCAGCGGCGGTGCCATGCGCGCCCATGGCAATGCCGACATCAGCCGCGGCCAGCACCGGCGCGTCATTCACGCCATCGCCCACCATGGCGACAGGCCCATTGGCGGCCTCGGCGCGCAAGGCGATCAGCTTTCCTTCTGGGTCTCGGTCCGCCAGCATCGCATCCAAACGCAATGCAGCAGCAATGGGCGTGGCGGCGGCGGCGCGGTCTCCCGTCACCATCAAAATGCGCGCAATGCCAAGTTGGCGGAGTGCCCGCACCGCGCGGGGCGCTTCTTCGCGGAGCCCATCCGCCATGATGAAGGCCGCCGCCGCGCGCCCTTCCACCGCCAACCAGCCGACCGAACCGGCAGCACTCACCAAGGCCGCGGTGAAAAGCCCGTTCTCCGGGCCCATGCCTTGGCCAATCAGAAAACCCTCACTGCCAAGCGTTAGCGCCTTGCCATCCACCAGGCCGGAAAGCCCGCCGCCTGGGGTTTCCTCAACGCTTTCGGGGATGGGCAGATCAAAGCCGCGCGCGCGGGCAGCGGCGACCAAGGCGACAGAAACCGGGTGGGTGGAAGCCTGCGCGAGCGCAGCTCCGAGGCGCAGCGCCGCATCACGGCCAAGCGCGGGGTCAGCTTCAATCCCGGCAAGCTTTGGCCTGCCGGGCGTCAGCGTGCCGGTCTTGTCGAAAATCACGGTGCGAATGCGCGCGAGCCGTTCCAGCGCGGCGCCACCCTTCACCACAATGCCGCGCCGCGCTGCGCGCCCAATGCCGGCGATGAGTGCAATGGGTGCGGCGAGGATAAGCGGGCAGGGGGTGGCCACCACGAGCACCGCCAGCGCGCGACGTGGATCGCCGGAAATCAGCCAAGCCGCGCCGGCCAGGCAGCAGGTCAGGATGATGAAGGCAATGGCCCATTGATCCGCAAGCCGCACCAGAGGCGCGCGGGATTGCGACGCCGCTTGGGTCAGCCGGATGATGGCGGCATAGGTGCTGCCCGCAGCGCCGGCGCTGGCCCGCATGCGAAAGGCGCTACCTGCATTGACAGCGCCGCTGCGCAGCCTTGCCCCCTGGTTAAGCGAAACGGGCAGCGGTTCGCCGGTCAGCATGCTTTCATCAAGTGTGGCGCCGGCATCTTCCAGCGTGCCATCGGCGGGCACGGTTTCTCCGGGGCGGACCAGCAGCACATCATCCGGCGCGATGGCATCCAGCGTGATGTCGGTGATCTCGCCATTGCTGATGCGCGCCGCACCGCGCGGGGCGCGCGCCAGAAGTTCGGTCAGCGCCCCTTTCGCGCGGCCCTCGGCCCAGGCTTCCAAAGCCTCCCCACCCGCCACCATCAGCGCGATCACCGCGGCGGCAGCGGCTTCATCCAGCGCCAGCGCGCCCAGAATGGAGAAAAGCGCAATAACATCCACGCCAAGCCGCCCACCTAAAAGTGAGCGCAGCACGCCAATCGCGACATGCAGCGCGATAGGCAGGGAAGCCGCAGTCCAAGCAATAGTGGCATAGGCGGCATGCCCAGAAATTTGCAGCAGAATCCCAGCAACCAGGCCGGCCAGCACCCAAGCCAGCAGCAGCCGCGCGCTATTCACGCATGGGCCCCAATTCGGCGTCTCGATGCACATAGGCTGAAAGCAAAAGGCCGAAGCCGATCATCACCGTCAGCATGGCCGAACCGCCATGGCTGATCAGCGGTAGCGGCACACCACCCACCGGAATGGCGCCGGTGACCATGGCGACATTCACGAAGACATAGAGGAAGAAATTGGTGCCAAGCCCAATCGCGAGCAGCCGGCCAAATTGATGGCGCGACCGAAACGCGACGATGTAGCAAAACACAACCACCGAAAGCAGCATGAACAAGGTAGCGATGGCGCCAGTGAAGCCGAATTCCTCGGCGATCAGGGTGAAGATGAAATCTGTTTGCTTTTCCGGCAGGAAGTTCAAATGCCCCTGCGTACCTTGCAGGAAGCCCTTGCCCCATAACCCGCCCGACCCCAGCGCAATTTTGGATTGGATGATGTTGTAGCCGGCACCCAAGGGATCACTTTCCGGATCAAGGAAGGTGGTGATGCGCGCGCGCTGATAATCGCGCAAATGATCATAGGCGATGGGGGCGGCAATGGCGGCAGCGCCTGCCATCAGCGCGAATTTCCACCAGCGCATGCCCGCCGCCCAAAACACGGCGGCGCCAATCATGGCGGTGATCAGCGCGGTACCCAGATTGGGCTGCTTCAGAATCAATCCAACCGGCACCAGCACCATCAACGCGGGCGGGATCAGAAACAGCGGATTGCCCATGCGTTCCCAGGATGCGCGATGGAACCAGGCGGCCAAGCCCAGCGCCAGCATGATTTTCATCAGTTCCGATGGCTGCAATTGTACGGGCCCGATATCAATCCAGCGCTGCGCGCCCTTGCCGACATTGCCGTGAAACAGCACCAGCACCAGCAAGCCGAGCGCTACCGCGTAGCCAACCCAAGCGAAGCGCAGGATCACCCTGATATCAATGAAGGCGATGCTCAGCATGATCACCAAACAGAAGCCAAAGCGCAACGCGTGTTTCTGCGCATAGGCATCAGCGTTGCCGCTGCCTGCTGTCCAAAGTGCGACATAGCCAATGGCGGCGATGCCGGCCAGAAGTAGCACAAAAAGCCAAGGCACGCGCCAAAGCTTGGAAACCAGGCCAGCGCCGCGACTTTCCGTGAGCAGCCGGCGTTCGAAAATCATCGGCCAAGTTCCGCCACGCGCGGGTCGCGGGGTGTGGGGGTGATGGGCAGGCGCTGGAAGGCTTCCACCAAAATATCGCGCGCGAGCGGCGCCGCAGCCCCCGAACCGCTGGTGCCGTGTTCCACAATTACCGAAAGTGCGAAGACCGGATTGTCATAGGGGGCATAGGCGACAAACAGCGCATGCGGGCGCCATTCGCGCGGCAGGGTCGCGACATTAAATCCCCTTTCGCGCTGTTCGCGCGATACGCGCCTGACCTGCGTGGTGCCGGTCTTGCCGGCCATGACACCGTATTGGCCGGGCAGTCGCGCTGCGCCCGCCGTGCCGCCGCCATTCACCACGGCCCACATGGATTCGCGCATCACGCGCAAATCAGCCTCAGGGATACCAAGGGATGGCCAATCTTCGGGCCTGCCGCCGCGCACCGGCTGGCCAGCAATGGCGCGTGTCAGATGCGGTTGCACGGCGCGGCCAGTCGCAAGCCGCGCGGTCATCACGGCAAGGGATAGCGGGGTCAGCTGATAAAAGCCCTGGCCGATGCCATGCACAATGGTATCGCCAATATTCCACGGGTGGCCCTGCGCTTGCCGCCAGCCACGGGTTGGCACCAGGCCACGGCGGGTGCCGGGCAATTCAATATCCAGATCAACACCAAGGCCAAAGCGCGTGGACATGGCGGCGATTTTATCCATGCCCGTCCGGCGCGCCATTTCGTAGAAATAAACATCGCAACTTGCGGAGATGGCGGTGCGCATATTCATGCCGCCATGGCCGCTTTGCTTGTGGCAATGGAAGCGCGTATCGCCGAAATCGAAATGGCCGGGGCAATGCACAATATCACCGGGCCGGCAGACCTTGGCTTCCAGCGCGGCGAGAGCGACCACCATCTTAAAGGTGGACCCCGGCGCATAAAGCCCATTCGTCGCCTTATTGATCAGCGGCGTGGAACGCGATGCGGTCCATTGCCGCCATTGCGCAGCGCTGACACCGGAATTGAAGATATTGGGATCAAAGGATGGCTTGGTCGCCATGGCCAGAACTTCGCCATTGCGCGCATCCAGCAATACCGCCGTTGTGCCTTCATCAATCTTGTCGCGGATGGCCTTTTGTAGCCCGGTATCAACGGAGATTTGCACATCCTGGCCGGGAATGCCTTCGCGCCGATCCAATTCGCGGATCACACGCCCAAGCGCATTGACTTCAACCTGGACAGACCCCGCGCGCCCGCGCAGCACGCGGTCATGGAAACGCTCCAACCCCGCGCGGCCCACGCGCATGCCGGGCAGATTTACAATGCCCTCATCGCCCGCTTCCTGTTCGGTTGGCGTGCCGACATAGCCAAGCACATGCGCCAGATGTTCGGTTTCTGGGTAGATGCGGGTCGTGCCCATATCAACGGAAACACCGGGCAAATCGGGCGCATTCACCTCAATCGTCGCCATTTCTTCCCAGCTCAGGAATTCGCGCAGGATCACGGGCACGAAGCGGCGATTGCGCCTGATATCGCGTTCGATCCGCGCCTTTTCGTGATCCTGCAACGGCACAATGCGGGAGAAGGTTTCGATGGTGGCGGTGACATCCGCGGTCTGTTCCGCGACCAGAAGTGCCCGCCAATTCAGCCGATTGCCGGCAACCACATCGCCGCGCCGGTCCAGAATACGCCCGCGTGGTGGGGCAAAAAGCCTGGCACTGACACGGTTTTCTTCCGCGAGTGTTGCGTAGCGCCGGCCTTCTTCAATCTGCAACCGATAAAGCCGATGCCCAAGAAAACCAAGCGCGCCAAGCTGCACCGCACCCAATAATGCCGCGCGGCGCGTGAAAATTGTCCGTCGCCGTTCTTCTTCCCGCCGGATATTCGTATTGCCGCCAATCCCGGCTGCGCGACGCTGAGGCCAGAGCTTCATGGCGCATTCTCCGCGCCGCGCATCGCCTCATGCGCGCGGGAGAGGATGGTGGCGATCAGCGGATATAGCCCGGCACTCAGCAGTACCGTGTGAAAAATGGGTGGCCATGGCGGCAAGGTGAGCAGCAGCAGCGCGGTAAAGGACCAGGCAAGCAGCGTTGCACCCAAGGCGCCTACGCAAAAGCAAAGCCACACCATCACAAAACCCTGCCGCGCCAACCAGAAACGCAGCCGCATCGCCGCGCCATGCAGCGCCAAAAGCGCGATGATATGCACACCAAGCGGCGCCAGCGTCAGTAGATCCAGCAATAGCCCAAGAAGAAACACGATAGGCGGCGCCATGCCTGCCGGGCGAAACACTGTCCAGAAGGCGATGGAGGGCATGGCAAGCGCGAAGGCCAGCGCCGGCAAGCCGGTGGGCGTTGCCGATAGGATCAGCACAACGGCGGTGGAAAGCAACGGGAAGGCCAGCCTTAGCAGCGCTTCAAGGCGCCGTGGCAAATCTTGCGGTGGTTCCGGGCGCCCGGGCGGCGGTGCGCGGAGTTTCGTCGGCAAGCTCATGGCGGCGGATCAGCGCCGCGCGGGGCGGGGTTCCGGGCGCGCCACCGCTTCCGGCGGCAGAATGCCCGAAAGACCGAAATCGAACAGCCGGACGATTTCCAACTGATCGAGCCGCGCAAAAAGCTCCACTTCCAAAGACCCTTGTGCGTTCCGCCGCACCACCCCCACCGGCAGGCCGGCTGGGAAGGCATTGGCCTGCGCGCTGGTCACCACCCTTTCGCCTTCCTGCGGAATGACACCTTCCGGCCAATGCGCCAGGCGGGGCCGCGCACTATTTGTGCCCGCCATGACAGCACGTGCGCGGCTGGCTTCAAGCGTGACCGGCACGCGACTATTCATATCAGTCGCCAGCAGCACGCGGGCAGAACGAGAGCCCACTTCCGTCACGCGGCCCACAAAGCCCCGTTCATCCAAGGCAACTTGGCCTTTGCGGATGGCATGTTGCGGCGGGATGGAAAGCAGCACCGCGCGGGCATAGGTGCCCCCGCCATCTGCCACCACGCGTGCTGCGTGAAAATTGGGCGCGCCTTCAGGCATGAAGCCAAGCTGGCGGCGCAGCAGCACATTCTCAGCCTCAAGCCCCAAAGCCGCGGCATGCCAGCGGCGCAGGCGCTCATTTTCCTCCCGCAGCTTCGCATTGTCGCTGCGCAATGCCGCGAGGCTCTGGATTTCCGCCACCGCTTCCTCAACTGCATTCACTGGCTGAGACACCGCCGCATAAATCGGCGCCAACGCGTCTGATAGCGTATTGCGCAGCCGCTCCACCAGCAGCGTATCCGCCTTGCCCAGCAGCATCACCCCAAAGGCCACGGCAATCATGATTGGCAGCGAAAGCCGCGCCAATGCCTGCCGTAAGGGGATGCTAAGCCTGATCACGCGGGGCTACCTTTGCGTCCTTTCAATACATGGATGTCAGCACATGACGAAGGCGCTTGATATCCTCAAGCGCGCGCCCGGTGCCAAGGGCCACGCAGGAAAGCGCATCTTCTGCCGCCACCACAGGCAGGCCCGTGGCATCGCGCAACACCTGGTCCAGCCGGCCAAGCAAGGCCCCGCCACCGGTCAGCACAATGCCCTTATCCACGATATCGGCGGCAAGCTCTGGCGGGGTGTTTTCCAAAGCGGTCTTCACCGCATCCACAATCTGGCCCACGGGTTCGGCCAGCGCTTCCGCCACCTGGCGCTGGCTGACAATCACTTCGCGCGGGACGCCATTCATCAAATCGCGGCCCTTCACCTCGGCTGTTGGGCCTTCTTCGCCATCTTCGGGAGGGGCGGCGGCGCCGATTTCAAGCTTAATCCGTTCCGCGGTGCTTTCACCGATCAGCAAATTGAACTGGCGGCGGATGTAGGAAATGATCGCCTCATCCAGCTTGTCGCCACCCACGCGCACGCTGCGCGCATAGACAATGCCACCAAGGCTGATCACAGCAACTTCCGTGGTGCCACCGCCAATATCCACTACCATGGAACCTGACGGTTCCGTCACCGGCAGGCCGGCGCCAATCGCCGCCGCCATGGGTTCTTCAATCAGCAGCACCTTGCGCGCGCCGGCACTTTCCGCGCTTTCCTGAATGGCGCGCCGTTCCACCGCCGTGGACCCCGAAGGCACGCACACAATAATCATGGGGGAGGCAAAGCCGCGCCGGTTATGCACCTTGCGGATGAAATGCTTGATCATTTCTTCCGCCACTTCGAAATCCGCGATCACGCCATCGCGCAGCGGCCGAATGGCGGAGATATTCCCCGGCGTCCGCCCCAGCATGAGCTTCGCTTCCTCACCCACCGCCAGCACCTGCTTGCGGCCACGCACATCGGAAATGGCAACCACGCTCGGCTCATTCAAAACGATGCCCCGGCCCTTCACATAGACCAGCGTATTCGCGGTGCCGAGGTCAATGGCCATATCGGCGGACAGGAAGCCGAATAGGCGTCCGAACATGCTAAAACCCCTTGCAAACAGAGTATGCCCCGACGCCTGAGCGCCGAGGTGGCGGGAATGGCTTTCCGGCAAGCCAGAAGGACCAGGGATTTACCCCCCCTGGGATGGACTCTCAAGCCGTAATCCGGGGGCATGACCCCCGGCGTTTCAGGCCCGCAGTACCGCCGGCGGTTCGGTGCGTTCGCGCTTGACCAAAAGCTTGTTCAGCGCATGCACATAGGCCCGGGCAGAGGCGACGATGGTATCCGTATCCGCCCCCTGGCCATCCACAAGCTTGCCCGCTTCTTCCAGCCGCACCGTCACCCGCGCCTGGGCATCCGTGCCCCCCGTGACCGACTGCACGGCATAAAGCTTTAGGTTCACTTCATGCGGGAAGGCCTGGCGCAGCGCATTGAAGGTGGCATCCACCGCGCCATCCCCAGCGGCCACCCCTTCGCGCCTTTCGCCATCCACTTCCAGCGCGATGGAGGCGGTGGGGCGGGTATTCATCCCCGTCGCGACCGTGAGTGCCACCAGCTTCAGACGGTCATTCTGGCGCACCACTTCGTCATCCACCAGCGCCACAATGTCTTCATCATAGACCACTTTCTTACGGTCCGCGAGGTCTTTGAAGCGGCGGAAGGCGTCGTTCAGCTGATTGTCGCCAATCTCATACCCCAAGGCCTTCAGCTTATCGCGGAAGGCGGCGCGGCCGGAATGCTTGCCCATCACCAGGGATGATGTGGACCAGCCGACAGATTCCGGCGTCATGATCTCGTAAGTGGATTTGTCCTTCAGCACGCCATCCTGATGGATGCCGCTTTCATGGGCGAAGGCATTGCGGCCCACAATCGCCTTATTGGGCTGCACATCAAAACCCGTAATCGTCGCCAGCAAGCGGCTGGTCTTCAGGATATTCTGCGTGATGATCCCATTCGAAACCGGGATAGCATCTGCCCGCGTGCGCAACGCCATCACCACTTCTTCGATTGAGGCATTGCCGGCGCGTTCGCCAATACCATTGATGGTGGCTTCAATCTGGCGCACCCCGGCACGAATGGCGGCCAGCGTATTCGCCACCGCCAAGCCCAGATCATTATGATTATGCGCGGACAAGATCACCTGATCCGCACCCGGCACCCGTTCACGCACCATGGTGAAAATGCGCGTCATATCCTCAGGCAGCGCATACCCCACCGTATCCGGGATATTGATGGTGGTGGCACCCGCCTTGATGGCCGCTTCCACACAACGGCAGAGGAAATCAGGGTCCGTCCGCGTGCCATCTTCCGCCGACCATTCCACATCATCCGTATGCTGGCGGGCGAGTTCAACACTGCTGGTCACCAATTCCAGCACCTGTTCCGGTTCAAGCCGCAGCTTGACGCGCATATGCAAAGGACTGGTCGAGACAAAGGTATGGATGCGCTTGCGCGCCGCCGGCTTCACCGCCTCAGCCGCCCGCAGAATATCAGCCGGCGCCGTGCGCGACAGGCCGCAAATCACCGGGCCGTCCTTGGAAAAACGCTGCGCGATAGAAAGCACACTTTCAAAATCCCCGGGCGAGGCAATGGGGAAGCCCGCTTCCATCACATCAATCCCCAATTCCGCCAGCGCTTCCGCCATGCGGAGCTTTTCCTGGAGATTCATGGAAAAACCAGGGGACTGTTCACCATCGCGGAGCGTGGTGTCGAACATGATGATGCGGTTATCGGCGAGCTTGCCGAAAGAAGGATGATTTATGGCCATGATAGGGTTTTCCCCGGGCAATCAATGGGTTGCGTGGTCAAATAAGGCTTCCCCTGAACGATGCCCGCCGCGCACGGCAGGCTTTCACGCCCAGGGGCGAATAAGTCGAAGCCCAAGTAGCGCGCAGGCGGCGGCAATGGCGGAAACCCCATGAGACAGGCCGAAGCGACGCGAAACTTCACGCATGAGGGCAGAATAGGGGGGGAGGGGGTGGGAAGGCAAGGGGTTTGCTGGGGGAGGGTTGGGGTGGTGCGAGGTCAGAGAGGGCTTTGCCCTCCCTGAAACCCACCCACCAAAGGCCCGCGGCCTTTGGAAACCGGGGGTGGGGCTGTGGCCCGAACCGGACCGACTAGCGTAACGTAGCGCGCACAGGACTCCGGTTTTGGCTATGCTAAGGCAGGTGAGAGTCGGTCGGCCATCGAAGGGCCGTTGAGTCCGCGAAGCCAACGGAGACGGAAAGGGAGTTACATGACGGAACTGAACTTCAAGGGCAAGGAATTTGTCTTCAACCATCATCTGGCGGTTCCCTTCCGTCCCGTGAAACCTGACGCCGCGAAAGGCATCGGCCCCGCTATTCTCGACGGAAATCTTATCATTCAAGGTGATAACCTTCACGCGCTGAAAGCGCTTTTGCCGATGTACTCGGGGCGAGTTGATTGCGTATACATTGATCCTCCGTACAATACAGGAAATGAAAATTGGCGATACAATGACAATGTTTCCTCGCCGTTACTGCGGCAGTGGCTTCAGGAGAACCCAGTTGGCATAGATGACGGTCTTCGGCATGAGAAATGGGCTTGTATGATGTGGCCAAGACTCCGCCTACTTCACGAACTTCTTGCGGATACTGGGATTTTCGCTTGTAGTATTGATGACAACGAGCTCTCAAATCTATGCCTTTTGCTCGATGAAGTATTTGGCGAGAGAAATCGACTTGTGGTCGCACCAGTAATTACAAATTTAAAGGGTAACCAGGATCAATTCGGTTTTGCGGGCACGCACGAATATATCGTCTTTTACGCAAAAGATCGAAAATGCGCTCAGATTTACAAGTTTCCAATAGATGACGCGAAGCAGGACGAATGGCTTAAGGACGAACGTGGCCCATTTAAACCGGGTGCCCCATTACGTGCTACTGGGGAGGACCAGTATCGCGAAAATCGTCCTGAAATGTTTTACCCAATTATTTTAAAAGATGGGCGTGCATTTTTGCCAGATGATGACGAAGTGTCTCAACTATTTATCAAAAAAGAGAAGCGTTTTGACGACGAACAAAAAGCGCGCTTAACTAAAAAATACGAAGAATTGGGCTTCTTTGTCTTGTGGCCCGAGACAGAGGAGGGGCGCCTTGGTCGTTGGAGGTGGGGTTTTTCCAAGAAAACGCGTGAACGTCTTTCATATGATGTTTTGATCGGTCCGAGTAGACGTAGCGGTTTTTCATTACGTAAAAAGCAACGACCCGAAGAAGATGAGGAGCCTTCGGCAAAGCCCAAAACCCTTTTTTACAAGCCCGAGTATAGTTCGACAACTGCGGCAAATGAGTTGAAGGAATTATTGAACAGGGACGCCTTCTCTCACACCAAATCGCTAGGATTCATTTCAGATGTTTTGCAAATTGCCTGCCCAAAAAACGGTCTCATCTTAGACGCGTTCGCGGGCAGCGGAACCACCGCGCATGCTGTACTGTCATTGAATAAGAAAGACAGTGGCGGCCGTAAATTTATCCTTATCGAAGCTGAGGATTACGCAGATACACTCACCGCGGAACGTGTAAGGCGCGCGATAAGTGGCTATCCCTTCGTGGGCTTGCGGCGAACGGAACTGTCGCGTACAAAATTGAATTGGCGCACCCTTCAGAAAGCCAGCGAAGTTCTCCAACGAATTGAGGAAATAGAGAATACTGACGAAAACCATTACGATAAAATAAAAAAAGAAGTGAAGAATGCCGAGTTGATAGTTATTGGCGAAAAAACCGTGACGGAACGAGCCGAAGGCTTGGGCGGCAATTTCACCTATTGCACCTTGGGCGCGCCGCTCGAATTGGATAGCCTTTTGCTCGGCGAAACTCTGCCGCCCTATGCCGCCATTGGCGCGGTGCTGTTCAGCATGGCCACCAATAGGGCTTTTGACCCCGCCGGCATGCGTGAAGCGGATTTCTACCTTGGGCAAACGGAAGGCCAGCATATCTGGCTTTTCTACAAGCCTGATCTGGATTGGCTGAAATCCCCCGAAGCGGCGCTTACGCTGACCCGGGCCAAAGCCATCAGTGAAACAGCCCCCGAAAAGCGCCATCTGGTTTTTGCCCCGGCGCGCTTCGTCAGCCAGAAAATGCTGACTGAACAGAAAATCCAGGTCGAATTTGTGCCCCTGCCGGATGCGCTCTACCGCATAGACCGGAGCTGACGCGATGTTCCGCCAACTAGACTATCAGGACCGCGTGCTTTCCGCGCTGGATGCCTTTCTGGATCACTTGAAAGAAAAAAAGGCACGCGCTGATAGAATCAGCGCGCTGGCAGCGGAATCACCGGACCTCAACTTGCCCATCCCGGATTTCGCCAAGGAAGCCTGGGAAGCGATGCGAACCGAAGGCAAATTGCCCAAATCCCGCAGCCTTACCCCCTTCTCCGAAAGGCGTGATGGCTGCAACCGCCCTGTTCCCAATGCCGTGCTGAAAGTGCCAACCGGTGGCGGCAAAACATGGTTGGCGGTTGCTGGCGTCTCGCGCGTCATGAACCACTATTTGGGGCGCAATCATGGCTTTGTCTTATGGATTGTGCCGAATGAGGCGATTTACACCCAAACCCTGAAGCGGTTGAAGGACCGCCAGCACCCCTATCGCCAAGCCTTGGATCGTGCCGCTGCCGGGCGCGTGCGCATTCTGGAAAAGACGGATCGGCTGGATGCGCGCGACGTGGACGCCAATCTCTGCGTCATGCTGCTCATGCTGCAATCCTCAAACCGGGAAAAACAGGGAGCACTCAAGATGTTCCAGGATCGGGGGGATGTGCAAGGCTTCTTCCCGCCCGAAGGCGAACAACAGGCCCATCGGCTTGTGCTGGACCAGACACCCAATCTGTGCGCTTACTATGCCGACACCCCTTTCCCGATGATCAAGGATTCACTCGGCAATGCGCTGCGCCTGATCCGCCCGGTGGTTGTGATGGATGAAGGGCATCGGGCGATAGCCGACCTCGCCTTCGCAACGCTTTATGGCTTCAACCCCTGCTTTGTGCTGGAACTGACCGCAACACCCAAGGATGTTGCGCCGACCGGTGGCGCTAAACCAAAGCCTGGGCGCTATGCCAATGTGCTGGTTGAAGTCACGGGCCGGCAACTGGACCTGGAAGATATGATCAAGATGCCGCTCAATCTGGACCCGCGGCAGGGCAATAATTGGCGCGATACCTTGGCGGTTGCGCATGAAAGGCTGCGTGCGCTGGAAGCGGATGCCGGGAAGCTAAGGGCGGATTCCAACCGTTATATCCGCCCCATCATGCTTGTGCAGGTGGAACGCACCGGTGCTGATCAGCGCGAAGGCGGGCACATCCACGCGGAAGATGTCAGGGAATGGCTTTTGGCGGCGGGGTTTGATGGTGCGGAAATCGCCATCAAGACCCATCAACAAAATGATTTGAGCGCCCCGGAGAACCAGGATTTGCTTTCACCCACCAATCGTGTGCGGGCCATTATCACCAAGCAGGCCCTGCAAGAAGGCTGGGATTGTCCCTTTGCCTATGTGCTATGCGCGCTTGCAGCCAGCACACAGCAAAGCGCCATGACGCAGCTTGTGGGCCGTATTCTGCGGCAACCCGATGCTATGAAAACCGGCATAACCGCCCTTGATGAATGCTACATCGTCACCCACCACGCCGAAACAGGTCAGGTGGTGGAAGCTATCAAAAATGGCTTGGAACAGGATGGGCTTGGTGATGTGGTCCTGCGCGTCGGCGAAGGGGCGGGCGCGGGTAAGGTCAAAACTGTTCGGAAGATAGAGCGTCGCCGCGATTTCACGAAAACCGATATTTATCTACCCAAGGTCATGATCCTGGAGGGGGAATCTGTCCGAGAACTGGATTATGAAACGGATATCCTTGCCGCAATAGATTGGCGGGGCTTTGACCCCAAGGACATTGCCGAACGCATCCCGGAAAATGCACAAGCTGCCGAAAGCCAACTTCAGCGCATCCGCCTCTCGGAAGATGGGAAAGCCTTTTTGGCGCAGGAAACCGTGGCGGCCAGCGGTGAAATCCTTGCCTTTGATCCCGTTCATGCCGTCCGCATGATTGCCGATTTTGTCCCCAATCGCTTTGTTGGGCGGGAAATTCTGGGCAAGCTTTTGGATCGGCTTCATGCGCGCGGGTTTGACGATGAAAGACTGGGTAAATCTGCGTTTGGGATCGTGACGGAATTGCGCAAGGGCCTTGAAGCTGCCCGAAATGACTTCGCTGAGGTATTTTTCAAGCGAGAGGTGGAGGCAGGAAACATCCAGTTCCGTTTGCGTCTTGATGGCCGCAATTGGCGCATGCCTTTTTCAGTCGAAACATTGGCGCAGGAAGATGAAAAGCATCTTGCCGGCAAAACAGGCGCGCCACTGGAAAAAAGCCTTTTCGCGCCGGTCTATGAGAGTGAGCTAAACCTTGATGAGCGGGCAGTCGCAAAAGACTTGGATGGCGCCCAAACCCTGACTTGGTGGCACCGTAACGTCGCGCGCACCCAATATGGCATTCAGGGCTGGCGCAAACACAAAATCTACCCGGATTTCATCTTCGCTGTCGAAGGCAAGGGACGGCGCAAGCGCATCACCGTCCTGGAAACCAAGGGCGACCACTTGGATAATCCAGATACCGCCTATAAGCGCGACGTTCTGGATTTCCTGAGCAAAGATTTCACACCAAAGGATGCAAAGCGGGCAGGTGAACTGGAACTCGTGCTGAATGAAGGCGCCTCAATCGAGGGAACCCTCATTCTTATGAGCGAATGGCGCGCAAGATTGCCTAATTATCTTGAGTAAGGCCCACCCTCGCGCCACCACCGCCCCGCGTCGCGGGCCTCAGCGCTTGATGCCGGCGATCGCGCTCTGGATACCGTTGCTGGCCCAGGGGCCCCACGGCATGGTGAAGAACTTGAACCCCTTATCCACGAAGAATTTCGGCTCCATGCCGGGGGGGATGAAATACATGCCGGCGGCAATGCCATGCTTCGCCGCGGTTGCCGCAATCTTGTCCAGCGCGCGCTGATAGGTGTCGCAGGCATAATCCAGCGGCACATCCAATTCTATCGAAAGATCGGAAGGCCCAATCAGCAGCACATCCACGCCGGGGACGGATGCGATGGCGTCCAGGTTTTCCAGCGCCTGTTTGGTTTCAATCATCGGCACAATGACAAGCTCATTATTCACGGTATCAAGATAATCACGATACTTCGGGAATTCGCCCCATTCACCGCGTACACCCGCATTGCTGCGATTGCCAAGCGGGTAGTAGCGGCAGGAACGCACCATCGCCTCGGCCTCGGCGCGCGTATTGATCATGGGGGCAATAATGCCGCGCGCCCCAGCGTCCAACGCAAAGCAGATCTGATCCGCCTGGTTCGCGGCAACGCGCACCAAGGGGGCGGCCTTCTTGCCGCGCATCGCCTGTATGGAAGGGGCAAGTTGCTTGATCTCATAGGGGGAATGTTGCGTGTCGAACAGAATGAAATCAAACCCCGCATCCGCGAGTACCGAAACATCAATATTCGGCCCCGCTGTCGTGCCGATGGCGGTCTTGCCCGATGTGATGGTTTGCTTGATGGCGTTCATCTGAACTTGTTTCCTCCTGTAGGGTATGGCGCGTTGGCGCGCCCACCCTACAGCATCCGCAGCAATGCAGGGAAGGAACCCGCATTCCATGTGGCTGCCGGCACCTGGCTGCCCGCCGAATGGGTCCCGGCATTGGTGGCAAGCCGCAAATCCCGAGGGGAAATCCCATAGCTCCGGCGAAACATCCGGCTGAAGCTTGAAGGATCAAACAGGCCAACCGATTCCGCGATTTCTGAAATGCTCCTGAAATCGGCTGGGTTCGATAGCGCACGATGCGCCGCGCCCAGTCTTTCGCGTTGAATGAAAAGCGCAACACCGCCATGGATTTCAAACAACCGGTAAAGCTGAGACCGTGAAATCCCCGCCAGCCGGCAAAGCCGCGCCGGGCCGAAGGTGGCGGAGCCAAGATTGGCCCGGATAAGGGCGCGCAGCCGCATGATCTGCGCCGCTGCAACCGGGCCGTTCGTGGCATCCTCGGCCCGTGATCCCGGCGCCACGGCAAGCGCGATCATGGCCTGCGTTGCCTCGGCCATCCGTTCGGCTTCGGCGGCGCTCATGCGCGGTAATTCTGCTGCCAGCAGCCGCAAATGCTCAGCCAGTAACCGCCCTTCGGGCGTGTTCAGCATGCGGCAGCCCTGCGCCAGGCCGCTTGTTTCCGGCAGAACGTCTCGCGGTAGATAAAGGTACAGCCAGGTTGAACGGGTGCGTGCCACTTCAAAGGGCTGCGCGAGCGAATCAAGCATGATCTGCCCTGGCTGCATCATGCTGATCTGATCACGCGTCCGATGCACCCGGCTGCCCTGCAGCGCCATGGAAAAGCACCAATGGTCCAGCCCATCCCGGCGCAAACACTCTGCCGTGCGGCTATAGGCACCGCCCGGCGTCTCGGCCTTGGTCAAGGCAAGCCGGCCGAAACTCCAAGTGGTCGCCTCTGCCTCATAGCTTTCAGGGCGGGAAGGCGGGCTGTGATGAACCAGAAAGCTGGCATTGGCCGCCCGCCACGCGTCAAATTGCTCGTGCGGTGGCAAATGGCGGGTTGTCTCATGCAGGCAATGCAAAGCCTCAGCCTTGGGCGGAAGGGGCGGCAAAATGCCCGCCTCAGCCCCTGCGGCGCGCGCAGCCTGATAGCCTCCAACCTCTGACATGGTTCCCTGTCTCGTTCTTGTTTCCCAGCATTAGAAAGGGGTTACAATAATTAAGAACCTGACGCCAAGCTTTTATTAATCTTTTCACATAATCGGCATGGCATGGGGGCATTGCCGGCTGCCAGTACCTTGGCGCAGAACCGGGTAGGAACGGCTTGCCAAGCAGCGGGACGAGTGGGGCATATCCCCCAAGGCGCGCCGCTTCTAGACACATCTGGCCGGGATGTCTGGGTCCGGCGGCGGGGACACTGCCAATCTGCCCAACCCACCCAGTTTGAAGGGGAAAAGCATGAAGAACCGCGACAAGGTCAATGTGGACCTTGCCCTCCAGGGGGGCGGGGCGCATGGCGCCTTCACCTGGGGGGTTCTGGATCGGCTGCTTGAGGAGCCTTGGCTGGAAATTGAGGGTATTTCCGGCACCTCCGCCGGCGCCATGAATGCCGCGGTCATGGCCTGTGGCTATGCGCGCGAAGGCCGGCAGGGTGCCCGTCAGGCGCTTGAGGGTTTCTGGCGCAAGGTTTCAGACGCGGCACGCTTCAGCCCGTTTCAGCGCGGCCCGGTGGATATCATGCTGGGGCGCTGGACGCTGGATAACTCGCCGGCCTTTTTGATGATGGACATGATGGCGCGGATGGTCTCGCCCTATGATGTGCCATCGCTTGGCGGCAATCCCTTGGCCGATGTGCTGGCTGATAGCCTGGACTTCACCGCGCTCCGTAATGGCCCGATCAAGGTTTTTGTGACCGCCACCAATGTACGCACGGGCCGCGCGCGGATTTTCCGCAATGCCGATCTGGGGGTGGAGGCGCTGCTTGCTTCCGCCTGCCTGCCGCAGCTTTTCCAGGCGGTGGAAATTGATGGCGAACCCTATTGGGATGGCGGCTTCGCCGGCAATCCAACCCTGGTGCCCTTGGTGACGGAGTTGGATTCAGACGACACCATCCTGATCCCGATCAACCCGATCACCCGGCCCGGCATGCCGCGCAGCGCGCGCGATATTCTGGATCGCGTGAACGAAATCTCCTTCAACGCGGTGGCGCTGAAGGAACTCAAAATGATGGCGCTGCTCCGCAAGGTGGCCGATCCGGGCGATAGCGAAGGTGCGGCCTGGGCGCGCATGCGGCTGCATATGGTGCGCAATGATGTGATGGTGGACCTTGGCTATTCCTCCAAGCTCAATGCCGAATGGGCCTTTCTGGAATGGTTGCGCGATGCCGGGCGGAAGGCGGGCGATGCCTTCTTGCAGGATCACGCGGCGGCGATTGGCAAGCACTCCTCACTTGATCTGGATACGCTGCTTGAAGGTATCTGACGCAGTGGCTGGCGGGCGCGCTTCAGTCCCGCGCTTCCTGCCCCGAAAGCAGGGCGGCGAAGGGCCGCGCACCCAGGAATTCCTGACAAAGCGTCAGCGCGGCAATCAGCGCCGGCGGGCCGATAAAGGCGCCGGGCACCCCCCAAAGAAAGCCGCCAACAAAGACCGAGGCCAAGACCAGGAAGGGGGAGACCGCCAGGTTGCGGCCCGCAAGCCGGGGTTCGATGTAACTGCCGCCCAGGAATTGCATCACCTGCAAGCCGGCAAAAACCATCAGCGCCGCGCCCCAGGTCCCGAATTGCAGCGCCGCGAAAAGGGTTGGGAACAGCGTTGCCACCAGCGGGCCAAGGAAGGGGATGTAATTCAACACCAGCGCAATCGCGCCCCATTCGGCAGCCAGTTCCAGCCCCATCACCTTGGCGAAGGCCCAAACCACCAGGCCAGTCGCGACCGATACCAAGGTTCGCACCAGCATATAGGCACGCAGCTTCGCCCCGATCCGTTCCGCAGCACGCAGCAGCGCTGCCGCCGTGCCGGACCCAAGCTGCGCCATTTGCGACCTGACCGCGCCAACTTCCAAAAGGCCGAGCAGAACAAAGACCATCGTCAGCAGAATGAAGCTGAGCGTGCCGCGCAGCTGCGCCAACACGCCCTGCGCCAGGCGCACCAGCCAGCGCGCATCGAATTGCGCGGCGATGCTGCCGGCCACATCAATCCCGCGCGCTTCCGCCCAAGCGATTTGCGCGGCGTAGAAGGCCTGGATTTGCGCTGCATTCGCGACCACATGCGCGCCAACCCGCCCGAAAGCCCAGGCGACCAACAGCGCCAAGCCCAGCAGCGTCACCAACGTGACCAGCATGGTCACCAACAGCGCGGCAATCGCGGGCATGCGCTTTTGCAGCGCGCCTTGCAGCGGCCAAACCAGCGCGATGACGAAAATCGCAAACAACACCGGCGCGATCACCGCTTGCGCTGCCGAAAGGGCAGCGGCCAAGATGACCACGCAAGTGAGCGAGAACAGAACGATCAAGGGTCGCGGCAGGGCGGTCATTTTCTATCTTTCGGAGGAGCCGGATGCTGATGCGTTGGATCAAAAGCTTCGGCAAGCGGGCGCTGCTGCTGGTGGCGGCGCTGCTCGTCCTGTTGATCGCATTGCGCGCCTGGGATGTCTATCATGGTCCGGATTTGCGCGCCTGGCATACCAAGGTGCCGCCCGAATTGGACGCAGCGGCGCTGGATGCCACGGATTGGGCTGGCTTCATGGCCGCCGAAGCGCGTGCTTTTGATTTCGTCCGGCAAAAGGTATCCGACCGTCTGCCGCCCGAAGATCGCAGCCCCGCCAATCGCTATGACCCGACAAGCCCGGTCCATCCTGCGGCTTTCGCGCAAGATTGGAACCGTTCCTACGTGCTGGAACCCAAGGGGCCGCTGCGTGGCGCTGTGGTGCTGGTGCATGGGCTGACGGATGCGCCCTTCAATATGCGCCATCTGGCCGCGCTTTATGCCGAAGCCGGCTTCATCGCCATTGCGCCGCGCATGCCGGGCCATGGCACCGTGCCGGCGGGCCTCGCTGATGTGGCCTGGCCGGATTGGGCTGCGGCCACGCGCCTTGCCGTGCGTGAAGCCCGCCGCCGCGCGCCGGGGCTGCCGCTGCATCTGGTGGGTTATTCCAATGGCGGGGCGCTTGCGCTGCGCCATGCGCTGGAAGCAGCCGAGGATGGTGCCATTGGCCTGCCGGACCAGCTTGTATTGCTCTCCCCCATGGTTGGGGTGACACCCTTTGCCCGTTTTGCCGGGCTCGCGGGGCTGCCGGCTTTGCTGCCGGCCTTCGCGGGCGCGGCCTGGCTTTCCGTGCTGCCGGAATTCAACCCCTTCAAATATAATTCTTTTCCGGTGAATGCCGCGCGCCAATCGCATCAATTGACGGTGGAGGTGCAATCCCGGCTGCGCCGGTTGGAGCAAAGCGGGCGGCTCGACCGCTTCCCCCCGCTGCTGACCTTCCAATCGCTGGCGGATGCCACGGTCAGCACGCGCGCGGTGATCGCCGCGCTGCATGCGCGCCTGCCCGCTGGCCGGAGTGAATTGGTGCTGTTCGATATGAACCGCGACGCAGGGATTGGCCCCCTTCTGGCACCACGCACCGATACCGCTTTCACCGCCATCCCTCCGGCACCGCGCGGCTTTGGCCTGACGCTCATCACCAATACCGCGCCGGATACGCTTTCGGTGGATGCCCGCTTCACAGCGGCGGGCAGCAGGGCCGAGGCGATCAGGGCGCTGGACCTTGCATGGCCGCGGGGGCTGTTTTCGCTGTCCCATCTTGCTCTGCCCTTCCCGGTGGAAGACGGGCTCTATGGCCTTGCGCCGGACGCTCATGATAATTTCGGCCTGCGGCTCGGTGCCCTCGCGCCGCGTGGAGAAAGTGGCGTGCTGGTCATGAGCCTTGATAGCCTATTACGCGTGACATCGAACCCGTTCTTTCCTTACCTGCGGGACAGGGTGGCGGGGATAATCCCTGGCACCCCCGGGACGCCCGGCGCAGCAACGGGACGCGCCGCTGATCCGGCGACGCTGCCGGCGCGGTAACCATGAAACTTATTCTGAAATTGGAGGGATCAAGCATGCGGAGACATCCGGGCGGCCGAGGGCTGCTATGCCTGATCCTTGTCGGCGCCCTTGCCGCTTGTGACCAACAGCCCGCCGCCCCAGCACCTGAACCGCGCCCGGTGCGTGTGGTGAGTGTGGCCGAGCGCGCCGATAGCACCATTGTCACGCTGACCGGCACGATCCAGGCGGAAACAGAGGTCAATCTTGGCTTCCGTATTGATGGCCGCATGGTGGAGCGCCTGGTCAATGTGGGTGACCGCGTGGCAGCCGGCCAGGTGATTGCGCGGCTTGACCCGACCAATGAGGAAAACGGCCTGCGCGCGGCGCGCGCTGCCTTGTTGGCGGCTGAGGCGCAATTGGTGGAAACCCACGCCAATTATCATCGCGCGCGGGAATTGCTGCGCACCGGCTTTGGCACGCGCCAGCGCTATGATCAGGCGGCGCAGCAATTGCAAACCGCGACCAGCGCGGTGGATTCCGCTGAAGCCCAGGTGAATATCGCTGAAAACCGCCTGGGCTATACCGTGCTGCTGGCGGATGCGCCCGGCACCGTCACCGCCCGTGGTGCGGAACCCGGCGAAGTCGTCGCCCCCGGGCGCATGATCGTGCGGCTTGCGCGCCAGGAAGGCTTGGATGGCGTTTTTGATGTACCGCCTTCCGTGAAGGACCGCGCGCCGCCGGATGCGGTGGTGACGGTGGCGCTGACGCTTGACCCGACAATGCGCGCCAATGGCCGCGTGCGTGAAGTTTCCCCCAGCGCCGATGCGGTGACGGGGACGTTCCGTGTTCGTATCGGTCTGGATAATCCGCCTGCCGGGCTCAGGCTTGGCTCCACGGTGACGGGACGGATGGAGATCGCGGGCGGTGGCGGCTATGCCATCCCGGCCAGCGCGCTGACACGCCAGGGCGCAAGCCCTGCCGTTTGGGTGGTGGACACCGCCGCACGCACGGTTGCGATGCGCCCCGTTGAGGTACTGCGCCATGACCCGACGCGCGTTGTGATTGGCTCTGGCCTCGCGCGTGGCGATGTGGTGGTGACCGCCGGCGTGCAGGCGCTGCGCCCCGGGCAGAAGGTGCGCTTGCTGGACGCTCCGCAGTGATCGGCCCCAATCTTTCCGAATGGTCCATCAAGCGGCCGCAACTGGTCATGTTCTTCATGCTGGTGGCGGTAATTGCCGGCACGCTGGTGTTCCTGCGGCTTGGCCGTAATGAGGACCCGGCGTTTACCTTCCGCACCATGGTTGTGCAGGCCGCCTGGCCCGGCGCCACTATTGAGGAAACGCTGCTGCAAGTGACGGAGCGGCTGGAACGCACGCTGCAGGAAACGCCCAATCTCGACCGGCTGCGCAGCTATACCGTCGCGGGCCAGACCACCATCTTTGTTGAATTGAAAGGCGCGACGCCGGCGGCGGTGGTGCCGGATATGTGGTATGAGGTGCGCAAGCGCGTGGGCGATATGCGCCACACCCTGCCACAAGGGGTGATCGGCCCCGGCTTCGATGATGATTTCGGCGATACTTTCGGCATCATCTTTGGCTTCACTGCGGATGGCTTTGGACATCGTGAATTGCGCGATCAGGTAGAGTCTGTGCGTTCACGCCTGCTCCGCGTGCCTGATGTCACGAAAATCGAAATCCTGGGCGCGCAGGATGAGGTGGTTTTCATTGAATTCTCTCTGGAACGTCTGGCTGGGCTTGGGCTGAATTACCCCACACTTATCGCTGCCCTTCAGGCGCAGAATGCAGTACGCCCGGCGGGGTTGGTGCAGACCGGTACGGAACGCCTGGCACAGCGCGTTTCCGGCGCTTTCCAGAATGAGGCTGATCTTGCGGCAGTGTCCTTCCTGGCCGGTGATCGGCTAGTGCGGCTGACCGATATTGCTGAAATCCGCCGCGGATTTACCGACCCGCCACAGCCCATGTTTCGCGTGAATGGCAAGCCCGCCATTGGGCTTGCGGTGGCGATGCGCGAAGGCGGCGATATTCTGGCGCTTGGCAAGAATCTGCGCCTCGAAATGCGCAAGATTGAAAGCAGCTTGCCGATTGGGATCGAAGCTTTCCTGGTGGCCGATCAGGCAGAAACCGTGGATAGCGCCATTGGCGATTTCACCGAAAGCCTTTGGCAGGCGATCCTGATCATCATGGCGGTGAGTTTCGTGGCGCTTGGCGTGCGTGCTGGGGCGGTGGTGGCGCTTTCTATCCCGTTGACGCTTGCCATTGTGTTCCCGCTTATGCTGCTGGCGGGGATTGATTTGCAGCGTATTTCACTTGGCGCCCTGATCATCGCGCTGACCTTGTTGGTTGACGATGCGATGACAACGATTGACGCCATGATCCGGCGCCTTTCGGTCGGTGATCGTAAGGATCAGGCGGCAACCTTCGCGTATCGTACGCTGGCTGCGCCCATGCTGACCGGCACCTTGGTCACCATCGCAGGCTTTCTGCCGATTGGCTTCGCGGCCAGTTCCGCCGGCGAATATACTTTTTCCATCTTCGCGGTGGTGGGCATTGCGCTGGTGGTTTCCTGGTTTGTCGCCGTGATGTTCGCGCCCCTGCTTGGCATGGCGATCCTGAAGGCGCCAAAGCTGGCAACGGCCGGCCAAGCGCCGGCGCCTGGGCGGCTGCTGCGCGGCTATGCGGCCTTCCTGCATATGGCGATCCGCTTCCGGTGGATCACGATTGCCGCCGCGGTCGCCGCTTTTGCCATTGCGCTTTTCGCGGTGCGCTTTGTGCCGCAGCAATTCTTCCCCGCATCCGACCGGCCTGAATTGGTGGTGGATCTGACGCTGCCGCAAAACGCTTCAATCCACGCGTCTGAGGCAGCGATGGAAAGGCTGGATGCGGCCTTCGCCAAGGACCCCGATATTGCGCATTGGAGCAGCTATGTCGGTCGCGGCGCGATCCGCTTCTATCTGCCGCTCAATGTGCAATTGCCGAACCCCTTCTTCGCCCAGGCCGTGGTGGTGGCGAAGGATTTTGAGGCGCGCAAACGCCTGCAACCGCGCATCGAAGCCTTGCTTGCCGAACAATTCCCCGCCGCCATTTCGCGCGTGGCGCCGTTAGAATTGGGCCCGCCGGTTGGTTGGCCCATCCAATACCGTGTGCTGGGCCCGGAGATTGAGGGCATTCGCGGCATAGCGAAGGAACTCGCGCAAGTTGTCGCGACCAGTGGCGGGGTGCGCAGCCCAAGCTTCGACTGGATCGAACCCGCGCGGCAATTACGCATTGAAGTGGATCAGGACCAGGCGCGCCAGCTTGGGCTTTCTTCCGCAGCCCTTGCCGCCACCTTGAATGCCGTGATCACCGGCAGCGTGATTACGCAAATCCGCGACGATATTTATCTGGTGAATGTGCTGGCCCGTGCGACGGCGAGCGAACGCATCTCGCTCGATACGCTGCAAACAATGCAGGTGCCGATTCCGGGTGGCCGCACCGTGGCGCTAGGCCAATTCGCCACGATTTCCTACGGGCAGGAATACCCGCTGGTCTGGCGGCGGGATCGGGTTTTGGCGCTGACCGTGCAGGCCGATGTGCGCCCGGGCGTGCTGCCTGAATCCGTGGTGGCGGAACTCGCCCCGCGCATTGCGGCGCTGCAAACGCGCCTGCCCGCGGGCTATGCCATCGAAGTTGGTGGCATTGCGGAAGAAAGCGAGAAAAGTCGCGCTTCGGTTTTGGCGGTGGTGCCCATCATGATCGTGGTGATGCTGACCGCGCTGATGTTCCAATTGCAAAACTTCGCGCGGCTTGGCTTGGTGGTGGCGATCCTGCCGCTTGGGCTGATTGGCGTGGTGGCGGCGTTGCTTGCCTTTGGCCGGCCGCTTGGCTTTGTGGCCATTCTTGGCATCCTGGCTTTGCTTGGCATGATTGCGAAAAACGCGGTGATCCTGATTGTGCAGATTGAGGAAGACCGCGCGGCCGGGTTGCCCCTACGCGACGCGGTGGTGGCAGCAGCAACCTCTCGCCTACGGCCCATGATGTTGACGGCGCTTTCTACCGTGCTGGGGCTGATCCCGATTGCGCCGACAGTATTCTGGGGGCCGATGGCCTTCGCTATCATGGGCGGGCTTTTGGTGGCGACCTTGCTGACGCTGGTGGTGCTGCCGGCGCTTTATGTTGCCAGCCTGGAACGCCAGGGCGACCGAAAGGTGATCAGCGAAAGCTGAGAGCAGCGGCAAGCCCGGGCGCGGCCCGGCTTGCTTGCGGTGCGCGGCGCGTCAGTACCTCGCTTGGCGTGCAGCCGAATTCTCGGCGGAAGGCGCGGGTGAAGCTGGATGGGTCGTAAAAGCCAACCTCCTCCCCGATGCGGCTGACCCAGGCCGGCGCATCCGCGCGCACCAATTCCCGGTAAGCCTGGCGCAGCCGACGTTGTTGAATGACGCGCGCAATGCCGCCAATCGGCGCGAAGCAACGATAAAGCTCTGACCGTGAAATGCCCGAGCGCTTGACCAGTAATGCGGGGGAGAGTTCCGCTTCGCCAAGCGCCGCATCTACCAGCGCAATCACCTTGGCGCGGCGCGCGGCTTCAAGTTGCTGGCGTGTACTGGCGGGGCGCATTTCCAAACCAGTCAGACAGGCTGTGAGCATGGAAGATAGCGCGGTTTCCAAGCGCGGCGCATCTGCGGCACTGATTTCATCGGCCGAACCCGCTATGCGGGGCAGCATGCCGCCCAGCATCCGCGCTGCCGGGCTATTGAGCGGCATGGCGCGTGCGGTGGCGAAAACGGGGGCCAGTTGCGGCAGGTGTTCAGGCTGAATCAGCACGCCGCAGCAATGCCCCCCGAAATGCCTGAGCCCGAACCCGAGAGAAAGAGAACCCAGCAGCAATTCCTCTGGCACGCCATCTGTTTCGCGAAGGCGGAGCGCCACGAGCCAATGATCCAACCCATCGCGCAGCCCTTCGCTGCGGGCGCGGCGATAATGCGCGGCATCCGCCCGAAAATTCAGCAGGACATGGCGGCCAAGGCGACGAAGTTCGGCATGGCCGCGAAAGCCATCCACGCCAGCGGGCGGCGCCACAAGATGCACCACAGGCTCCCAGAAAGCACGCCAAACATCGAAGCCGATCGCGGGCGGAAGGTCGCGCGTATCCACCGAAAAACGATCCATGGCGGGGGCGCCGGGGCTGCGGCCTGGCGCCATATTCCCTGGCGATAGAGTTTCTGCATGGGGCAAGGTCTGCTCATTCTCCTTCCGAGCATGTGGATATGCTTAATACCAAGCCTCGCCTTGGGCCAGCAGCCTGCACCTTGCGGGGGATGCAGCGCGCAGCACAGGGACGCGCCGCTCATCCCGAAAGCATCGCTGAGTGTTTAACAATTCTTCGTGAAGGTAACTGCCTACGCCCAGATGGTTCAATGGCTTCTTCAATGGCGATGGGATCATACAGCCTATCCAGTTCAGCCAAGCACGGCGCACCGTGCCTTGCGGGCGGGCGCTGGCTTGCATGACGCTTTGGAGAAGATCTTCAATGCCCCTTGCCCAGTCGGGCCGGCGCATGGGATACGAACCGATTGGCGCAGCTTTAACGTTCTGATTGCGTCGGGGCGCATGGTGGTGCCTTGAAGCCATCTTGCAGCCCCTTCTCAGTCCCGGCACTGCTGGCCTTGGCCCGCTGCGTGTCGGCAATCCTGCTGGCCAAATTATAGGAACAAAACCATGGCTGATCTTCTTGTCATTTCCTTCCCGACCGAAACCCAGGCCGAAGAAGCGCGCACGCGTGTTGCTTCCATGCAGCGCGAATACCTGATTGAACTTGGTGATGCCGTGGTTGCACTCCGCAAGCCCGATGGCAGCATCAAGCTGAACCAGACCTTTCAACCGACAGCCGCCGGTGCTGCGGGCGGGGCGATGTGGGGGGCCTTGATTGGGCTGTTGTTCCTCAACCCGCTTGCGGGCGCGGCTGTTGGGGCTGCTGCCGGTGCGGTTTCAGGGCGGCTTACTGATGTTGGTATCAATGACAATTTCATGAAGGAAGTGTCGCAAAGCCTTCAGGGCGGTGAAGCCGCGCTGTTTCTGCTGATCCGCAAAATGACCGCTGAGCGTGTGATGGAAGGGTTGCAAGGCATGGGCGGTAAAATCATGCGCACCTCCTTTGACGAAACCAAGGAAGCCACGCTGCGCGAAGCCTTGGCCGGAGCATCCGGCGGATGATGCCCGCGGGTAGGATTCGGTTCCGCGCATGAGGGGCGGCTTCGCCCTGCGTGCCGCAGTGGCCTGCCTGCTGCTTGCCGTCTTGGCAGGCTGCGCCAGCATTACGCGCCTGCCGGCACCGCCTTCGCAGCAGTTGACCGCTATTGATGTTCTAGGCGTGCCCGATTCTCGCTTCTGGGCAGATGGTGATCCTGGGCCGATCATTGCCTATTACGAACGCGTCCTGCGCCGCAGGGATGCGGGGCTGCAAGCTGGGCGTGGGCGACGCGCCGCGCCTGGACATTTCCTGGCGCTGTCGGGTGGCGCTGATGATGGTGCCTTTGGTGCCGGCGTGCTGGTGGGCTGGAGTGAATCCGGCCAAAGACCAGAATTCGAATTGGTCACGGGCATTTCCGCCGGCGCCCTGATTGCCCCCTTTGCTTTCCTCGGGCCTTCCTATGATCCGCAACTACGCGCGCTCTTCACCGAAATCGCGCCGAGTGACGTGGTGCAGCTTGGCAGGCTTGCCCTGTCCGTACTTTTCCGCGAAGCGCTTGCCGATACCACGCCGCTCGCGCGCCTTATTGAACGCCATGCCGATGAAGCGATGTTGCAGGCCATTGCGGCGGAACATCAACGCGGGCGGCTATTGTTGATCGGCACAGTCAATCTGGATGTCGGGCGACCGGTGGTATGGAACATCGGTGCGATTGCGGCGAGTGGCCATCCTGAGGCTCTCAATCTTGTTCGGCGTATTCTACTGGCCTCTGCTTCCATCCCCGGTGCCTTTCCACCCGTGATGATTGATGTCGAAGCAGATGGGCGGCCTTTTCAGGAAATGCATGTGGATGGCGGCGCGGCGATGCAGGTTTTTCTCTATCCAGCCAGGTTCCGCCCACGCGCTTTGACGGGCCGCGCTGGACAGCAACGTGAAACCACGGCCTGGGTCATTCGCAATGGTCGTGTGGATGTCGCGATTACTGACCCGCCAGGGGGCCTATTCAGCATCGCGCGCCGGTCTGCGCAGACGCTTTTGCATTTTTCATCCATCAATGATCTTGATCGGATATATCTCAGCACTTATCGCGACCGCATCGGCTTTCGCCTGCAAAGCATCGGGCAGGATTTCGATACGCCGCGGCCCAGATTTTTTGATAATGGCTATATGCGCGCCCTTTTCGCCTATGGTGAAGCGCGTGGCCGTGATCTGACAAGCTGGGTGACGTCACCTCCGCCAGTTGGGCTGATTTCTCCGCCACCTCCCGGGCCGTGAAGCATTGCTAAGAAATTCAGTCGCCCGTCACGGCATGATCAGCCCATAAAGCGTTGTGGCAACTTCAGTTGCGATCAGCAGCACCACCGCCAATTCCAGCAGGCGTGAGCGACGCGTTTCCGTTAAATCCAGCAAGGTTTCGGAGATTTCGCGCACCATCTCAAGCTTGCCGGCAAGCGCTTCGGTGCGTTCCGCAAGCTCCCATTCCGCGGCAAGGGTCGCGTGCAGCGGCGCCAATTCCGGATGGTCCCACAGCAATTCGGGCTTGGCTGCGGTATCTACACGTGCGGAGGAGCGCGCGCGGGCCGAAATCGCCTCCCCGATCAGCGGCACGATAAGGCGTGTTGGCAGACCAAGCTGCCCGCGCCGCAAGCGTTCCAGCGGTGCTTCCAACCGGTCAAGCGTGCGCGCCAGCATCTCCTCCTGATGGGTCAGTACCGCGCTTTTGGCGAGCGCCTTGGCAACCAGGGCAAGGCGCGCCAGTGAGCCATCCAGCAATAAGATGGTGCCCGTTTCATCCGCGCCATCCTCCGCCGCGCCGATGATGATCTCGGCTGTTTCATGCTCCGGCACGTCGAGCGGTTCATGGAGATGCGGGCGGAGCTGCGCGGCCAAAGCATTGGCTTGTTCCAGCGTGGCGCCGATGGTCACAACCGCGCCCCAGCGAAAGGCAAAGGCGCGCCCGCCGCCCGGCAATTCGCCAAGGCTGAGCGCGCCAGGCAGCACAGGGCCGCGCCGTTCAAGCGCGCGCGTATCAAGCCGCTCAGCAAGCAGCAGCGCGTGGACGGAAAGAGAGGTTTGATCAGACATGGATGATTGATACCTTGTCGGAGCCACGCGGCGCCAGCACGCCCCCGGCGCCATTGGCCGGACGGGGGGCACAGCCCCGGGACGTGCCGTGCAAGGCCATTATGTGCTACACCGCTACACCGAATATGAAGTCCAAGCTGCGTGCTGCCCCAAGCGCGCCCGCTGGTCAGGATGGCAGGCAGAAAAACATGAGCGATCTCGACAGGGTTCTGGCGCATATAGACGCCGACATGGAGGGCGCGCTGGAGCGCCTTTTTACGGTACTCCGCATCAAATCCATCTCGACCGACCCGGCATTTGCCAAGGATTGCGCGGCCAATGCCGAATGGCATGCGGCTGATTTACGCAGCATTGGCTTTGAAGCCTCGGCTCGGCCAACGCCTGGCCATCCCATCGTGGTGGCGCATGACCGCAGCGCCAAGGGTGCCTCGGCGCTCTTCTACGGGCATTATGATGTGCAGCCGGTGGACCCGCTGGAATTATGGGACCGTGACCCGTTTGACCCGGTGATTGAAGCCTTGGCCGATGGCACAAAGGTGATCCGTGGCCGCGGCAGCGCGGATGATAAGGGCCAGCTTATGGCCTTTGTCGAAGCCTGCCGCGCCTGGAAAGCCGTGACCGGCAAGCTGCCCATCCCGGTTTCCATCCTGCTGGAAGGTGAGGAAGAATCAGGCGGCGCCAATCTTCCGGGTTTTCTCGATGCCAACAAGGAAGAATTGAAGGCCGATATCGGCCTGATCTGCGATACCAATATGTGGGACCCGCAAACCCCCGCCATTGTAACCATGCTGCGTGGGCTTTGCGGTGAAGAAGTGATCATCCACGCCGCCGATCGTGATTTGCATTCGGGTTTCTATGGCATGGCGGCGGCCAATCCGAACCGGATTTTGGCGAAAATTCTGGCTGATCTTTACGATGATCAGGGCCGCGTCACGCTGCCTGGCTTTTATGATGGCGTGCCGGAATTGCCCGAAAGCCTGAAGCAGCAATGGGGAACGCTTGGCTTCACGGCCGAGAAATTCCTCGGTGTCATTGGCCTGTCGCAGCCAGCTGGTGAAAAGGGGCGCGACGCGCTGGAAATGGTCTGGTCCCGCCCGACTTGTGAGATCAACGGCATGGGTGGCGGCTATCAGGGCGATGGTTTCAAGACCGTGATCCCTGCGCAAGCCTCCGCCAAGGTGTCCTTCCGGCTGGTGTTTGACCAAGACCCGCACGCCATCCGCAAGGCCTTCCGCGCGCATGTGCTGGCGCGCCTGCCTTCCGATTGCCGGGCGGAATTCATCGAACATGGCTCGGGCCGCGCCATTCGCTTCCCGGATACCGACCCGGCCTTTGCCAAGGCGCGTGCGGCTTTATCCGATGAATGGGGCAAGCCCGCGGTCTTTATCGGCTCCGGGGGTTCCATCCCGGTCACGCATATGTTGAAGACTTCGCTTGGGATGGATGTGGTGCTGGCCGGCTTCGGGCTGGAAGATGACCGCATCCATAGCCCGAATGAGAAATACAATCTGGAAAGCTTCCAGAGGGGCATCCGTTCCTGGGCGCGCATTTTGCAGGCCCTGTCACAATGAGCGCGTCGGAGAATTCACCGGTGAACAACGAATCAAAAACCACCATGCAGCGCCTTCTGGATACGGTGGAGCGCGTGGGCAACCGCGTGCCGCATCCGGTGATGATATTCGTCTATCTGATCGTCTTTGTGGTGCTGCTTTCTGCCGCGCTGTCGCTGCTTGGCGCGCAGGTGACCTACCAGGCCTATAACCCTGCGACCGGCAAGATTGAGGAAGCAACAACAGCAGCACGAAGCCTGCTGACCATTGATGGTATCCGCTTCATGTTCACCGGCGTGGTGCCCAATTTCATGGGCTTCAATGCGGTTGGCGTGATCATTGTCGCCATGGTGGGCGTTGGTGTTGCGGAAGAAGCCGGCTTGGTGAAGGCGCTGATCCGCAAGCTGGTGATCGTGGCGCCGCCGAAGATGCTGACCTACATTCTTGTGTTCGTCGGCATTGTTTCATCCATCGCGGCGGATGCGGGCTATCTGGTGCTGATCCCGCTGGCTGCGGCGGCCTTCCTTTCGGTTGGCCGGCATCCCTTGGCGGGCCTTGCCATGGCCTTCGCCGCTGTTGCTTCCGCCTTCATGGTCAACGTCATGATCGTGCCGGTGGATGGCATTCTGACGGAAATCACCAATGATGCGGCGCGGCTGGTCAATCCCAATGTTTCCATTGATCTCGCGGCGAATGTCTGGTTTTCCATCGCGTCCGTCGTGGTGCTGACGGTGCTGATTGGCGTGATCACCGAAAGGGTGATCGAACCGCGCCTTGGTGCCTATAAGGGCGATTACGAAGTGCCGGGCGAGAATGTTCTGTCCGAGGAAGAATACAAGGGTCTGCGCGCTGCGCGGAATGCCTTGTTGGGTGTGCTGGCCTTTATCGGCCTGCTGACCCTGCCGCCCGGCGCGCCGCTGCGCAATCCGGAAACCGGCGCGATCATCGGGTCTTCGCCCTTCATGGGTAGCCTTATTGTCTCGATTGCGCTGATCTTCCTGGTCTGCGGCATTGCCTATGGCCGCGCGGCCGGCACCATGCGCACGGGGGCCGAAGCCATTGCCGCCATCCAGAAATCCATCGGCGCGCTGGCCGGGCTGATCCTGCTGCTGCTGGTCATCAGCCAATTCATCGCCATTTTCAACTATTCCAACATGGCGACGCTTGCGGCGGTTTCCATGGCGGAATTCCTGGAAAAGTTGAACCTACCAACGGTTGCGCTGCTGATCGGCTTTGTCATTGCGGTCTTTGGCATTGACCTGATTATCACTGCGGCGATTGCGAAATGGGCGATTTTTGCGCCGGTTTTCGTGCCGCTGCTCATGCAGCTTGGCGTGGCGCCGGAAGTGGTGCTGGCGGCCTATCGCGTCGGTGATAGCCCGATGAATTCCATCACGCCACTCAACGCCTACTTCGCCATGATCGTGACCTTCGCGATCAAGTATCAGAAGGATGCCGGCGTGGGCACGGTGATCGCGCTGATGTTGCCTTATGTCATCGCCATTTCCGTGGTCTGGACCCTGCTTTTGGCGGCTTGGTATATGCTCGGCCTGCCTTGGGGGCTCTAGCGCATGAATGACATCACCATCATGGCCGCGATCATCCTCGCGGCCATTGTGCTTTTCGTCTGGAACCGCATCCCGGTCATTCTGGTGGCCATGGGTGTCGGCATGGCGCTTTACGCCACCGGGCTTGTCACACTGCACCAGGCGCTCTCGGGATTTGGCGATCCGGCGGTGATGTTCATCGCCACGCTGTTCATTCTAAGCGCGGCGCTGGACCGCACGGGTGTGACCGCCTGGGCTGGGCAGATGCTGATCCGGGGTGCGGGCGAGAATAGCAGGACGCGCCTTTTGGTGCTTATTTCCTTGCTGGTGGCTATGTTAACTGCACTCATCAGTGTCAATGGCGCCGTAGCAGCCCTGTTGCCGGTGGTGGTGGTGCTGGCGCTTAGGCTGCGCCTTCAGCCATCCCAATTACTGATGCCGATGGTATTTGCCGCGCATGCCGGATCGAAGATCGCCCTGACCGGCTCACCGGTCAATGTGCTGGTGAGTGAGGCGTCACTGGATGCGGGCTTCCGAGCCATCGGCTTTTTTGAATTCACCATTGTGGGCATTCCGCTGCTGATTGGCGTCATCGCCATCACGTTGCTGTTCGGCCAAAAGCTGCTGCCGCATCGTTCCGGTGAGACCATGAGCGCGGATTTCAGCCGCCACGCCACCACCCTGGTGGAGCAATACGGGCTGAAGGAAGGGCTGTTTCGGCTTAGGCTGCGCGCGAGTTCTCCGCTGATCGGACAGCCGCCATCGGCGCTTGAGGAAAGCACCTGGGAAGGGCTGCGGCTTGTCGGTATCAATGATGGTGTTACGGGTGAAAGGCTGAGGCGCGCCGCCATGGCGGAGGGCGATTTTCTGCTCGTCTCTGGCCAAGGCGAGGAGGCAGCTCGGCTTGCCGCTGAGCAGCATTTGGCCTTCCGGCTTGAAAACAGCGATGAGGATTTGCGCGACAGCCTGTTCAACCGCAGTTCTGGCCTGGCTGAGGTGATGATCCCGCCGAGGTCAGAAATGATCGGGCAGACTGCCTATCAGGGCATGATCACCGAAAGCGGTGATCTTGTTGTTATCGCCATCCAGCGTGCTGGGACGGATTTGGGCGCTGAGCCTGTGCAATTGCAGGCGGGCGATACGATGCTGTTGCAGGGAAGCTGGAAGGCACTTGATGTGCGGCTGGCTGATCCGCAGGTGCTGGTGGTGAATTCGCCAGACATTGTGCGCCGTCAGGCTGTGCCGCTTGGCGCCGGCGCCTGGACCACAATTGGCGTGCTTGCCGCGATGGTGTTTTTCCTCGCGACCGGCCTTTTGCCGGCAGCGGTGGTTGGTATCGCGGCCTGCTTCGCCTTGGTGCTGACGCGCGTTTTGGCCGTTGATCAATGCTATCGCGCGATTGATTGGACAACGGTGATCCTGGTCGCGGCCATGATGCCGCTTTCCACGGCCATGGTGCAGACCGGCGCAGCGCAGCTGATGGCGGATGGGCTGGTCGCCATGGCAGCGGGCGGCAGCCCGATGATCTTGCTCGCGGGGCTTTTTGTGTTGACGGCAGTGCTCGGCCAATTGATCAGCAATACTGCAACCGCGCTGATCATCATCCCGGTTGGCGTCGCGGCTGCAACCTCCATGGGGATTTCGCCCATACCGGTGCTGATGAGCATCGGTATCGCCGCTGCCGCCGCGTTCCTCACGCCAATCGCGACGCCCACCAATCTGATGGTAATGCGCCCAGGCGGCTATGCCTTTGGCGATTACTGGAAATTCGGCCTGCCGATGATGATTTGGTTCTTCATCATCAGCGTCTTCGTTGTGCCGTTGATCTGGCGGTTCTGAGGCATGGCACGCTTCACGCGAACGCTATTTTGTGTTGCGACACTATTGGCTGGACTACCTGCGGCAGCACAGACGCAGGCGCCGCGTGATGCAGACCCTGCAGGAACCTTCGCGTTTCTGTTGGAGAATGACACATTCTCCGGCAATGATCGCTATTACAGCAATGGCTTTCTTTTTGCGTGGCGGGCGCCTTCCTATGATCCGCCGGCTTGGCTTGGGCAACTAACCGAAGGCGGAAACCTGTTCTTCCCAGGTGGCGGCGTGACGCGCTGGGGGCTCAGTTTCGGGCAAAAGATGTTCACGCCGGAAGATACGCTGGCGACCAACCCTGATCCTAAGGATCGCCCCTATGCCGCTTGGCTTTATGGCGCGGTTTCGCTGCATTCCTATACAGCGCGGGAGATGGGTACGCTCGAACTGCAACTTGGCGTTATCGGGCCTTCCGCGCTTGGCGAATGGGTACAGAACACAACGCATGACATGATGCGGATTGATCGTGCCTATGGCTGGGATTACCAGCTGCGTGATGAACCCGGCGTCAATCTGGTGGCAAACCGGCAATGGCGGTTGAATGGCGAAACCGATTCAGGCGGGCGGCGATTTGGCCTGGTACCAAGCCTCGCGGCCAGCCTTGGCAATGTGCATACCTATGCTGCTGGGGGCATGCTACTCCGCTACGGTACGGAACTTGATGCGGATTTTGGGCCGCCCCGCGTGCGCCCGGTTTCCGCTGGTTCGGTTTTCTTCCAGCCCACTGGGCGCTTTGGCTGGTATGCCTTTGGCGGTGTTGAAGGCCGCGCTGTGGCGCGTGACATTTCGCTTGATGGCAATACCTGGCGCGATAGTCGTAGCGTTGATCGGGAAGTGCTGGTTGGCGATGCCAGCCTTGGCTTCGCGCTAATCTTTGAAAGCGCGCGCCTGACCGCGACCTATACGATCCGCAGCAAGGAATTCGAAACGCAGCGTGAGGCCGCGCAATTCGGTTCGGTCAGTATTGCCTTTCGGTTTTAGCGATTGCGCTGAAACACGCCCGGGAGAGATACCCGGCACAGCGGCGCGACACTCCGCCAATGCGCGGCGCCGCCCCATGGTTTCAAGCTACCCTTGAGAAAGTCTTGATGTTAGCGCCGTAAGTCGCAGGGGGCATGCAGATGAGAACAAAATGGGCCGGGGCGGCCATGCTGGGTCTGATGGTGGGTGCTGCGCCGGCCTTGGCACAGCAGCCCAGCATGGAAGATCTGATGCGGCGCATTGATGCGCTGCAACAGCGTGTGAATGAACTTGAACGCGAACGCCGCCCGCAACGCCCGGCTGTGGCAGCAGCGCCCGCACCCGTCGTGGCGCCGGCGCCCGCGCCCGCCCGTGCTGCAGCACCACGCCCAGCAGGGCCAGCCGCCGCGCCGCCGGCTACCGCCGCCATGGCAAGCTCAGCCACGCCCGCCCCACGTTCGCCCGAAACCGTGCGCGCCGAGGTTGATGAGGCGCTGCGCGGGAGCCTGGATGGGCTTGCTATGCGCATCCCGAATTCTGATACATCCGTGCGGCTTTACGGCTTTCTGCGCCTGACCGCTTACAGTGACTTCAATTCGCGCAACCCTACGGATGCTGCTTCTGTGCAGGAAATTCCGCTGACCGCCAGAAATACGCAGCCCGGCGGCACCGACATCACCGCACGCAGTTCGCGCTTTGGCTTTGACACGCGCACCGATACCGACTGGGGGCGGCTTGATACCACGATTGAAGGTGACTTCCGGGGCGAAGTTTCGCCGGGCGGTGATCTTGCCTTCCGGCTCAGGCAGGCCTTCGCTGAATTGACGCGTGATGATTGGAGCTACCTGATCGGTCACACTAATAGCCTTTGGAATGAGGGGATCACCGAAGCGCTGCATGACGCCACCAACCTCAATCAATCCTTCATCCGCCAGGCGCAGCTGCGCGTGACGCATCGCTTTGACAGTAATCTTATGCTGCAAGGCTCGATTGAAGCGCCCTATGGCGACATACTCACGCAAAACGGTCGGGCCCTTTCGCCGGTTAGGTTTGATGGCGGGGCCAGCCCGGCCTTTGACCAAATGCCGGATTTGTTGGCGCGCCTGACTTGGCGCAATGGTGCGGAAGAATATGTGCTGCGTGGCCTGTTCCGTCAGCTATCGCTTGAACCGGATGGCACCACGCTTGGCCCGAAGCCGAGCGAAAGCACCTATGGCTGGGGGCTTGCCGCCCATACACGCTTGCCGTTGGGCAAATGGATCTCCGCCCTCGGGCGCGATGAGCTGATGCTGATGGGCTATTATGGTGAAGGCATTGGCCGTTACTTCGCGGGCAATAGCTTTGGCCAGGGCGGCATTTCCGATATCATCACCGCTCCCGGCATGGATTACAGCCTAGACGCCTTGCCAACCTATGGCGGCACCATCGGCTATCGGCGCTTCTGGACGGATTTTGTGCGGAGCACGGTTTCCTATGCCTATGCGCGGCAGGATTTCCCATCCTCCATCCGTTTCGGCGCCGGCACGCCTGGGGCCTTGGCGCGCAACCGGGAAATGCAACAGGTAATTGCCAATCTGATCTGGAGCCCCTTTGCCGACCGCCCAACCAGCCGCATGCCTTTTGGTTGGCTTGATCTTGGCCTGGAATATGTCTTCAGCCGGCGTGATCTTGAAGATGGCGCCGCCGCCGTAGGTGCGAATGGCGTCGGTCACGGCATTGCCAATCGCATGCTGGCGGTCGGCATTGTGCGTTTCTGAAGTCGCGGCGTAACGCAAAAAAACCGGCCATGGCAGCTTAAGGGGTCAGTTCTGCCACCATGGCCGGTCAGGCTGGCAACCGCTGCCGTTCCGGGACGTCTCCGCACAGCGCGCGGCAATTCTTATCCAGCTTTACGGTGAAGTGGGCCAGGCAGGCGCCTGACCCACTCAGTCTTCAGGCCTGCGCCGCCGGCACGGCGATGAAGGCCGGCTTGCCATCGCGCAGGACGCGCACCGCAACCGCGCCGCCAGCGGCATTCGCTTCACTCAATGCACGCAGCGCGGCCTCAGCGTCATCGGTCGTGGTAGTGCCGACACCGATGATCACATCCCCCCGGCGCAAGCCGGCTTCTTGGGCGCGTGAATTCGGCTCCACGGCCTGCACCAACGCGCCCTTCGCATCATTGGGTAGACGCAGTGCCGCACGCGCTTCCGGCGTGATCGGCGCCAGCGAAACACCAATGCGCGGCGCGTTTGATTCCTCGGCGCCTGGCCGGGCACGTTCCGTACCTGGCTGAGCCGCGATGTCCACACGCAGGCTGGCTTCCGCCCCATCACGCCAGAGCTTCAGATCAGCCTTCCCACCGGGGCGCATATCCGCCACGCTGCGCGCCAAATCACGCGGGTTGCGCACGGCCTTGCCATCCAGCGCCGTTACCACATCACCGGGCTTGAGGCCGGCCTTGGCGGCGGGGCTATCACGCTCCACCCCCGCGACCAGCGCGCCCTGCGGTGTTTCCCCAGCCTTGGCCGGCAGTTTCAGCGCCGCCGCCATGGCCGCGTTCACTGGTTGCGTGGAAACGCCCAGGAAGCCGCGCTCCACTTGGCCTTTCTCACGCAGTTCCGCGACCACGCGCTTCACCATATTGGACGGCACGGCGAAGCCGATACCAACCGAACCACCGGTCGGGCTGAAGATCGCCGTATTCACGCCAATCACGCCGCCATCGCGGGCGAAAAGCGGGCCGCCGGAATTGCCCTGATTGATGGGCGCATCCACCTGGATGAAATCATCATAGGGGCCAGCGCCAATGTCGCGGCCAGTTGCCGAGACCACACCCGTGGTCACGGTGCCGGACAGGCCATAGGGATTGCCCATGGCCACCACCCAATCGCCGGGCTGGGCGCGATCAGAATCGCCCAGGGCCACGAAGGGTAGCGGCGCGCCGGCTTCCACCTTCAGCAGCGCGACATCGGTGCGCGCATCGCGGCCAACCAGGCGGGCCTGCAATTCGCGGCCATCTTCAAGCTTCACCGTGATACGGGTGGCGCCATCAATGACATGGTTGTTGGTAACGATGAAGCCAGCAGCGTCAATGACGAAGCCCGAACCGGTGCCTTGTACGCGGCCCTGGCCGGGGTTAGGCATGCCGGCTTCAGAACGCGGCTGCTTGCCGGCGACATTGATGGTGACAACGGCAGGGCGCACGGCCTTCACCAGATCAGCAAAGCCGGTGGCTGGCGCGGCGCGGTCAAGATTGATTGCCGGGGCAACAGGTGCCGGCACGTTCTGCGCCTGCACGGCAAGGCCGGTAAGCGCGGTTGAACCAAGCAATAGGCCGAGCAGCGCATAGCGCGCAGTACGGCGGGCGGGGCTGGAAGTAGCCATGTGGTATTCTCTCCATCTAAAGGGCAGGGCGCTGATTCGCTTTCGCCTTGACCGCGAAAATGGAGAAAACCTGCTGTAAAGTCCCGAACGCGAAGCTGAAATGATTTTCAGGATTTGGGCCGTGATCCCGAGAGATCAACCGTCACGCAAAGCCCCGGCGCGGCATCGGACAATACAGGCGCTGTCCCATGCAGCTTTGCCACTGCCGCCACCAACGCCAGGCCAAGCCCACTACCGGGCGTGCCCCGGCTGCGGTCCAGCCGATAGAAGCGGCGCAGCACGCGCGCGCGTTCTTCTGGCGGAATGCCTGGCCCATCATCGGCCACTTCCAGCACCGGCCCTGCGCGCAGCGCCACGCGCACGGCACTCCCGCCATGCATCAGCGCATTGTCAATCAAATTGGCCAGCATCTGGCGCAGTAGCGCGGCATCGCCATGCAGGCGCTGGTCGGGTGCTACCTGCACCTCAAGCCGCTTACCGGCTTCTTCAGCGACCACTTGGTAAGCCTCAGCGAGTGTTGCCACCAAGGCGGAAAGGTCCACCATTGGCGCTTCCTGCGGCGGTAGCGGCGGGCCGGCTTCAAGCTGTGCGATGCGCAGCAGCGCGGTGAAGGTACTGAGTACCGTATCCAATTCGGCGAGTGCGGCTTCAAACGCGGCGCCATCGGTAGCCGGATCGCGCGCACGCGCAAGCGCCGCTTCCAGCTTCTGGCGCAGGCGAGAAAGCGGCCCGCGCAAATCATGCGCGACATCCACCGTGACTTGCCGCATGCCTTCGATCAGCGCTTCCTGGCGTTCCAGCAAGTTGTTCACTGTGCCTGCCAGTCGGTCGAATTCATCGGCGCTGCCGGCCAAGGGCAGGCGCCGTGCCAGATCGCCGCGCATCACCTGTTCGGCCGCTTCTGAGACGCGCCGGAGGCGATTTTGCAACCCGCGCGCCATGAACAAACCAAAGCCAAGCGCGATCAAAACCGCGATCACACCGGCGGCGACCAGCGTGGTGGCAAGGGTTGCAGCTGTATCCAACACCGCGCCGAATTCCGCCGCGACCAGCAGCGTGAAGCCCGTGGCGACCCCAATGCCCAGCGCGCGCACCGGCCCTTCCGGTGCCCTGAGCGTCACAAAACCGCGCAAGCCCGCCGGCGCACCGGAAAGGCGCGGAGACCCAGCAAGGGGCCGCCCATCCGGCAAACGTAATTGCACCAGAATGGCGCTTGGCGTGCGGTCGCGCGTGCGCGCTTCCACAGCGCGCGTTAGGCCAATCATGCCGAAGCGCTGGAATTCGCCGAGCAATAATTCGGCTTCCGCGCGGATGGTGCTGTCCAAAGCTTCTTCCAAAGCTTGCGAGCTACGCAGCCAGCCAAGCCCAAGACCAAGCGCGGAAATACCCAAGACACCAAAGGCGGTCAGCAGCGCGGTCCGCAGCGCGAAACTGCGCAATAACCTGCCAATCGCACTCATTTCGGTGAGCCCAGCATGTAACCCACACCGCGCATGGTCTGAATCGGTGCGGGTGATCCTTCCTGGGATAGCTTGCGGCGCAGCCGGCTGACATGCACTTCAACCAAATTGGTCGAAGGGTCGAAATTCAGCTCCCACACGCCTTCCAGTAGCATGGTCTTGGTCAGCACCTGGCCCGGGCGGCGCAGCATGAATTCCAGTAGGCGCATTTCGGTCGGCAGCAATTCTACCGGCTGGCCATTGCGCCGCACCACGCGCTTTAGCAAATCCAATTCAATATCGGCCACTTGCAGCAGCACGGGATCGGTCGCGGGCGCCGGGCGGCGCGCAAGTGCGGCGATGCGTGCGCGGAGTTCACTGAAGGCGAAGGGCTTTGCCAGATAGTCATCCGCGCCGGCATCAAGGCCTTCCACGCGGCGTTCAACCTCACCAAGCGCGGTCAGCACCAGCACGGGGGTGGTGATGCCGGAAGCGCGCAAGGTGCGCAGAATGGTCAGGCCATCTGGCCCCGGCAGCATGCGATCGGTCACGATCACATCCCAGGCCTCACCAGCGGCGAGCAGCATGCCATCGCGCCCGGTGCGCGCCACCTGCACGACATGGCCGATTTCCTGCAGACCCTTGGCGACGTAATCGGCGGTCGCTCTATCGTCTTCGATCAGCAGGATGCGCATGGGGCGCGGATATTACTCCAGCGTGGCGATGGCAACCGCCAGGCGGCAGCCCTGGGCGAATTCCGGAATAACCACATATTCATTGACGGTGTGGATTTCCGCCTGGCCCGCGCCGAAGGTCACGGTTGGCACGCCATGCTTCACTAGCCAATTCGCATCCAGCCCGCCCGCGGAAACCATGGTGACGGGTTCAAGCCCCATGGCTTGCGCGGCCTTCTTGGCGCGCTGCACGGCGGGGTCATCTTCCGACATCAGGAAGGGCGGATAGGCGGTGCGGGATTGGAAAGTGACCTCAGCCATATTGCCATCGGCATCCTTCACTTCGCCCTTGGCTTTGTTGAAGGCGGCTTCAAAGGCTTCGGTGATCTTGACCGCGAAGGCAGCATCTGTGCTGCGGGCTTCACCAACCAGATGCACGTAATCCGTCACGACATTGGTGGCGTCCCCGGCGGGCTTGCCATCCTTGCCGCCGAAGATACCAACATTGGAGGAGCCCTTGCCTTCCGGCTGCACCACCTTGCCGAACCAGCCGGCACGATGGGCTTCCGTGAGCCCGATGGATGCTACCAGCGTTGAGGAAATACCCCGGTCCGGCGCAACACCGGCATGGGCGGCCTTACCCTTGATGGTGACTTCCCAATTCTGCTGGCCAACCGCGCCAATGGTGAGCAAGGCAGCATGGGTGCTGTCCACATTGAAGCCCATGGTGGCACCGCCCAGATCCTTCGGGTCAAGCTCCCGCGCGCCATGCAAGCCGCTTTCTTCACGCACCGTGAACAGCATGGTGATCGGCGGGTGCGGCAGCTTGTGATCAATCAGGGTTTTCGCGAGCGCGATCAGTACCGCGCAGCCCGTGCCATTATCGCCCCCCAAAGCCGTGGTGCCATCGGACACAATCCGATCCCCTTCACGCCGCGGCTTCGCACCCTTGCACAGCGGCACGGTATCCATGTGTGTGGAGAATAACAGCCGTGGGCCGGGCTTGGTGCCCGGCAGGTCAACAATCAGATTGCCCACTTCGGTCGGCAGCTTGATGCGCTGATGCACCGTATCATAGCGGATGGCGCTTGCCGGCACGCCAACCTTCTTCAACTCATCCATAATGGCGGCGCCGATCGCAGCCTCAAACCCCGTGACGCTATCAATCGCGAGCAAGCGGATCAGCATCTCGGTCGCGTAATCAACATCAATCATCTTGGCAGTGCTGGTCATGATTTTTCCCTTTTCGTCCTGGAATGCCGCGGCGTGTCAGCGCTTCGCGAGAATGGGGGTGAGCGCGTCTACCACGCCCGTCAACATAATCTGCGCGCCGATACAAAGCAGCACGAAGGCGGCTAGCTTGGCGGCAATCAGCATGCCCGTGGGGCCAAGGCGGCGCGCGACCGCTGCGGCATTGGCATAGGCGATCCAGACGGTCAGTGCCACCGTCGCCGCCATCAGGGTGAAGGCGAGCGCATTCAGCACGATATAGCTGATTTCGGAGGATCGCCGTTCCGCCGAAAGGGCGATAGATGCCGCAATGGTACCGGGGCCGGTGGTCAGCGGCAGGGTCAGCGGGAAGAAGCTCATGCGCTCGACCGGGGCGGTATCCAGGGCGGCGGGGGCCTGGGATTCGCGGCGCTGGTTGTCATCTTCCTCATTCAGCATTTGCCAGCCGGCCACAGCAACTGTCAGCCCGCCCGCGATCCGCAAGGCTTCAAGCGAAATGCCGAAAAAGCCAAGAATGGGCGCGCCGAGAAACAGGGCACCCAGCAGCACAATAAAGCTATTGATGGCGATGGACCGCGCCAGACGCGCGCGTTCCTGTTCCGTCAGCCAGCGCGTCATGCCGTGGAAAATCAACGCGCCAGCGGGCGGGTTGATGATGCTGATCAGTGCCGAAAAGCCAAAGAGCCAAGCGGCAAACAAGTCACCGAATATGGCGGAAGCCGTCATGGTGCGCTGCCCGCAACCTGGCCGGAAAGCCGCATTCGCTCAAACAAGAGGATTCGTCTCCCTTACGCGCGCGGAGGCGTGATTGACTTTGGGTCGTTAAAGGAAGGGGGCAACACGCGTTAGGCCCTTCAGCCCCGGGCCTGTGCCCTGCATCCCAAAAGGGGCCAGAGCGCTTGCCCGATGGCGGGCCCAATGGCGCGGGGAGGCCTTGGTCGCGCAAGATCAGACGACAAGAAAAACCCGCTATGCCAAGGCATAGCGGGTTCTATCTTCGTCAAACCGCCCGAAGGCGGGGCATTTCACATTCGCCTAGCTAGGCACCCAAAGGTGCCGGCTGACGACTTGCGAAATTAGCCGCGCGCCCGAGGAGCCGGGGCCGGAGCTGGTGCGGGCGCCGGGGCCGGTGCGGGCGCCGGTTCCTGAGCGCAAGCGGCCAGCAGGGCCGCCGGAGCCAGGATAGCAACAGCCGCCGCAGCCTTGCGGAGGAGAGCCTTGCGGGTCATGTCTTTGGATTCGGTGTTCATTTTGTCTGTCCAAAATGTTAGGTTATCGGAGTACTGCAATTCAAGATCATTTTCGGGTAAGTTGTCAAACCCTTTTCTGGCATAAAGTGCGAAAATTCAGGAGCTAACGGCGTGAAATTGCCTTGGAGTAGTCGCAGGTCAGTCACCAAAGGCCCAATCGTGCCTTCGCTGACCTTGATTTCTCGTCGCGCGAGCCTCGTGCAGGGCGGCATCGGTCTTGCCGCAGCCCTGGCTTTGGCAGGTTGTGCGGCGTCTGAGGGCGATTCGCTCGAAGCCACGGCGGTCCATCCCCATGAGAACACGGCCAGCCCGCCGGAGAGCCCCGCGCCTGTCGTCGCCGGGGAGACGCTGGATGGCGAGCTGCTGAACCGCTTCTATGCGCTTCGCAAGTTTGAACCGGTTTGGGCCAAGCGCCCGGCGCAGGCGAATGCGCTGAAGGCAGCCGTATTGCGGGCGCGCGAACATGGCCTGGACCCTGAAATGTTCCAGGCCAGCCTACTCAGGCGCATAGACACGTTTCCGCCGGACCGCCGCGAATTTCTGCTCTCCCACGCTGTGCTGACCTATGCTGAGGCGCTGGCATTTGGTGCTGTCCCGCCAAGCCGGCGCCGGGATGGTGAGGCGCTTTCCCCGGAGCCGGTGGATGTGGCGGAAGTGCTGGATGCGGCGCTGGAAGGCCCCGACCCGGTCGCGGCGATTGAGGCATTGGCGCCCACTACCCCGACCTACAAGGCGTTGCGCCAGGCGCTGCAGCGGCAACCATCCGGCCTTGTCACCAAGGCCCAGGTGGGCAGGCTTCGGATGATTGAGGCCAATCTGGAACGTCAACGATGGCTCCCGCGCGAATTGCCGCCGGATCGCGTTTGGGTGAATGTGCCGGATCAGCAATTAGTGTTTTATCGTGATAACCTTCCCGTCTTCATCACACGCGTTGTGGTGGGTGATGAGACTGCACGCAAGCAAAGCCCCGAATTCAGCACCGTGATTGAATCTGCGCTTTTCAATCCGCCCTGGGTTATTCCGCGTGATATTGTTGAAGCGGATATTCGCCCGATGCTGAAGCAAGACCCGCTTTATTTGGTCAAGAATAAAATCGTGCTGCTGCCAAATGGGGACGCAGAGCAAGCGCCAGGCCCGCAAGCGGGGCTTGGTGCTGTGATGTTCGAAATGCCGAACCGTTTCGATGTTTACCTGCACGATACGCCAGACAAGGAAGCCTTCACCCGCGGTAATCGCCGCATCAGTAATGGCTGCATTCGTGTTCAGAACCCGCTTGAATTGGCCGCGCTGCTGATGGATGAACCAATCAATGTCATCCAACATAAGGTCGCAACGGGCGGTACGGTGCGCAAACCCTTGCCAACACCGGTGCCGGTGTTTTTGTTGTATCAGACTGCCTTCGCGTCTACCGGGCGGGAATTGGAAATCCGTCCTGATTTTTATGAACGCGACGAAGCGCTGTGGCAGCGTTTACAAAAACGTCGGCCAGAACAGGCGCGCCCGGGCGCTGGCCAAGTGGCGGGGGCCAGCACAGGATCCGCGCCTGGCCTACAGGAACCCCGCAGGCCCACGCCATCACCGGTTTCGCCGCCCGGCACGCAAAGGCGTACCTGAAGCATATTGGTTTTTTGCGTGGCCCCCCATTTAGGGCTGCTCAAACTCCCGCTGCATGGGCACGCGGCGCAGCCTTTCGCGGATTGAGATGTAAATCGCGCAGGCAATCAGGATGGCAACGCCAAAAAACGTCCAACCATCGGGCATTTCATCAAAGAACCACCAGCCCGCCAGCGTTGCCATGATCATTTCCGTATAGGCCAAAGGTGCCAGAAGCGATGCCTCGGCCATGGTATAGGCGCGCGCAATCAGGAAATGGCCGGCAACCGCAATCGCCGCCAGCAGCAGCAATAACCCCCAATCCCACAGGCTTGGCGCTTGCCAGATGAAGGGCAGCGTCAGGCTCATCATCGCCGCCCCCATCACGCTGGTATGGAAGGTCGTCATCAGCGCGCTTTCCTCCCGCGCCAGCTTGCGCGTGATCAGCATGTAAAGCGCCATGCAGGTACCGGAAGCAAAGGCCAAAGCCATGCCTGGGTTGAATTCCTGCAAGCCGGGGCGGATGATGATCAGCGTGCCGCAAAAACCAATCGCAACAGCCGCCCAGCGCCGTGGGCCGACATGTTCCTTCAGCAATAGCGGCGAAAGTGCCGTGATCAGCAAAGGCTGCACAAAAAATATGGCAAGGCTATCGGCAATGGGCATGAAGCTGATGGCACCAAAGAAGAAGCCGGTGGACCCCACCAGAAACGCCGCGCGCGCGGCGTGAAAGCCGGGCCTATCCGGCAATAATCCGCGCGCCCCGGCAGCCTGCCAAGCAAAGGGCAGGGTGAATACCGCACCAAAGAACATCCGCGCCCAGACGATTTGCAGAATGGGGATGCCGCCTTGCCCAAGAAACTTGGCGCAAACATCCAATAGCGGCAGCATCCCCATCGCCGCCACCATCAGCAGCACGCCACGAAGGGTTGAATTGGCCCCCGATATCGGCGCGTTCACTTCACAATCGCAACCCTGAGTGCATTCGTGGTCCCCGGAGTGCCAAAGGGCACGCCCGCCGTCACCACAACCTCATCTCCGCTTTTGGCAAAGCCTTCATGCTGTGCGGCGCGTGTGGCGCGCGCGACCATTTCCGTCATGGAATGGATTTCATTTACCTCCAGCGGATGCACGCCCCAAATCAGCGCCATGCGCCGTGCGACGCCCGCGCTGGTGGTCAGCCCCAGGATCGGGCAATGCGGTCTTTCGCGCGCCACGCGCAACGTTGTGGAGCCGGTGGAGCTGAAGGTCGCAATCACCTCCGCCTCAATCGTCTCGGCCACCTGGCGCGCGGCGGTCGCGATGGCGCCTGCGCTGGAATGCTCAGGCGGCGGGCGCGCGGCATCCGTCAGGCGGCGCCAATCCGGGTCTTGTTCGACGCGCGCCACAATGCGGTCCATCATATTGACCGCTTCATAAGGGTATTGGCCGGCGGCTGTCTCAGCCGAGAGCATCACCGCATCCGCGCCATCAAAAACGGCGGTGCCGACATCGGAAACCTCGGCGCGCGTTGGGCTTGGTGCGGTGATCATGCTCTCCAGCATTTGTGTCGCCACAACAACAGGTTTGCCGAGCGCGCGGGCGGCGCGCACGATGCGTTTTTGCGCAAGCGGCACTTCTTCGGGCGGCAATTCGACACCCAAATCACCGCGCGCCACCATGACGCAATCGGTCAGCGCCATGATCGCATCAAGATTTTCCAAAGCCTGCGGTTTTTCGAGCTTTACCATGATCCAGGCGCGCCCGGCGGCGATTTCCTTGGCCTCCGCCACATCTTCCGCGCGCTGCACAAAAGACAGCCCGATATATTCAACGCCCTGATCAAGCACGAAGGCAAGGTCTGCGCGGTCCTTTGCCGTCAGCGCCGGGATGGGCAGCGCCACATCGGGCACATTCACGCCCTTGCGGTCCGAAAGCGGGCCGCCCACCACCACCTGGGTTTCCAGATGATCGGGGCGTTTATGCGTCACGCGCAGCCTTAGCTTGCCGTCATCCAGCAATAGCGAGGTGCCGATCTGCGCCGCGGCGATGATTTCCGGATGTGGCAGATTGACGCGTAGCGCATCGCCAGGTGTGGGGTTCAGATCAAGCTTGAAGCTCTGCCCCGATTGCAACTGCACCCGCCCGGCCTGGAAGCGCCCGACACGAAGTTTCGGCCCCTGCACATCCGCCAGGATGCCGATGGGCCGCCCCACCTTGGCCTCCACAGCGCGGATGGTGGTGATGCGCGCGGCGTGATCCTCATGGCTGCCATGGGAAAAGTTAAGCCGAAAGATATCGGCCCCGGCGCGATAGAGCTTTTCGATCATCTCCGCGCTGCTACTGGCGGGGCCCAGGGTTGCGATGATTTTGGTGCGGCGCCGGCGGCGCAGAACGGGGCGGGCCACCATGCGGGGCACTCCTGTGGTTGGTTCAGAATGGGGTGGGGTGGGTGCCAGATCAGGCCGCAGACTTTCCGGCGGTAAGTTGAGCGCCTTGGCGATTTCTGGAACGCGATCCTCAGGGATACGCTTCCATTGGGAAACGGCGGCGGTGGAAATGCCCAAAGCGGCGGCGATCTGCTTGACGGTGCCGCGCCGGGCGAGAAGGGCTTCAAGATCTGGGTCGCGCATGGCGACATCTTAGCAAAATTAAGTTAAAGCACCACCCAAAACCTGCGATGCTTAATTTTTAAAAGTTAAGCGATCAGCAGTGCCCGAAAATCATTCACATTGGTGAGCGTCGGCCCGGTCAGTACCAAGTCTCCCAGCGCCTGGAACAGGCGATAGGTGTCATGCCCGGCGAGTAGCGCGCGCGGGTCAAGCCCGGCGGCCCGGGCGCGGGCCAAAGTATCCGGGGTGGCGATAGCGCCGGCATTATCCTCTGACCCGTCAATGCCGTCCGTGTCGCCCATCAGCGCCCAAACACCCTGAGTGCCAGCCAAAGCAAGCGCGCAGCCCAACAGGCATTCCCCGTTCCGCCCGCCACGGCCCGGCTCGGGGCTGCGGATCGTCACCGTCGTCTCACCGCCGGAAAGCAGAATGGCCGGGCCGGGCAGGGGGTGGCCATGGGTTGCGGCGGAACGGGCTATGCCGGCCAAAGCTGTGCCCAATTCCCGCGCCTCCCCCTCCAAAGCATCGCCCAAAATCAAGGGCATCAGGCCGAGCCCGCGCGCGGCGGTAGCGGCGGCTTCCAAGGCCATGGCGGGGGTCGCGATGAAGCGATAATCCGGCGCGCCAAGGCGCGGATCGCCGGGCTTCGGGCTTTCCTCCTGCCCCGCCTTCAGATGTGCCATCACGGCTTCCGGTAGCTGCATCCCATAATGCGCCACCAAAGCGCGGGCATCGGCGAAGCTGCTGGGGTCCGGCACGGTGGGGCCGGAGGCAATAACACTCGGGTCATCCCCCGGCACATCGGAAATGGCGAGCGTCACCACCCGCGCCGGATGCGCGGCAGCCGCCAACCGCCCGCCGGAAAAGGCGGAAAGATGCCGGCGGATGCAGTTCATTTCATGGATCGTGGCGCCGGAAGCGAGCAGCGCCTTATTCACCGCAATCAGCTCCTCCAGCGTCTGCCCCGGCGCAGGTAGCGTGGTCAGCGAAGACCCGCCGCCCGAGACCAGAAACAACACCAGATCATCTGCGCCCGCCCCTTGCGCCACCGCCAGCAATTCCGCCGCTGCCCGGGCCCCGGCGGCATCGGGCACAGGGTGGGATGCCTCCAGCACGCGGGTCCGGCGCGTGGGGTAGCCATGGGCATAGCGGGTCACGACCAGGCCCTCGATCGGGGCATCCGGCCAGGCGGCCTCCACCGCGGCAGCCATGACTGCGGCGGATTTCCCCGCCCCCAGCACAATCACGCGCCCGCGCGGGCGTTCCGGCAAATGCCGCGCCAGCACCCGGCGCGGATCGGCGCTGGCAATGGCAGCGTCGAATACCTGGCGGAGCGCGGCGCGGGCGGATGCATCGGTAAAGGCCATGGCGGATTCCTTTTTTGTCTCATGTCCGTGGCGCATCCACGCCTTGGACATGAGACACACCTTGGTTTGATCGCATTCTCCGAGTCGCCAAGCGAAGCGGCTTGGCTTGAAAATGCTCAGACCAGTATGGCGAAGTCGCGCCGAATGGGCCATCTATAGGGTCATTGGTCAGGAGGCCCCGATGCCCGAATTCGACAAAGCAACCCAAACAGAATTGGAAGCCGCCGCCTTCCGCCGGCTGGTGGAACATCTGCGCGGGCGCCACGATGTGCAGAACATTGATATGATGAATTTGGCGGGTTTCTGCCGGAATTGCCTGAGCAAATGGTACCGTGCCGCAGCCGAAGATAAGGGCTTGCCGCTGACCGACCCCGAAGCGCGGGAGATCATCTACGGCATGCCGTACAAGGAATGGCAGGCGCAGTATCAGCAGGAAGCGAGTGCCGAACAGAAGGCGAAATTCGCATCCTCAAGCCAGGGGCAACATTGATGACCGTCTCCCCTAAAGCTAAAGCCTCTGGCTTGCATACCGAGGAACGCAGAATGGCCAAAGGCCCCAGCACGCAGGAAACCACCGAAGTCGGCGGCATCGCCGGCGAAAGGCTGCGGTCCATCGTGGAACGCATTGAACGCTTGGAAGAAGAAAAAAAGGCGCTCTCCAGCGACATCAAGGATATATTCTCGGAAGCGAAATCGGCGGGCTTCGACGTGAAGGTGCTGCGCGCGGTAATTCGTTTGCGCAAGCAGGAACCGGCAGAAGTGGAAGAACAGGAAACACTGCTGGATCTCTATCGCCGCGCGCTTGGGATGTGATGGGCTGGCGCGACGTGTCGGTTTAACCATAGCGCGACATTAATATCATTCCGCGACAGAATGATTGCTCTGGATCTCCGTTGTCGGGCATAGTTTGAAAACTGCGGGAGGAGAGAATCGTGAAGATTATTAAGACCATCCTCAAGGGCGTCGTCGGCCTTATGGCCCTTTTTTTCATCGTCGGGTTGTTTCTCGGAGAACCGTCGGAACAGCGTTCGGCATCTAATCCGGCTTCCACTGCCCGCCAAGTCGCATCCATCACCTCAGAGCAGCAGGCAGCCCAGGAAGATGCGCGTAAGAGGCGCGAGGAGCTGCTGCTGCGGCCTGATCTTCAGACGCAATTTATCTCCGTGGTTAACAGCGCCACGGCCACCTTTAGCGCGGCAGGACGCGACGAGTTCGCGCAGGGTGCCACCCGTCCGGCGCGCCGTCAGGCCATCTGCGCGACCGCGCTGGGGCGTGAACTGGTCGTGCAAGATTGGGTGGGCCAAGTCAGCACCCGGTCGACCAACAATGAGGGCAAAGGGGTCCTCAGGATCAGCATCGGCCCGGACGTCGCGGTGAAGACGTGGAACAACGCGCTGTCCGACATCGGCGATCGGACCCTCATCGAGCCCGGCTCCCCTGCCTTCAATGTCATGGGTACGCTACGCAACGGCGACTGGGTCCGGTTCTCCGGCCGCTTCTTTCCCGATCAGACCGACTGCGTTCGCGAACCGAGCATGACCATCCGCGGCACCATGACCTCCCCGGAGTTCATTTTCCGGTTCGATGACATTCGGCGCATTGAGCTGCCTTGAGGCCAGGAAGCACACGTTATGTTCAAGCAATTTTCCGCCGCGATCACCGTTCTCCTGGCATCGGGCATCGCCCACGCCCAGGACCGCCCACGGCCTCAGCCAGCACCCCAACCGAGCGCACTGGCCGAGTGCGTGCATATCGAGGAAGGGGAGCGCCGCCTCGCATGCTACGACCGGATCGCGCGTCGTGAGGCCCCAGCGCCTGCCCCACAACAAGCGCCTGCGGGTGATCTGGCCCAATGGTCAGGGAATGGAATGACCACGACCCGTCCCTTTCGGGCAGATGGCCCGTGGGAGCTCAAGTGGGAAGCCTCGGGCAACATCTTCCAAGTTTTCCTGTACCGGGCGGGCGAGGTGCACGGGCAAGCGATGCCCAACGTCGTCGCGAACCAGATGGGAAGCGGCCCCGGCTCATCCTACGTCCCCCGCGGCGGCGAATACTATCTTGTCGTCAATGCCATGGGACGATGGAACATGAGGGCCACCCGGGTAGAGTAGGCAGCACCGTAATTTGGCTTACCCGATAATTAGCGACAGACGTCACGACCGCCCTCTAAGAAGATACGCACTCGGATGACAGGCTATGCTAGAAAAAACTTGAATGATGACACGTTACGCTCACACTGATCACAAGCGATGTTCCAGGAGCTAACGGAAAAGTGCGGATGTTTGAGAGGTGCGATGACGTGGGTTGGTAGACCCGACAGCAGCGCTAGCGCGCATCCGCGCGGCGCTGCCCCAAAGCGTTACGGCTACGCACATAGTAATCCGTGCCGGTGCCTGGATTGTTGATGTAGAATTCATCGCGCGGGAAAACATCGGTCAGCGGCGCTTCCTCACGCTTCTGCCCCGGCCCCCATTGCATTGTCGTGCCAGCAAATAGGCTCGCCCAATCGCTGAAATCCTGATTGCCAGCGCGCAAATGTGCAAGATGCGCGGGCTTGACGAATTCCGCCGCAAGCTTTGCTGGGTCAAACGGGATCGGTTCATTTGATCCGATCATCACGCCAGCGGGCATCAGCAAAAGCGCATGGGGAAAGACAGCGGCGAAGGTTTCCACCGCGCGCTGGGTTGGAGTCCATTGGATATAGAGCCCACCCGGCGCCAAACGTCGCCGCGCCTGGTCTATGAATTCGGCGCTATAGAGCAGACCGGAATGGGACCCCTGCGGCAGAATCGCATCCGCTTCAATGACATCGTAAAGCGTTTCTTCCTTGGCGAGCGTTCGCCGGCCATCGCCATATTCCATGTGCCAGCGCTGATCCTTGAACATGCGCGCGATGGGGCCATTCGGGTAATGCCGCCCGATTTCTTCCAGCGCGGTCAGCACGGGCGCCACCAATTCAATGGCGCGAATCTGGCTTTCCTCGCGAATGCCGGCGGCCCAGGGCGTGCCACCGCTACCCACGCCAATCACCAGCACATTCTTGGGATCGGGATGGATCAGTGGGCCGACTGCGCCCAGGAATTGATGGATTGAAAGGAAGGGAATGCGCCCCTGGCTGAAGCCCTGGATGAAGAAGGGGCCTTCCGCCACACCATCCGCGCCTTTACTATCTCGGAAAAACGCAATGCCTGATCGGTCTTCGGCCCAGGCCACCATATGGCCCGGCCCTTCCGCATGCATGCGTGACCAAAGCCCCGCATTACCCGGCATGAAGATAAGCGCGAGGGCCGATGCCAGCGCGAGCCCGGCTTCCACCGGCCGGCGCCAGCCGCCATGCCAAAGCCAGCCCAATAGCAGCAGCAGCGATAGCGCCGCGAGAAGCTTCAGCGTGCCGGCGGTGCCCAAGAAATGCAGCGTGATCAGGCCGGTGAAAATGGACCCGGCCGCATTGCCGGCAATATTGGCCAATTGCACCCAGCCAACGCGCGTGCCGACACTCGCCAAATCCTGCTGCACGGCGCGCTGCACAAAGGCGAAGGTCATGCCAATCAGGAAGGAAGGCGGCCCCACCACCAGCACGGCCAGGAAGATCATCATGGCCAGCGCCCCGCCATGCAGGCGCGAATGATCCACTGCCATCAGATCAGCAATCGGCCAAAGCGGCATGGCGAGCCAAAGTGCCGCCAGCAACACCACCGCCAAAACAAAACCGGCACCCTGGGTGATGAAAAAAGCCGGGCGAGGGTCCTTCAGCTTCCGCACCATGCGTGCCGCAAAGGCCATCCCAAGCCCATCGGCCAGCAGGAAAATCCCAAGCACGGTCGGGAAAAGATAGGCGTGGTATTGCCCAACCTGGCCCATAATGCGGACCCAGAGGATTTCCAGCGCCACAATGACATAGCCGGAAAGGAAGACCAGGAAGCACCAAAGCGGCAGGCTGCCAAAAGGCGCATCGCCCGCCTTGGCGGCGGGGCTGGGCGCTGGCAAAGGCAGGCCACGGAGCTGCGGCAAAAGCGATAGCGCGAGCAAGGCTGCAAAAATCTCAAGCCCCGCCGCCAGCCAAAGCGCGCCGACGAAGCCAAGATTGCCGACCAGAAACCAGCCGCCAAGCAGCGCGCCAAGCCCGGCGCCGAAGGTATTCAGCCCGTAAAGCAGGCCAATCCGCTCTGCCACTGTGTCCAGCGCCGTTGAAACCGCACGCGCCAGAAGCGGCAGGGATGCCCCCATCAGCGTTGT
>JBIJAH010000047.1:0-23250 GCA_044345845.1 Roseomonas sp.
ATCCAAAGGATAGCCAAGCACTATCAACTTCCAAAAAAACCAGATGCAATTGTCAAACAACAAAAAAAGAACCAGCAACCGAATGCCCCAAGGCACCCCAAGCAGCCGGCCCCTCAAACTCCACCAACCATCGGCAGGGCAAAAATACTAGCCAATACACATCAGCCAGTCAACCCCAAAAAACAACCAACAACGGCGTGAGCGGGCTTCTAGTACCATCACAAAAAGACGTCAAGCGGGGCGACAAACGCCGCCAAGGGGAGACCAGAATCTATAATTCATTGTTACAAAATGATTTTTTAATGAGTGCCGGCCAGCGCCCCCAAATTTACCATTCAGGTTCCAACCCCAACCCCGGGCCTTTTGGCACAAAAATTTCACCATGAACTGGCAGAAGATGCCGCCCAAAAGGCGGCTTCTCAAGGTCCGCAAAATAAATCTCCAAAGGCTCGGCCACCTCCATCGCCGCGAGGAAATGCAGGCTCGCCAGCAGCCCGGGGCCAAAGTACGGGCAATGGGGCACCACCCGCAGGCCGGCACCCTGCGCCAGCTCCGCCACCTCAAGCATTGCTGTCAGCCCCCCAAGCTTGGTCACGCTGGGTTGCAGGATCCCGGCCGCGCCGGCTTCAATGATTCGGCAAAAATCTTCGGGGTTAGATGCATTTTCCCCCGCCGCGATCGCGCAGGGCGATGCCGCAAGCACCCTCGCCATCGCCGCATGATCCTCGGGCGGCCAGGTAGGTTCCTCAACCCAGGAAACGCCCAGATTCTTCACTGCCTCGCAGAAGTCCAATGCATCGCCTTCATTTTCCCAAGCGCAATTGATGTCGAGCATAAGCGGGATATCCGCTGGCGTTGCGCCACGCGCAGCACGGATGCAGCCCAGATCAATTTCATGCAGTTTGATTTCACGATACCCGCGCCGCACCGCCTCAGCCGCATTGCGTGCGACATCTTCCGGATTGCCGTAGCGCAGTAGACTGGCATAGGCACAAACCTTGTCTCGCCCGGCATCACCCAGCAGTGCATGCAATGGCTTTCCCGCGATTTTCCCAGCGATATCCCAAAGCGCGATATCAATTGCGGAAATACCGAAGGTTACGGGACCGTTCCTGCCAAAATTATGAAAGCGTTTTTGCAGCATGCGATTAAGCGCACCGATATCCCGTGCATCCTGACCAATACAGGCCGGCGCGATCAGCCGATCAACTGCGTCACGCGTTGTGTCCACAAGGGTGAATCCAAACCCCTCTCCCCAGCCATGAATGCCCTGATCCGTTTCGACCTTCACCAGCAGCGTATCCATGGTCTTGAGTGCCAAATTGCCGCCTGTTGCACGGCTGGTACCGCCCCCTGCATCAAGCCCAACACCATAGCTAAAGGGGCTGCGATGAATCCGGGTTTCGATCCGTGTGATTCTCATGCTGTGATCTTCCCCAATTGCCTTGCGGTTTCATCCGGTCTTCGCAATCATGGCATCTGAACCAAAAGAACAAAAGATCAGAACAAAGGAACGTCCATCATGCTAAGATTATTGGCTACCGCCGTTTTCGCTTTTCTCCAGTGTACACCGCTTGCAGCGCAGGAGAATTTTCCGAATCGTCCGATCCGCACCATCGTACCGTTTGCCGCCGGCGGGCCGAGCGACATTGTCGCGCGCCTACTGGCGCCGAAAATGACAGCAACGCTGGGGCAGCCAGTCATTGTTGATAATCGCCCCGGCGCGGGCGGTGTCACAGGTGTTGATGTTGCGGCGAAAGCGGCACCCGATGGCTATACCATCGCACTTGGCAGCGCTGGCGGCGTTGCGATTTCGCCGCAGCTTGATCGTGGCACGCCTTACGATCCATTGCGCGACCTTGCACCATTGACGCTGGGCGTTCTGGTACCGGAACCGATTGTTGTATCCTCAGCGACACCCTTTCGTTCCCTGCAGGAACTCATCGCAGCGGCGCGCGCACAACCAGGCAAGATCAACCAGGGTTCCACTGGTTCCGGTAGCCTTCCACACCTGGCCGGCGAATTACTGAAAAACGCAACCGGGATCGAGATGACGCATGTGCCCTATCGCGGCGGTGCGCCACTCACAACCGCCCTGATTCAAAATGAGGTTCAAGTTGGGCTGGCCGATCTACCGATCCTGCTGCCGCAAATCCGCGCGGGTACGATTCGCGCGCTTGCGGTTGGCTCCGCGCAGCGCCTGCCCTGGTTGCCCGATGTGCCCACCATGATTGAGCTTGGCTATCCCAGTGTGGATACAAATAATTGGCACGGGTTTGTGGCGCCGGCGCGCGTGCCGGAACCCATTCTGGAAAGGCTGCACAGCGCCCTTGCCGGCGCCATACAGGACCCCGAGACTTCCAAGCAGCTTTTTGATCAAGGCGCCGTTCCGGGCGGTAATAGCCGCGCAGAATTCGGTGACTTCATCAAAGCAGAAATGGCCAAATGGGGCGAGGTTATTCGGCGCGGCAATATCCGCGCCGATTGAAACATCGTCGGTGAATCTCACCCGGCAGCGGAGAGGATGCGTAAGGTCGCCTCCTCCCGCCCAAGTGCCCAAAGCACGGCATCAATGGGTGGGCTGGTGGTGCTGCCGCTCAGCGCCGCGCGCAAGGGCTGCGCCACCTGGCCAAGCTTGATTCCCTTCACCTCACAATAGTCGCGCAGCCATTGATCCAGATCGCTCCGCTCCCAAGGCGCGGTCTGCAAAAACGCCGCCAGATCAGCAAGACGCCCTTTTGCTTCGGGAGTCAGCAAGGCTTCGGCCTTGGCTTCCATGATGGGGGGACCGTCCTGCACAGCAAAGACTGAAGCGCCGGTCAGTTCTTCCAGCGTCTTCGCCCTTTCCTTCAAGGAAGGCATCAGCATCCGCACGCGCTTGGCACCGTCCGGCCCGAATAGCACGGTGCGTTTGGCAAGCCGCTCCAGCACATCACGCGTCAGCAGATCATCATCAGCCAAGCGCAGATATTGCCCGTTCAAATGCGTGAGCTTGGCGTAATCCATGCGGGCTGCGGCACGCCCAACATCCTTGATATCGAACAACGTCACCGCCCGATCACGCGGGATGAATTCCTCATCGCCGTGGCCCCAGCCAAGCCGCAGCAGGTAATTGCAAACAGAATCGGGCAAGTAGCCTTGCTCACGAAAATCGAGCACGGAAACCGCGCCATGACGCTTGGAAAGCTTCGCGCCATCAGCACCATGGATCAGCGGCACATGCGCGAAATGCGGCCGATGCCAGCCCATGGCATCATAGACCATGCATTGGCGGAAAGTATTGGTCAGGTGATCATCGCCGCGGATCACATGGGTTATGCGCATGTCATGATCATCAACCACCACGGCATGCAAATAGGTGGGCGTACCATCGCTGCGCAGGATGATCATGTCATCCAATTCGCTATTCGCAACGCGTACCTCGCCTTGCACCAAATCGGGCACAATAGTTTCGCCCTCCAGCGGCGCCTTGATGCGGATGGCGAAAGGTTTGCCTGCCTGTTCCGGCCCCGGCTCACGATCCCGCCAGCGACGGTCATAGCGTGGTGGGCGGCCTTCCGCCGCCGCGCGTTCACGCATCTCGGCCAGTTCTTCAGGTGTCGCCCAACAGCGATAAGCCTTGCCCATGGCCAGCAGCGCTTCCGCAATTTCGCGATGCCGCGCCTCACGCTCTGCCTGGAAGACTGGCGGTTCATCGGGCGAAAGCCCGAGCCACGCCAAGCTATCCAGGATCTGATCAACCGCTTCCCGGGTAGAGCGTTCGCGGTCCGTATCCTCAATACGCAGCAGGTATTCCCCGCCATGATGGCGCGCGAAAAGCCAGTTAAACAGGGCGGTGCGGGCCCCGCCGATATGCAGATAGCCGGTGGGGGATGGTGCGAAGCGTGTGCGAACAGTCATGGTGTCTAGATCATTCTCCTGATGTCTCGCCTTTAAAGCACAAGCCGCGAAGGGCAAATCTGACGCTTTGGCGAGGCAACCGACCATTTTCCCATTTGGTTGTCGGCCCAACCCAATATAAACTTATGGTTGTGCTCTCACCACCCCCCTCTGCGACCTTGCTCCAATCATGACCTCAATTTCGGTCAGTTGGCGTCTGCGCTTGGCAAGGTGGCAAGACGCCTTCGCTGCGGAGCGTCAGCAGCAAGCTCTCTGGCTGCCGGTAGCGATGGGTGGGGGCATCCTTCTCTATTTCAGCCTTCGCAGCGAACCGGATGACCGCTTGGTCTGGCTCGCCCCGGCCCTGATTATCCTAGCCCTTTTGATTGCACGCCGGTTGCCTTTTTGCGGTTGGCTTTGCGGATTGGCAGCAGCGTTCAGCTTTGGCTTCGCCGCGGCGCTGTGGCACGCACAAAGGGCACCGCCGCCAATATCCCCACCAATGCGCGCCGTGGTGGTTCAAGGCATCGTTCAGAAGGTTGAATCATTGCCACAGGGGCTAAGGGTTGCGCTGGCAGAGGCAAGGCTTGCCCCTGATGCGCCAACCCTGGAACGTGGGCTGCGCCTGCGCCTGCGTAATGATGACCCTGCACGGCCTGCGCCGGGTGACCACCTGCGCGTCCGGGCATTAATCCGTCCGCCAGCTGCACCCGCCTATCCTGGTGCATGGGATTTCCAGCGCGCTGCTTATTTTGGCGGTCAGGGCGGCGTCGGTTTCGCCATCGGCGCCGCCGAATTGACACCAGCCGCAGGTGAAGCACCGCCACTGTCAGGCTTGCGTAGGGACTTGGAAGCACGCGTCATGGCCGCGCTGCCAGGCGCGGCTGGTGCGATCTCGGCGGCTTTGCTCACCGGCGGCCAAAGCGCCATTCCAATCGCCGATCTGAATGCCATGCGGGATTCTGGTCTGGCGCATCTGCTGTCTGTCTCAGGACTGCATATCGCGATTGTGATGAGCGTTTCCTTCTGGGTGTTACGCCTTTTATCGGCGCTTTATCGCCCATTGGCGTTGCGTGTTCCGGGCAAGCTACTCGCCGGTTGTGGAGCGCTGCTTGCCGGTGGCTTCTATATGCTGCTGACCGGCGCGCAGGTGCCCATGCAGCGTAGCTTCGCCATGGCCTGCCTTGTCACCCTCGCCATTCTGGCCGGACGAAAAGCGATATCGCTGCGCGGACTCGCCTGGGCGGCGGCTGTGGTGATGGTGTTTGATCCGGCCTCGCTGCTTGGCCCGTCCTTTCAGATGTCCTTCGCTGCGGTGCTAGCCCTGATCGCCGGCTGGGAAGCGTTGCAACCACGCCTGGCGACGCTGCGCGGCGAAAATAATTGGGTGAGGCGTATCGCTTTGGGCGTGATGGGGCTGATGCTCACCTCCATCCTTGCGGGCGCCGCCACCGCGCCCGTTGGCCTCGCTCATTTTGGTAGGCTGCAATGGTATGGCGTGGCTGCAAATGCGGTTGCGGTGCCGCTTACTTCCTTCATCGTTATGCCCGCCGGCATGCTGGCCGCGGTACTGATGCCGCTTGGCCTTGACGCGCCGGCGCTTTGGGTCATGGGGCTTGGTGTAGAAGGTGTTTTGTGGGTTGCCCGCCTCGTGGCTGGCTGGCCAGGCGCCACCCAAGCTGCAACGCCCATCCCCGCCTGGGGACTGATGGTCTTTGCTTTCGGGCTTTGCTGGCTATGCCTTTGGCGGCGCTGGTGGCGCACTTTCGGTTTGCTGCCGATGATGCTCGGGCTTTCAAGTGCAACCTTTGTCCAGCCACCGCATATTCTTATTTCCGGCGATGCGCGCCTGATTGCCATTTCTGCCGCCGATACACTTTTCCTCCAGCGCCAGCAGGGCGCTTCGTCGCTCACGCGCGATGCATGGCTTCGCCTTTACGGGCAAGAAGCAGCGCAAGCCTTGCCCGCGGAGGGCAGCGCCGCGGAAGGCAAACTACGCTGTAGCGCTGAGGGGTGCGTTGTGGATGAAGGTCCGGGCGCCTTCCTGGTGCGGCGTGGCACTATCATGGCGCAATGCGGCGCGGTTGCGGTGATCATCTCCGCTGAACCCATCCGGCAGCGGTGCCGCCACAGCATCGTGATTGACCGCTTCTCTGTCTGGCGCGACGGCCCACATGCCATATGGCTTTTGCCCACAGGCGCAGTGGTGGTTTCAGATCGCGCCTGGCGCGGTAATCGCCCCTGGGTACCGCCGCCGCCGCAACCGCGTGCCGCCAGTGAACCACCCGCACCAACTGAGTAATCCCCTTGTCATGCCCCGGCACAACATGGATGCTGCGCGCGTTTTGAAGGGGGATCGCATGCCAATCGGCTGGGAGAAATTTGGCACGGTGCAATTGCTAGATCGCTGGCGCAGACTTTGCGCAAGCGATGACATATTGCGCTCTCGGCTTCCTGGTGCCGGCGGGCGCTTCGCCGTCATGCAGCCTGGCTTTGCGATCGCTATCGAGCTGACCGAGGAGGCTGTTCACCTTTCACCAGATGCGGAAGCCGAAACACGCTTCATCGCAGCTGGCGCGACTTGGGATGAATTTCTGAAGATGCGCCCAGCCCGGCATCATCATCACCTTTATGCACTACGGATGCGGGTTCCGGGTTTCTCGGCAGAAGGCGATGAACTGGCCTGGGCGCAACATGCGCATATACTACGGCGTGTTTTCGATCTCGCGCGCTGGTCGCTCACGGGCACGCCAGAACCGGCGCCGGCTTCGCTCAGGCCGCAGCTTGGTACTGGTAGCCCATGCCCTGCCGCGCAGGGCCGCTATGTCACGCTGCGTGCCAAAGGGCGAGAGTTTGTCGTCTATGGCGAAAGTGCGGGACGGGGGCGTCCAATCCTTGGCCTGCACACGGCTGGTTCAGATTCGCGGCAATTTCATCGCCTCATGACAAATCCTCGGCTTGCGGAGGCGGGCTATGCCGTTACCGCCTTTGATCTGCCAGGGCATGGCCGTTCCGCACCCGCGGCCGAACCCGGGGCTTGGGCGCTGGATACGGACCTTTACGCCGAATTGATCCTGAGCTTCCTCGATTCCTGGGGTTTTGAGGAAAAGCCAATCCTGCTCGGTGCTTCCATGTCGGGCGAAATCTGCCTTGAAATGGCGCTCCGCGCGCCAGAACGCTTCGCCGCCATTATCGCCTGTGAGGCATCTGAACATATCGCTGGCCGTCGCACCCCATGGGCAGATCATCCGCGCGTGAACGCCGCGATTTTCACGCCTGAATGGATTGAAGGCTTGATGGCACCCCAATCGCCCGCGGAATGCGCCGCTGAAGTCTGGTGGCACTATAGCCAGGGTGGTTGCGGGACTTTTCCGGGCGATATTCTTTTCTATTCCGGGGAATGGGACGCGCGCGACCGCATCCACCGTATTGATACACAGAAATGCCCACTCACCTTGCTGACCGGCGAATATGATTATTCCTGCACGGCAGAACATTCTGCCGCGACAGCCGCAAAAATCCCTGGTGCGCGATTCCATCGCATGGATGGCATCGGGCATTTTCCCTTCGCCGAAAATCCCGATCGGTTTCTTGATTACCTACTCCCTGCACTCCAAAATCGGTCAGGATGATCATAGAAACTGCGTCAGCCGGTAAAACCGCGCCGCACTGCGCCAGAACAGATCTGCCTTTTCCTCGGCTGAGGCGTCGGCTGCGATGCGCTTGAAGGTATTCCAGCCAACCGCATAGCCATAGCCGCCCTTATCCACCGGGAAATTGCTTTCAAACATGCAGCGGCTGGTGCCAAACAGTTCAATGCAGCGTTCCATCCAGGGGCGCCAATGCTGCGCCAATTCTCCCGATGATGGCGCAATCGCGCCCACTTCAAGCCCAAAGCCCGGCAGGCGCATGCCAAGCCCGCCCACCTTCACCATGACATTCGGGCATTGCGCCAGTTCCGCCATGTTGCGCGACCAGGCAGCAAAAACCTCATCCCGCTTACCGGCATAGGGCCCGATGCCAAGAATCCCGCCACAATGGTCCAGCACAATCGGGATTTCAGGGAATGCGCGCGCAAGTGAGGCGAGGCGGGGAATCTGGTGGAAATAAATCCAAGCATCGAAGGAAAGCCCGTTGCGGCCAAGCGCGGCAAAGCCAGCGCGGAAGGCGGCGCTACCCATCATGTCTTCCGCCGGCGTATAGGCCGGGTTCAGCATGGCCGGGTCAGGGTCCCAAGTGGCGATATGGCGAATGCCGCGAAATCTGCCGCCGGCAGCAGCGATATGCGCTTCCAATACTGGCTGCACCGCATCGCCCAACGTCAGGTCTGCATAACCAACAATGCCTGCATTGGCGGCGATATCGCCATAAATACCGCTGGCGAACATTGCCGCAATACCAGTTACGAATTCCGTCTCACCTACCGGCTTCAAGGCTTCAGGCCCCGCAGCGCGATGCATGGACCGCGCCTGCACATAAACCGTCGCCTTGACGTTATGGCCGCTTTTCAGATCGGCCAGGAATTCATCATGCAAATAGCGCCAGCCCGGTCGGTCCCATAGATGATGGTGCGGATCAATGATCACCTGCGCGGGGTCCAGGATTTCTTCCTGCAGCGCGGCGAGCCAATCCTCTCGGACGGCAAGGTAATGCTGCACCTGATGTTGGGACATGGCGTGTTCCTGACCGCGTGGCTTTAAGCGCCCATGGGATGGCGCTTTATGCCAAGCGTCAAGCCTGGGCGAGGCAAGCGGCTTGTTCTATGCTCCCCGCAACATCTGAGGACCCTTCCATGCTCACCAGAAATGCCAAGGGCGTTTTCGTCATTGCGCCCACGCCCTTCCTGCCTGATGGCGCGCTTGACCTGCCAAGTGCGGATCGCATGACCGATGCCTTTCTGGCTGCGGGTGCCAGTGGCCTCACGCTGCTTGGCGTCATGGGTGAAGCACCGAAGCTCGATCAGGAAGAAGCGATCAGCTTCGTAAAGCGCGTGATCAATCGTGTGGCGGGGCGCGTGCCGGTGGTGGTGGGTGCCTCGGCACCTGGTTTTGCCAGCATGCGCGCGGTGGCGCAGGGCGCGCTTGATCTGGGTGCGGCGGGCATCATGGTAGCGCCGGCGCCGGGCCTCAAAGGCGATGATGCGGTGCTGTCCTACATTATGCAGGCCATGGATACGGTAGGCGACGCGCCCTTCGTCTTGCAGGATTTCCCGCAGCTGACTGGCATTCACATCAGCGCAGCCATGGTGGCGCGCGCCGCCGCCGACCCGCGCCTGGTGATGCTGAAGGCCGAAGATTATCCCGGGCTCGATAAGCTTTCCGCCATTCGCCGGATGGAAGCCGAAGGCAAGATGCCGCGCATCAGCATTTTGGGCGGCAATGGTGGTCAATTCCTGCCCGAAGAATTGGGGCGCGGCGCCGATGGCATCATGACCGGCTATGCCTTCCCGGAAATGCTGGCCGAGGTCATTGCGCTAATGGCCGCCGGCAAACGCGACGCGGCGCAGGACGCTTTTGATCTTCATCTGCCTTTGATACGCAGCGAATTGCAGCCAGGGCTTGGCCTTGCGATTCGCAAGCACATTCTGGCGCGGCGCGGTATCATCGCCCATGCGGCCTTGCGTGCGCCCGGCCCCAAGCTTTCACCGGAAACCACGGCGGAAATTGATTTTCTGCTGGCGCAGCTACAAGCACGCGGCGGCGCCAAACTTCCCTAACCATCACACGTTTTACAAACCGGAGGAAACCCTATGCCCAAAATCGCCATCGCCGTTGCATTCAAGATCAAGGAAGGCCAGCACGCGGCCTTTGACGCGATCATCCGCGAACATGCCCGCCTGACGCTTCAGGAAGAACCAGGCTGTGAGCGCTTTGATGTGCTGCAACCGCTCGACAGGGATGGCGCGCATGACAAAAGCCGCATCATGCTGTGTGAGGTATATCAGGACCGCGCGGCGGTGGATGTGCACACCAAAAACCCGCGCCTTGCCAAGGTACGCGATGCCTATGCGGCGCTGATCGAAAGCCGCACGCTCACGCTTTGTGAGATGTGAGGCGCCTTCGCCCTTCTCGGGCTTCGTCAAGCCGCGCAGCAAGGGCAAGATCCTCCGGGCTCATCTCATGGGCCGGGAGGATCGGCACAAGCTGATGGGAAGCATAAACCTCCCCTAATGCCTGCCAGTCCCGTATGACGCTTGCATAAATCCAGCGATAGTAATGCAGGTTCGCGACATGCGTCCGCGCGGCTTCCGCACCAATCAAGCTGCTGAGCGCCTCAATTTCCAGCCAATTCACGATCAGGTGCAGATGCGTTGAGGCACGCGTATCAGCGCCCTCACCGCGCACGATGGGCGGATTAGGATAGCGGTGTTCCAATTTGGCCCATACACTACACCAATCGTCAGTGTGCTTATGGGAATACCAGGTCACATACCAATGCATCTGCTCGTGGAGGTAATTTGCCAGCAAGGCAGTTTCGGTGAACAAGGCAGTATTCAGCCTGATCACCGGGTGGCTGTAAGGCAGCACCCCCGGCGCTATGCAGACCTCCTTGCAATATTCATAGGCGCCGAGGTCATATTTTGTGCGGAGCGCGATCAGCCTCTCGCGCATCGCCATGGCCGCACGCTCGGCATGCGACAGGTCAATCCCTATCCGAAGATCGGTCATGGCGTGCGCCTTCGATGATTTGACGTAGCTTGGCCCCATTTGACGCGAAAGGCCAAGCCTCCAAACCTACCCCGCCAAAGCCGCCTTCACCGCCGCCAGCGCTTCCGAAGCCTTGGCCGCATCCGGCCCGCCAGCCTGAGCCATATCGGGCCGACCGCCACCGCCCTTGCCACCAACAGCCGCCGAGGCCGCGCGCACCAGCGCCACCGCATCGGCGCGGCCCTTGGCCGCTTCAGCAACGGCAACCACAATACTCGCCTTGCCCTCAGCCGTGCTGATCAGCGCGACAATATCCGCCGTGCCACCTTTCAGAATAGCCTCAGCCAGTCCCTTCAAATCGCGCGGCGGCACTTCGCCAAGGTCGCGCAGCGAAAGCCTCAGCCCCGCCACTTCCTCAATCTCCGCCCCGCCGCCACCGGTCGCGAGCTTCTTGCGAAGCTCCGCCACATCGCGTTCCAGCTTGCGCCGTTCTTCCACCAGTGCGGCGATGCGCCCGGCCAATTCGCCTGGCTGCGCCTTCAATACCGCCGCTGCCGCCGTCAGGCTTTCTTCCATCTCATTGATGTAGGCGAGCGCGGCATCACCCGTGACGGCTTCTACGCGCCGCACGCCGGCGCTCACGGCGCCTTCGGCAATAATCTTGAACAAGCCAATATCGCCGGTGCGCCGCACATGCGTCCCGCCGCAAAGTTCCAGCGAATAGACGCCATGCTTGTCGGTCGCCGCCGGGTCATGGCCCATGCCGACCACGCGCACTTCCTCGCCGTATTTTTCGCCAAACAGCGCCATGGCGCCGGCTTCCACCGCCGCTTCCGGTGTCATCAGCCGCGTGATCACCTCGGCATTCTCGCGAATGCGGGCATTCACCTCCGCCTCCACCCAGGCGAGTTCTTCGGCTTCCATGGGCTTGTTGTGGGAGACATCAAAACGCAGCCGATCCGGCGCATTCAAGCTGCCCTTCTGCGCGACATGCGTACCCAAGCGCCGGCGCAAAGCCTCATGCAGCAAATGCGTAGCCGAATGATGCGCGCGGATATTGGACCGCCGCGTATGATCCACCGTGGCACTGATGGCCATGCCGGGCTTGGCTTCGCCATGCACGACCTTGCCCAGATGCACGAAAAGATTGCCGAGCTTCTTTTGCGTATCGCGAATTTCGATCCGGCAGGCATCGCCCGCGACAATCACGCCGGTATCGCCCACCTGGCCGCCGCTTTCGGCATAAAACGGCGTCTGGTTCAGCAGCACGGCCACTTCCGTCCCAACCACGGCATGATCCACGACCGTGCCATCCACGACCAGCGCGGTGATCTCACCCTCCGCGACTTCGGTGGAATAGCCTAGGAACTCGCTGGCGCCGATCTTTTCCTGCACATCGAACCAGAGGCTTTCAGTCGCTGCTTCCCCGCTGCCGGCCCAGGCCGCGCGGGCGCGGTGCTTCTGTTCGGCCATGGCGGCGTTGAAGCCTTCCACATCTACGGCGTGACCTTCACCGCGCAAAGCATCTTGCGTCAGATCCAAGGGGAAGCCATAGGTATCGTACAAGCGGAAGGCGATGTCGCCCGGCAGGGTCTGATTGGACCCAAGCTTGCCGGTTTCTTCCGCCAGCAAGTGCAGGCCACGTTCCAGCAATGACCGGAAGCGCGTTTCCTCAAGCCTGAGCGTCTCACCAATCAGCGCCTCCGCGCGCACCAATTCCGGATAGGCTGTGCCCATTTGCCGGATCAGCGAGGGCAGGATGCGATGCATCAGCGGCTCACGCGATCCCATCATATGCGCATGCCGCATGGCGCGGCGCAGGATGCGGCGCAGCACGTAGCCGCGGCCTTCATTGGAAGGCAGCACGCCATCGGCAATCAGAAAGGCGCCGGCGCGCAAATGGTCCGCCACCACGCGGTGGCTGGACCGGAACGGCCCATCCGGGTCCTGGCCGGTGGCTTCCGCACTCGCCAGGATAATCGCGCGCAGAGTGTCGGTGTCGTAATTGTCGTGCTTGCCTTGCAGAATGGCGGCGAAGCGTTCCAGCCCCATGCCGGTATCAATGGAAGGCCGCGGCAGCGGGTTGCGCGCACCGGCGGGTTCTTCCAGGAACTGCATGAAAACCAGGTTCCAGATTTCGATGAAGCGATCACCATCCTGATCGGCGCTGCCAGGCGGGCCGCCGAAAATCTTGTCGCCATGGTCGAAGAAAATCTCGGAACAGGGGCCGCAGGGACCGGTATCACCCATGCGCCAGAAGTTATCGGAAGTCGGGATACGGATGATGCGATCATCGCCAATCCCCGCCACCTTCTTCCAGTTGTCGGCTGCGTCTTCATCTTCCGAATAGACGGTCACCAGCAGCCGGTCCTTGGGTAGCGCGAAATCCTTGGTCAGCAATTCCCAGGCATAAGGGATGGCCTGTTCCTTGAAGTAATCCCCGAAGGAAAAATTGCCGAGCATTTCGAAAAACGTGTGGTGCCGCGCGGTATAGCCGACATTGTCCAGGTCATTGTGCTTGCCCCCGGCGCGGACGCATTTCTGCGCCGAGGTGGCGCGGGAATAGGGGCGCTTTTCCTGGCCGGTGAAGACATTCTTGAACTGCACCATCCCGGAATTGGCGAACATCAACGTGGGATCATTGCGCGGCACAAGCGGGCTGCTTTCCACCACCTCATGGCCATTGCGACGGAAGTAATCCAGGAAGGTCGCACGGATATCATTGCTGCTGGTCATGTTTCGCCCATCGGGTCCGCGTTTCTAGAGCATGTTGCGTTCACATGGGTTCACGCAACCCGCTCTAGCTCTCTGTTTTTCGAGCATCTTCACGCGTTCAGAAGATTCCATCTGAACGCGATCTGCTCTGAGGGCGGAGAGGTAGCGCGCAGCGCCCCGCGCGTGAAGAGCCTGTCATACTCGCCCCGGCCAAACCCCGGGCCGCACCGCAAGCGCACAAATGAGCCCATAGGCGGTAATGCCAAGCGCGACGGCAATGAATTGCCCCTGCAGCCCAAGCCCCGCCGCATCCATCAGCAAAGCGCCCCCCAGTACCGCAAGTCCCACGCGCATCAGCGCCGCCAGCACCGGCCAGCGCATCCGCCCTGCCCCCATGGCGGCGAAGTAAAGCGCCATGCCCAAGCCAAATCCAGGCAAGGCCCAGCCGATGATCCCCAGCGCCTCGGTCGCAATCGCCGCCACCGCTGCGTCACTGGCGAAGGCCGCCGCCACCTGGGCCGGGAAAAGCGCAATGCCAAAGCCGATCACGCCCGTGACCGCAAAGGCCAAAGCGCCGCCAGTCCAGGCGATGCGCCGCGCCTCATCCCAATCGCCAGCGCCAACCGCGCGCCCGACCAGGGCGGTTAGCGCCGATCCTATGCCAAAAGCCAGCGGGATCATGAGGAATTCCATACGCGCTGAAATGCCATAGGCCGCAATCGCCGCCGGCCCGTAAGCGGCGATGCGCGCCGTGACCAAAATAGTCGCCAGATTGGCAAGCGTCGCCATCACGCAGGCAATCAACCCCACAGCCAGGATGCGCCCAAAAAGCGCGCGGCTGAGCGGCGCCCGAAAATCCGGCACAAACCCAGCACCGCCGCGCAGCACCACGAAGGCCATGATCAACGCGGAAGCACTCATGCTGAGCGCGAAGGCCATGCCGGCACCAGCTAGGCCAAACCCAAGCGGTTCCATGAAAGCCCAGGCAAGCGGCGGATAGATCACCCAGCCCCCCACCACGCCGCGCGCCGCCAGCGCATGCCGCCCGCCACCGCGCAAGATGGACGCCAAGGTATTCGCCATCCAGGCCGGCAGCGCGCCGGCGCCAAAAGTCCAGGCGGCAAAGGCAGCGCCGGCCTCAGCAGCCCCCACGCCGCCGATCAGGCCCAGGATCGCGCGCGGGGCCAGCAGAAAGGGCAAGGCAAAAAGCGCCGCACCCGCACATGCAATGATCAGCGCATGGGCCGCCAGCGCTGCCGCTTCATCGCGCTTCCCGCCACCCAAAGCGCGCGCAATGGCGGAGACCACACCTCCCCCCATGGCGCCAGCCGACATCTGGGAAAGCAGCAAGGTGAAAGGCAGCACCACCGCCCAGCCCGCCAAAGCCGCCTGGCCCTGCCGCGCCGCGAGCCAGGGTTCGATCAATTGCGCGATGATCTGGGTCGCGACCAGCAGCGTGGTCGGTGCCGCCAGCACCAATATCTGGCGCAACCGCGCCGCGCCGCTAGTCAAGGGAAGGCAGCCAACTGGACCGGGGTTCAAGCAAATTAAAGGTGGGCATGGGGCATCGGACCCCACCCGGGCGCCTCTGACAAGGCGTCACCGAATGTTTTCCACAGATTTCTTCAGCGCGCCGCATCATAGAGGTTGTGTCTCAGGCGTGTTTTGCCTACCGTATGTTGTGTTGGGGAGATCAAAGGGGGGTTCCTTCATGGATTGGACGCAAGAAGCGATTGAACGGCTACGCGCCTTTTGGGCCGAAGGATTGTCAACCGCGGAAATCGGGCGACGCATGGGGATTTCGAAGAATGCGGTGGTGGGCAAGGCCCATCGCCTCAATCTTTCATCCCGGCCAAGCCCCATCCGCCGCGACCCACAGGAAAGGCGCTCGCAGCCAAGTCCTCGCCCAGCCCGTCAGCCCCCCTTGGCCCGCCCGGCGCAAAGTGTTCCGGTCATGCGGACCCAAGCCCCGCGACATCCCACGGCCCCTGTGGTCCTGGTCGCCCCCCCCCCAGTGGCGGTGCGCAATCCGGCCCCGCCCCGCCCGCGGCTTGGTGGATCGCGGAGCTGCTGCTGGCCAATCGGGGAGCCCGGCACGGCCGAATTCCGCTTCTGTGAAGGCGAACCCATGTCCGGCAAGCCATACTGCATGGAACATGCCGCCATCGCCTATGTGAAACCGCGGGAGAAGGAGCGTCGCGAAGACGCGGCCTGACATCCATCAGAAATTCATGCAAAGCGGGATGATTGCAATGCAATCGTCCCGTTTTTTATGCCAGTAGCCGGGCTATAGCCCAATTTAAGCGACGGATTCACCGTTTCGGTGATTCCACCCAAGCCAGTCAGGCGCTACAGGGCGTCAATGAATACAGTCCTTGCCGGCGTCTTGCTGCAATTATCAGCGCTGGCGCTGTTTGTGGCCATGGATACGCTGCTGAAGCTCATGACACTCAGCTTCGCCGTGCCGCAATTGATGTGGGCACGGTTCCTGTTCAGCTTCTTGGCCGTCACCATCACCATGCGGGTTATCACTGGCAGCCTTCCTTGGCGGTCCCGCGCGCCCGCGCTGCAAACCATGCGTAGCCTGTTGCTGGCGGCGTGCAATTTCCTGTTCTCCTCGGCGCTGGTGCATATCCCGCTGGCGGATGCCACGGCTGTCGGCTTTGCCTCGCCGCTTTTTACCCTGGCGCTGGCCGCGTTCTGGCTTGGAGAGAAAATCGGCCTTCGGCGTTGGTGCGGCATGGGGCTTGGCTTTGTCGGCGTGGTGATCCTGCTCCGCCCGCCCTTCCTGTTTGCTGGGGAACCCGCGCATTGGGCCATGCTTTTGCCGCTGGGCGCCGCCGCGCTTTTCGCCTTCTACCAAATCCTAACGCGTAAGCTCGCCGCGCTTGATGACCCGCGCACAACCATTCTGCATACCTCCTTCGCAGCGACTCTGCTTACCTCGGTCTCGCTCCCCTTTGTTTGGGCCTGGCCGAGCGCGCTTGATTGGGTGGCGCTTGTGCTGCTTGGGTTGATTGGCGGGGCGGCGCATGGGCTTCTGGTCCTGGCCTTTGCCCGCGCGCCCGCCAGCCTGCTTGCGCCGCTGTCCTATACGCAAATGATCTGGGCGGTGGTGGCTGGCGTACTGGTTTTTGGCGACGCGCCGGATGGCATTACCTTGCTTGGCATGGTCGTGATTGCGGTGAGTGGTTTGGTCGTGGCCGCCTCTGGTAAAGACAGGAAAGCTTGACACTTCAAGTGTCAGTTTCGCGGCCTGCTGCGCTAGCCTAGCAAAATGATTGACGAGACCTTATTTGGGGTGTTCATCCTCCCCGCAATCGGGGCGCAGGGAATCAGGATTTCAATGGCAAATATCGGTCTGGCCAAGGGCGCAGAAGAACGGGGTCACGCGCGTAAGGCGTTGGACGCTGACAGTGTGCGCGAAGCCTATCGCCGCTGGGCGGGGGTTTATGACCTGGTCTTTGGCGGTGTTTCCGCCTTTGGTCGCCGGCGCGCGGTGGAAGCTGTCAATCGTCTCGCTGGTCCGCGTGTTTTGGAAGTGGGTGTCGGCACCGGCTTGGCGCTGCCGCTCTATCGGCGCGATTTACAAGTGGTTGGCATTGACCTGTCGCGGGAGATGTTGGCCAAGGCCCATGAACGTGTGGCCGAAGATAAGCTTTCCCATGTGCGCGGTTTGGTTGAAATGAACGCCGAGGACATGGCCTTCCAGGATGCGTCCTTCGACATTGCGGTTGCCATGTTCACCGCAAGCGTGGTGCCAGATGCGCGCCGGCTCTACGCGGAAATGTCGCGCGTGGTGCGTCCCGGGGGACACCTTCTGTTCGTTAACCACTTTGCCGCGGAAGGTGGGCCGCGCTGGTGGGTTGAACGCGCCATGGCGCCGCTATCGCGCCGGCTTGGCTGGCACCCGGATTTTGCGCTGTGCGATTTGCTGAACCCGGAAGACGTGACCGTGGAAGCGATGGAGCCCTGCCAGCCGGCCGGTATCTTCACGCTGCTGAGCGTTCGGAACAATCAACCACAACGCGCGGCCTAAAACTTCACGCAAGCCGCCCCGGTACGGCGGCAATCACCGCTTCTTCCGCATTGGCAAAGGCGAGGCGCAGATGGCGTTCCTGGCCTGGGCCGAAGAAGCTGCCCGGTAGGCCAAGCAGGCCACGTTCAACCGCAAGTGCCTGAGCGGTGGCTTCTGCATCCGCAGAACCATCAGGCAAACGCAAATAGGCGAAATAGGTTCCAAGCGCGTCAATGCGCCAGGCATTCAGCGGCGCCATAGCGGCGCGAAAGATCGCTGCACGTTCGGCCATGATGGCGCGGTTGCCGGCGCGCCAATCACGCAGCCCCTCGACCGCCCAGGAAAGCGCGATTTGTGGCGCGCGCGGCGGGCAGATCTGCACCGTATCAATCGCCTTAGCCAATTCGCGCTGAAAGGCAGCCCCCGCCGCAATGGCACCCACGCGATGGCCCGGTACACAATAGGCTTTCGAGAATGAATAGAGATGTACCACATGGTCGCGCCACGCTGCATGCTGGAAGAGCCCATGCGGCGCGCCCGCGGCTTCCGGGATGAAGTCCCGATAGGTTTCATCCAGCACGAGCCAGGCGCCGTGATCGCGGCACAGCTTCGCGAATTGCGCGATGAGCTCGGGTGAATAAGTGGCGCCGGTCGGGTTGTTCGGCGTGACCAAAACCACGGCGCGCACGCCTTGCATCAGCGTCGCAGCCCGCGCCGGATCGGGCAGAAAGCCATCCTTGGCGTCGCAGGGCAGCACGCGGCAGGGAATACCAAGCGCCTCCAGCGTCATGCGATGGTTGAAGTACCAGGGGGCGGGTAGCATCACCGCCTCCCCTGAGCCGGCAAGCGTCATCATCGCAAGCGTGAAGGCCAAATTACCACCTGCCGTAATGGCGATATCGGCGGCACCGACCCGCCCGGCATAGGCGCGCGACATATCGGCAGCCAGGGCTTCGCGGAGCGTGGCCTCGCCTTCAATCGGACCATATCCAGCCGCCTTTGGGTCGCCCGCCGCGGCGGCCAGCCTGGCAAGTAGCGCGGCATGCGGTGGATAGCCCGGCACTGCCTGTGTCAGGTCCAGTACAGGCCCGGCGCCACCCTGGTAGCGGGCAGCCCAACCGCGCACAGCGAGTATCGGTGGGGCGCCGGTGGCGCGAATACGGGGAGAAAGAAGGAAATCCATATCGCCAAAAAACCACCGCTGCGGGGCGGCGTCCATGGGGTTTGGCGTCCCTATGCCTTCTTTGGGGGCGTTAACCGGCCTCCCCAGCCGGGCGGCCCGTCACATGGCGCCAATTGTGCCATAAAAGGCGGGCTGCCATGGACCGCCAGGGGCGCCAAGCCTTGGCAAGTTCGGCCAATTCCTTGGGCTTGGGGCGGTCCTGCAGGCCCCGCAAGGCAGCAAGCGAAGCCGCCAGGGCCAGATCGCCGGCCGGGAAGATATCCCGACGATCGAGCCCAAACAGCAAATGCACCTCCGCAGTCCAGGGACCAAAACCGGGAATCTCGGCAATCGCGGCCACCGCAGGCCCATCCGGCAAAACCGCCAGAATATCCGCAGAAAGCCGATTTGAGGCGAAGGCCTCCGCCAGAGCACGCGCATGGCGGAGTTTCGGGCGCGATAGCCCCGCTTGCCGCAATTCCTCATCGGTCAACGCAAGCAGGCCAGCGGGATTGAGCGCTCCCGGTAAGGCGGAAAGCCGCCCCCAAATGGCGGTGGCGGCCTGATTTGAGATCATTTGCCCGCATAGGCTTCTGAGAAGACCGGCAAAGCCCGCTTCCCGCCGACGCCAAGGCAAGGGTCCCGCCCGTTCCGTGATGTTGGCAAGCAGCGGGTCGAGCTTCACCAATTCGGCCATGGCACGATTGGCCCAATCGGGTGCATCGGCGGCAAGCACGGCAGGGGGCGGCTTTGTCATGCCACCTACATAGCGCCCGCTTGGCCACCAAAAAAGTGATGCGCCCCGGTGGTAAGGCCAGGGCGCATCGGCGGAGACAGGCCCAGGGTAGTTTTGGGGGCAGGTCAGGCGCTGTTCCGATGCACAAGAAACTGGTGCGCGAATATTGCTGGCAAAAGGCGCGAGGCATGGCAAAGTGAAACGAACAGCAACCGGCACCGCGCTAGATACACTTCGCAACATGGGCTGATGAATGGTCGCCCGGAAACACTCATGTAACAGGGCATGGAAAACGCACCGCATATCCTGATTGTTGATGATGATCGCGAAATCCGCGATCTTCTCTCGCGCTTCCTGGAAAAACAGGGCTTGCGGGTGAGTTCTGCGCGCGATGCGCGCGAAGCCCGCCGGCTTTGGCCGCTTGGGCGCTATCATCTTGTGGTGCTGGACCTGATGATGCCGGGCGAATCCGGGCTTGATTTCGCCCGTTGGCTCCGCACGCAATCCGATGTGCCAATCGTGATCCTGACCGCGATGGGGGAAGAAACGGACCGCATCGTGGGGCTGGAACTCGGCGCCGATGATTATTTGGCAAAGCCCTTCAACCCGCGCGAATTGCTGGCGCGCATCCGCGCCGTGCTCCGCCGTGCGTCTGGCGATGGCGCCGCCGCCAAGGAACCGCCCGCCAAGGCGATCAGCTTTTCCGGCTGGACTCTGGAACCTTCGCGTCGGCGCCTGCTCAATCCCGATGGAGTAGAAGTACCGCTGACCGGGGGGGAATATGAATTGCTGCTGGTGCTGCTGGACCGACCCAACCGCGTGCTGACGCGCGATATGCTGATGGATCTGCTGCGCGGTCGGCAGGCCGGGCCCTATGATCGCGCCATTGATGTGGCGGTGTCGCGGCTCCGCCGGCGCCTGGAAGATGATGGCCGCAACCCCGCCTTGATCAAAACTGTGCGCGGCGGCGGCTACGTGCTGGCGACCACGGTGGAACGTGGCTGAAACCGCCCCTGTCGCCGCGCCCCCGCGGCGACGTTGGTGGCCTGGCAGCCTGGGTGGGCGCACCGCCGTTGCGCTGATTGTTGCGCTGATGCTGGTGCAGGCGGCGGGGCTGACAATCCATGCCTTGGATCGCGTGGATTTGCAGCGCTTCGTCCAGGCACGAGAGATCGCCGGGCGCAGCCTTGGCGCCTGGCGCGCTGCCGTGCTGACAACGCCGGATCGCCGCGCACAAATCATTGCCGATCTTGATCTGCCCGAAGGGCTCACGGTGGATTTGGATTTGGCGCCGATTGTGCGCGTCGGCGCGCCGCCAGTGTCACCACATATTCTTCGCTTATTCAGGCTTGATCTGCTGGCTTCCGGCCCACCGCGGCTGCGCCCGCGTGAAATCCGCATCGCGGAATTGGGGCCCGCGGGCTTTGCCGCTTCGCTCAGGTTGCCGGATGGGCCTTGGCTTAATCTCCGCGCGTCATTGCCAACGCCGCGCCCATGGCATTCCGATACATTCCTCGCCGCGTTTTTCGGCATGACCTTGGCGGCCGTGTTGCTTATCCTGTGGGCCGTCGCGCGGCTCATGCGCCCGGTACGGCTTTTGGCAGAGGCCGCAAATAGGCTCGGGCGCGATGTGAATGCGCCGCCCTTGTCCGAAAATGGCCCGACCGAGGTTGCTACTGCCGCCCGCGCCTTCAATGAGATGGCAGCACGCATCAGGCTTTTTGTGGCAGACCGCACGCAAATGCTGGCCGCAATTGGGCATGATCTGCGCACACCGATCACGCGCCTGAAACTACGCGCTGAATTCATGGAAGATGATGAACAGCGGCGCAAAATGCTGGCTGATTTGGATGAGATGGAAGCGATGATCGGCGCGACACTCGCTTTCGCCCGCGATGATGCCGCGACGGAACCCGCGACGCAGATGGATATCGCAGCCCTTTGCCGAACAGTGGCTGATGAAGCGAGTGATGCGCATCCTGATCAGGCGGAAAAGATCAGTTATGACGGGCCTGAGAAGCTTGTGATCCGCGCCCGGCCTTTGGCGCTAAAGCGCGCCATCGCCAATCTTGTTGCGAATGCACTCAATTATGGCGGTGCGGCGCGCCTGCAACTGACGCAGGAAGATGCTGTCCTGGTACGCCTGACGGTCGCCGATGAAGGCCCAGGGATTCCAGAAGCTGAGTTGGAGGCAGTGTTCACCCCCTTCCGCCGACTGGAAGCCAGCCGCAATCGCGAAACCGGCGGCACGGGGCTCGGCCTTACCATCGCGCGCAATATCCTGCGCGGGCATGGTGGCGATGTGGTGCTGCAAAACCGGACAGAGGGCGGCTTGATTGCGGTGGCGAGCTTGCCTGTATAGCAAACTGTCCTGTGCATCGTGTCGCAGTGGTTGGTGCCCTTCCCACCGCGTAGGATCAATAGCGCAGGCTGATGGCAAGCCTTGTGGTTTGCCCTGCTGTGACAGAGAATTTATTAGCCTCGAATGTTGGCGCTGACATTCTGGGCATCACGTTATTGCTGACGCCGACACCTTCGGTGGGTACGCCAAGAAAGTTTGTATCAGCCCGGCCATTGCCATTGGTGTTATGCACCACTGCCATCGCATAAGTACCCGTGGGCACATTATCAAAAACGCAAAGCGCAGCGCCACCAGCGGGTTCCACGCGCATGATCCTGACACCGGGTTTGTCCGATTCCCGAGGAAATCCAACCGCCGACGCGAACAAAGCGCAGCCTACCATGCCTTGCGCATTCGAAACCCCTGAAACCGCTGCCTCAATCCTTCCACCAGATCCAGATGAGGCGGATGCCGTGGCTGCGATGGTGGTCATGGCAAAAGCAAGCAGCAGCGAAGTACGGGTAGGGATCATCATGGCGGTATTTCCCTTGGGGTTATTGAGCGCTTCCGCCAATCGGCCGACGCAGTCTTTGCCGTTGTGCTGGAATGCGTGGCTGCGTTTCAGGAGGTAGCCCCCGACCCACCAAGCCTGATCAAAGCCGCTGTCGCGGCCTAGTCCCTGGTGCATGGTTTAGCGTTTCTAAGCCTTGGCGGCGATGTGAACGCACTGCACGAAGCGCGCCGCCCAAGCGCGCGTGAGGTAGTGACGATACTGAAAACAAGGGCAGCCTGATCCAGGAAAAAGCACTACCCCATCACGCACCTGTCGCGCGCTTTTGCCCGCAACTGATAGTCAAGAACTTCATCCGCCCAGCAATCGCTTCAGCTTCAACACCGCACTATCCGGTGTGGTCAGCACGGGCTTGCCCGTCGCCTGCTCTACCAAAGACTTGGCGCGCGCCAAGCTGAATTGGCCAAGCGCAATGGCATCGCAATCGGCCAAATCCCGCGCCGCTTCCGCCGCCAGCCGATCATGTGTTGCGAAATCGCCCGCATCCAAGGCTGCCAAGGCGCCTTCAGCCAGTTTCGGCACTACGGTAATGCCCGGCGGGAATTCCGGAATCATGGAAGGAATCGTGCCGGCGAAAGTCACCAAAAGCCCGATGCGCTTGCCCTTGGTGATCGCTTCTTCGATCATCGCCTCATTCGGTTTTAGCACAGGCATAGGCGCCAGATCCTGCGCGCAAGCTTCAATGCAAGGGCCGAAGGCGGAACAGGTGAACAGGATGCCATCCGCCCCGGTGCCAGCGGCATAGCGTGCGAGCGTCAAAAACCGTTCCGTCATGCGGGGTGTGAGCTTGCCCTCACGCGCCAGATCGGCGGAAAGACTGTCATCCAACAAATTCATCAATGTCTGGCCGGGCCAAAGCTGGGCGAAGGCGGCTTCAATCGGTGGCGGCGAATGGCGCAGCGCATGGATCAGGGCAAGACGCATGGAAGGACCTTTCGGAGAAAATCAGGCGGTCACGGGCTGAACGCGCGGCCCATCGCGCATTGGCATATGGATAATGGCGGCGAAGACCGCGGCCAGAATGCCGATCACCCACATCAGATCATAAGAACCGGTGCGATCAAAAATAATGCCGCCCAGAAAGGCGCCGGTGAAGCCGCCGATCTGATGGCTGACAAAGACCATGCCGAAAATTGTGGCAAGCCACCGCAATCCCCAATTGCGCGCACACAGCGCCAGGC
>JBIJAH010000048.1:0-23220 GCA_044345845.1 Roseomonas sp.
CGCCCACCGCGCCGCGATGGTCCAGATTGACCAGGATTTGCAGGCCTTGGCGGATGATATCGTTCGACTTTCGGCCCTTGATATCCGCAATGAAGCCAACGCCGCAGGCGTCATGCTCGTTCCGGGGGTCGTAAAGGCCTTGCGCTTCGGGCAGTCCCATATCTTTCGCTCTTCAATGCTCTGCCGGGGTCAATACCCCTGGCCAGCCCCCCAACCCGGGGCGAGAGGGGGTCTTTAATTGAGAGTTGAGCTTTGCGCCAGCATGGCTTTAAGGATTTTATGAAGGGGCAAGATGGTTCCTTACCGCCTTTATCTTTCCCTTGACGCGGCCCGCGCCTGGACCGAAAGCTTCCATCCATGGACAAGATCACCGCCGCCCTTCGGGCCAATCGCATCGTGCGTGCCGCCATGCGCCATTGCGCCCTGGCGGGCTGGGCGCCGGTGGCGCAGATGCCGCTGCCTGATAGCCGCCGGCCCGATATCATCGCCTTGACCGAAAATGGCAGCTTCATTGCCATTGAGGTGAAATCCAGTGCCGAGGATTTCGAATCCGACGACAAATGGCAGGATTACCGGGATTGGTGCGATCAGCTTTATTTCGCCGTGGATGTGGATTTCCCGCGTGAAATCCTGCCCGAAGATGTCGGGCTGCTTGTGACAGACCGGTTGGAAGTCGCGGTTATCCGCGATGCGCCGCTGATCAGGCTTTCGCCGGCGCGCCGCCGTGCGCTGCTGCATCGCTTCGCCGTGCTGGCCGCGGGCCGCCTGGCCGCCCTACAAGACCCGGAAACTGCGCAGGAGATGAATGCCGCGCTCAAGCTAGAGTAGCGATTTTCAGCCCTTCATCCGCGCGACTGTGGCGGTGGTGCTATTGCCTGGCAGCAATTGGGCCAAGCGTACCTGTCCGCCATAGCCCTGCACAATCTCTGCGCCCACCACGGTTTCCACCGTGTAATCTGCGCCCTTTACCAGCACTTCAGGTTGGAATAGCCGAATCAGTTCAAGCGGCGTTTCCTCATCAAACACCGTGACGCAATCCACCGTGGCCAGTGATGCCAGCACGGCGGCGCGCGCGGCTTCATTCTGAATGGGCCGTGATGGGCCCTTCAGCCGCTTCACACTGTCATCGCTATTGAGGCCGACCACCAGCCGGTCACACCAGGACCGCGACTGTTCCAGCAAATGCACATGGCCGGGATGCAAAAGATCAAAGCAGCCATTGGTGAAGCCCACGCGCCAGCCGCGCCGCCGCCAGCGTTCCACCTGTTCCAAGGCGGCGGTACGCGACATCACCTTGCGGAGCGCGCCGCGTTCTGGGCCAAGCGCTTCCAGGATTTCCTCTTCCCGCGTGACCGCGGTGCCGACCTTGCCCACCGCAATGCCGGCGGCGATATTCGCCAGCCGAACCGCGACAGCCAAGGGCAATTTGGCGCCGAGCCCGGCAGCGATGGTGGCCACAACCGTATCGCCCGCGCCAGATACATCCTGCACTTCGGCGGCTTCCGCCGGGAAATGATGCAGCTTATCGCCGTCCAAAAGCGTCATGCCGTCTTCGCTGCGTGTCACCAGCACGGCGCCAAAGCCATACGCGTCGCGCAGCGCGAGCAAGGCAGCCACGATGTTTTCTTCCGTATCCACCGGCATGCCGGTGGCTTCCGCCAATTCGGCGCGGTTTGGTGTTACCAGATCAGCCTCGGCATAGCGGCTGTAATCCCGCCCCTTGGGGTCCACCACCACGCGCCGCCCGGCGGACCGCGCCGCCTGAATCAGTCGCGCTGCCGTATCGCCGGCCAGTACGCCTTTGCCGTAATCGGACAGCACCATCACCGTTGTGGCAGCGGCGGCGTCACCCGCAATCCGCACCAGCCGATCGGCAAGGCGCTGTTGAATGGGGGCCACCTCTTCGTGATCAGCGCGCAGCATGTGCTGGCCATTGGCCAGAAAGCGGGTCTTGGTGGTGGTGGCGCGTCCGCCTTGCACCAAAAGCCAAGGCTCAACGCCTGGCTGGCCGCCGATCAAGCCGGTCAGGTCACTGCCGGCCTGGTCATCGCCCACCACGGAAACAAAGGCCACCGCCGCGCCAAGCGCAGTCAGGTTGCGCACTACATTGCCAGCACCGCCCGGCATGGCGATTTCGCGTTCCACGGTCAGCACGGGCACCGGCGCTTCAGGGCTGATGCGTTGCGCCCGGCCATAGACGTAGCGATCCAGCATGGCATCACCCACCACAAGCACCGAGGCGCGGCGAAGCTGCCGCGCCGCAGCCATCAATTCAGCGATCGGGATTTCAACCAATGGCCGGTCCATGTGGGGCGCCTTTCATCGCTTATGGCCTAGCCCAGGGCTCGGGCCGGGCGCAAGCCAGAAGCGCAAGGGATCACGCCCCCGCCAGGGTCAGCCCCTCAATCCGAAGGGTCGGGCAATCCGTCCCACGCCGGAAGACCAGGTCATTGGCGGCGGTCAGGTTCAGGAAGATCTGCTTCAGATTGCCCGCCACCGTTATCTCACTGACTGCTTCCGCCAGCACCCCGTCCCGGATCATGAAGCCTGCGGCACCGCGGCTATAGTCGCCAGTCACGCCATTCACACCCATGCCGATCAATTCCGTGACATAAAGCCCTTCCTTGATATCGGCCATGAGTTCAGCTGGGCTGAGCTTACCGGGCGTGAGCCAAAGATTGCTCTGTGCCGGGCCGGGCGGGCCGCCCGTGCCACGGCTGGCATGGCCGGTGGAAACCAGACCCAATTGCCGTGCGCTGCGCCAATCCATGAGCCAGCTTGTCAGCGCGCCATCCTGCACCAGGGCGCGGGGCGCGCCGGGCATGCCTTCCCCATCAAAGGGGCGGGACCTGAGGCCACGCGGCCGCGTTGGGTCGTCATGCACCGTCAGCCCCCGGGGTAGGATTTGCTGCTCCAGGGAATCCTTCAGAAAGGATGTTCCCCGCGCCACCGCTGCGCCATTGATGGCGCCGATCAAATGGCCAAGGATCGAACCCGAAACGCGCGGGTCCAGCACTACGGAAATGCGGGCGGTTTTGGCGCGGACGGGATTAAGCCGCCTGATGGCTTTTTCCCCAGCAACACGCCCCACCGAGGCCGGGTCCGGCAAATCGGCCAGATAAACCGCCTGCCAGTAATCATAATCACGTTCCATCCCCGTGCCTTCGCCGGCCACGGCAGTGGCGGAAATGCCGTTGGATGTGCGGGCATATTCGCCCGCAAAACCATTGGAGCCGACCAGCGCGATAGCTGTCCTGCCCCAGCCCGCGCTGGCGCCTTCGCTATTGGTCACACCCTTGATGGCGAGCGCGGCTTCTTCTGCCGCCGCCGTGCGGGCCAGCAGGGTTTCGGCGCTGGGTTCGGTTGGGTCTTCCAGATCAAGCACGCGGGCGGGAATGGCGATGGCTTCGGGCAGGCCAGCGAAGGGGTCTTCCGGGACGACGCGCGCCATCGCGACCGCGCGTTCCGCCAGCGCGGCGAAGCCCTTCGGGTCCGGTTCGGTGGAAGCGACAATCGCCTGGCGTTTGCCGACAAAAACGCGGAGGCCCAAATCCACGCTTTCCGAGCGTTCCAGCTTCTCAATCGCGCCCAGGCGGCGTTCCACGGAAAGCGAGGTGGATGCCATCAGCAGCGCATCCGCCGCATCGGCGCCGGCGGCCTTGGCGGCCTTGATCAGATCAGCAAGCGAATCCAGCCGGTTCATGCGGCTAGGCTTTCCATGATTGCGCCAACCGAAGGCACTTGGCCCGATGGCCCCATGACGGCCAGCGTCGGGCGCTGGCGGAAGGCACGTGCGGCGGCCTGCTGCACCTGCTCCACCGTGACCGAGGCAATGCGCTGCTTGGTTTCCTCAATCGGGATCACGCGGCCATGCACCTGCAATTGCCGCGCAAGCTGTTCACAGCGGCTGCCGGTGGATTCCAAGGACATCAGCAAGGAAGCACGAAGCTGCGCCTTGGCGCGGGCCAATTCATCCTCGGTCACGTCCCGCTGCACCTTGAGCAATTCCTCAAGCGTCACCGGCAACAATTCAGCCGCTTCCTTCTCACCAGTGCCGGCGTAAATTTGGAACAAGCCGCCATCCCTAAACGGCGAAGCAAAGGCGTAGATGGAATAGACTAGGCCGCGCTTTTCACGGATTTCCTGGAACAGGCGCGACGACATGCCACCACCCAGCAGCGTGCCCAGAACTTGAGTCGGCCAATGCATCGGGTCCAGATAGGGGACGGAAGGAAAGCCAAGCACGATATGCACCTGGTCCAATTCGCGTTCCTCACGGAATTCGCCACCGGCATAGCGCGCGGCTTCCGGGGTTGCGATATCCACCTTGGGTAGATCAGCGAAATGCTTGCCGACCATATCAAGCAGCGTGTCATGATCAAGCGCGCCAGCGCCGGCGACCACCATGGATGAAGGCCCGTAATTGCGGCCCATATAGCCCCTGAGCGCATCGCGCGTCATGGCTTTGATTGACCCCTCCGTGCCCAGCACGGGCCGGCCCATGGGCTGATCCGGAAAGGCCGTGGTTTGGAAATGGTCGAACACAATATCATCCGGCGTATCATTCGCCTGACCGATTTCCTGCAAAATCACGCCGCGTTCGCGTTCAACTTCCTCAGGCTCAAAGGTTGAATGCGTCAGGATATCGCCGATGATATCAACGGCGAGTGCGGTGTCTTCCTTCAGCACCTTGGCGTAATAAGCGGTTTGTTCGCGGGCGGTATAGGCATTCAAATGCCCGCCGACATTCTCAATCTCGCGCGCAATCGCCGCTGCATCGCGCCGCCCCGTGCCCTTGAAGGCCATGTGTTCCAGGAAATGCGACACGCCATTATCTTCCGGCGTTTCATGCCGCGTGCCGACGGAAACATAGGCACCGAAGGAAACGGTTTCCACGCGCGGCATGTTTTCGGAAACAACGGTCAGGCCATTGGCAAGGCGGGTCACGCGGACGGCTTCGGTCATGGGTGCGTTTATCTTTTCAAGCTGCATTACGACGGGCATGGGCACGAACCGCGGCTTCCACCGCGCCGAGGTCATCGGCCAGGGTGGAAAAGCGTTCTTCCCGATCATATAGGTCGGCGAGCCGCGCGGGCAGAGGGGGGCGCAGCCCCGTGGCGCGTTCCACCGCATCGGGGAATTTCGCCGGATGCGCGGTGGCGGCCACCACCACGGGGATGGCGCGATCCTCCGGCGCCAAGGCGCGCGCGGCGGCGGTGCCGATCGCGGTATGCGGGTCCGCCAAATACCCTGCCGCCTGATGCAAATGGCGGATTTCGGCGAGCGTCCCGGTATCATCCAAGGTGAAGCCCGCGAATAGCTTGGTCGCTTCCCGCCAGGCGGCATCCGCGATGGGCATCCGCCCTTCGGCGCGGAAGCGGCGCATGGCTTCCGCCGTGATGGCGCCATCGCGGCCCTGCAGTTCGAACAACAGGCGCTCAAAATTGGAAGAAACCTGAATATCCATGGAAGGCGAAAGCGATGGTTCAACTGGCCGTGCGGTCATGTCATTGGCCGTGAGGAACCGCGCCAGAATGTCATTGCGGTTCGACCCCACAATCAGCTTCGCCACCGGCAGGCCCATGCGCATCGCGGCCCAGGCGGCCAGCACATTGCCGAAATTGCCGGTGGGCACGCTGAAGGCCACGGGACGGTCCGGCGCGCCAAGCGCCAGGGCAGCCGCGACATAATAGGGAATTTGCGCCGCAATCCGCGCCCAATTGATCGAATTCACCGCCGAAAGTCGCATTTCCTGGCGAAAGGGTGCGTCATTGAACATGGCCTTCACCAGGTCCTGGCAGGCATCGAAATCGCCCTTGATGGCGATATTGCTGACATTTGGCGCCAGCACGCTGGTCATTTGCCGGCGCTGCACTTCGCTCGTGCGACCTTCAGGGTGCAGGATGACGATATCAACCGCTGCGCGATCCCGGCAGGCTTCAATGGCGGCGGAGCCTGTATCGCCCGAAGTCGCGCCGACAATCGTCACGCGTTCGCCGCGTTTGGTCAGCACGTGGTCGAATAAGGGCCCCAGCAATTGCAGCGCCATATCCTTGAAGGCAAGGGTTGGGCCATGGAACAATTCCAGCGCGAAACACCGCTGATCAAGCTGGACCAGCGGCACAATGGCGGGATGGCCAAAGCCGGCATAGGCTTCCTGGCATAGTTTCCCGAGCGGCAGGCCAGACCCGGCGAATAGCCCGATGATGCGCGCCGCCAATTCCGGATAGGTGAGCCCGCGCATGGTGCGCCATTCGGCGGGCGACAATTCCGGCCAATGGCGCGGCACGAAAAGCCCGCCATCCTCAGCGAGGCCAGCCAGCAATACGCCTTCAAAATCCCGGGCCGGCGCCTGCCCGCGTGTTGAGATGTACTCCATGGCGGGAGACATAAAGGGTGAAGCGGCGGGTGGCGAGACCACCCCAAAAAGAAAGGGCGATCCGATCACTGGATCGCCCCTCGTTTCTGCCAAATAGTCCCAAATCACCCAGGCGCATTGCCCCGTGCATTCAGGCGCAGCGGCACAAAGCGCTGCCCGCCGGCATTTTCGACGGCAAATAGTCCAACATTGCGGTTCTGCCGGCGCAGGCGCTCAATCTGTTCCTGCACCTCAGCGGGCGTGGCCACGCGCTGCTGCTGCACTTCCACAATCACATCACCGGGGCGAAGCTCGCGTTCTGCCGCGGGGGTGCCGGGCACGACCTCCACAATCACCACGCCACGCTGTTCGGGGCGCAGGTTGAAGCGCTGGCGAAGCTCATCTGTGATGGTCGCAACCCTGAGCCCAAGCCCGGTGAGCTCCACCGGCCCCTGACCGGGGGGAGGTGCCGCGGGCGCCCCGGCCTGGCGCTGTTCCGCCGGCAATTCGCCTAGCGTCACAGACACGGTTTCTTCCTTGCCATCGCGCCAAATCACCACAGGCACGGAATTGCCGACATTGTTATCCGCCACAATGCGCGGCAGGGCGCGCATTTCCGGCACCGGCACGCCATTGAAGCGAATGATCACATCGCCTGAGCGAATCCCTGCCTTGGCCGCCGGGCCATCTTCCTGCGCCCGCGCCACCAGCGCGCCGCGCGTGCCGGCTGGCAGGCGGAGCGCTTCGGCAATGTCATCCGTAACACCTTGGATATTCACGCCAATCCAGCCCCGCCGCACGCGCCCGGCATCACGTAGCTGCGCCACCACGCGGTTCGCCATATTGGCCGGAATGGCAAAACCAAGCCCAGCCGAAACCCCGCTTGGGGAGACGATGGCGGTGTTGATGCCAATCACCTGGCCGCGCATGTTGAATAGCGGCCCGCCAGAATTGCCCTGATTGATCGAAGCATCCGTTTGGATGAAATCATCATAAAGCCCCTGGCCGATATCGCGCCCGCGGGCCGAGACAATGCCTGCCGTGACCGTGCCACCAAAGCCGAAGGGGTTGCCGATGGCGATCACCCAATCGCCCACTTCGGACTGATCGGAGTCACCAAAGGCAACAGCGGCAAGCGGCTTGTCATGCTTGATGCGCAGTACCGCGATATCCGTGCGCGGGTCCGTGCCGACCAATTCGGCGCGAATGCTGGTCTTATCCTGCAGGATCACGTTGATTTCATCGGCGCCGTCAATCACGTGGTTATTCGTCACCACGATCCCTTCCTGCGCATCAATAATGAAGCCCGAGCCGAGTGATTGCGCACGCCGCGGGCGTTGCTGCGGGCCTTCACCCTGGCCCTGACCGGGCGGGCGGTTGCGATTGAAGAAATCGCGAAAGAACTCCTCAAAAGGGCTACCCGGCGGCAATTGCGGCATTTCCGGCGCATTGGGCCGCCCGGCGCGCGGGGCAACATTCTTGGAGGTGGAGATATTGACCACCGCCGGCAGCAATTCCCGCGCAAGTGGCGCAAAGCTTTCCGGCGCGCGTTGCTGCGCCTGGGCCGGGGCGATCAAGGGCAGCGGGGCCAGCGCAAGGGCGCCCGCGAGGGCAAGATGGACGATACGCAAGGAAGTTCTCCTCGGGATTGCGTCAATGATCATAGCAGATTGGCGCCGTGGGCGTGAGTGTAAGCCGTTTCTTTGCAACGAAGTGCGACAAAAACCGACAGCGTCACCAAAGCTTGAGAAGCCAAGCCAAGCCTATCCCGGCTGTGGCGGCAATCAGGCCGCCAATACGCAGCCGGCTTTCCGGTGCCTCAGCCAGGGATGCCAAAGCGCGGCGCATAAAGCCCGGCGCGATTGCATACACCAAACCTTCCAGGGCCAGCACGACGGCTATGCCCTGGAGCAGCGCGCTGAAGCTCACCTTGGCGCAGGTGCCGGAAGGCTATTCGGGCTTTCGCGGAAGTAGCGGAAGAATTCCGAATCCGGCGTCAGCACCAGCCGTGTGTCACCTTCGCCAAAGGCTTCACGATAGGCTTGCATGGTGCGCCAGAATTGGAAGAAGGCCGGGTCGCGCTGGAAGGCCTCCGCGAAAATGCGGATGGCTTCCTGTTCGCCCTGACCGCGCAGGATATCGGCCTGCGCCTGGGCTTCCGCAATCAGCACTGTGCGTTCACGCTCAGCGCTTGCGCGCACGCGCTGGGCCACTTCCGCACCTTCAGCGCGGGCTTCGCGCGCCACGCGTTCACGTTCGGATTGCATGCGCGACAGGATGGCTTGCGTGTTTTCGCCCGGCAGATCAGCGCGGCGAATGCGCACATCTTCCACGGCAATGCCGAATTGGCGGGCTTCTTCATTCACCTGGCGGCGGATTTCACCCATGATTCGCGTGCGATCCGCCGATAGCACCGAAAGCAAGGGCTCATTGCCCAAAACGCGGCGCAAGGATGAGGTGACGATGGAATTGAGCCGGGCGCGAATGCCCGCTTCGGTCGCGCCCACCGTCTGGAAGAAGCGCAGCGGATCGGTGATTCGGTAGCGCGTGAAGCTATCCACAATCAGTCGGCGCTGATCACCCAGGATCACTTCTTCGCCCGGCGCGTCGAAATCAAGCAAGCGGCGATCAAAGGTGATCACGGATTGAATGAAGGGCAGCTTCCAATGCAGGCCGGGTTCCTGGATCACGCGGCGTGGTTCGCCAAATTGTGTGATCAGCACCTGCTGCGTCTGATGCACGGTGAAAAGCGTGGAAGACGCGGTGAAGATTGCCGCGGCAAGAATGCCGAGCAGAATGATTGAGCGGTTCATCGCGGCGCCCCCGTACGGTTTTGCATCATGGGCGCTGCGGCGGCTCCCGGTGGCAGCGGCGCGGGCCGCTGCTGAGGTGTTGCGGCAGGCGCCTGTCGCGCCCCCCCGTTTTCACCCAATTGCAGGAAGGGCACCACGCCCTGCAAGCGGTCATCCACTATGACCTTGGGGTTGCGCCGGAGGATTTCTTCCATGGTTTCCAGATACATCCGGCGCGTGGTCACATCCCGCGCCAATTCATAAGCCGAAAGCACGGACAGGAAGCGGGCACTTTCACCGCCGGCACGCGCCACCTGGCTTTCGCGGAAGCCCTGGGCTTCCTGGCTCATGCGTTCAGCCTCACCACGGGCGCGGGGGATGATGTCATTGCGGAAGCTTTCCGCTTCATTGCGCAAACGCTCACGGTCCGCATTGGCGCGCTGCACATCACGGAAAGCGTCAACCACCTGGGCTGGCGGGTCCACCTTCTGCAATTGCACCTGCGTGATTTCGATGCCGGCCTTGTATTGGTCCATGATCACCTGGGCACCGCGGCGTACTTCCTGTTCAATCTGCGCACGCGCTTCGGTCAGCGCAGGCTGGATGGGGGTGCGCCCGATCACTTCGCGCATCACGCTCTCGGCTGCGGTTTTCACCGTGCTTTCCGGGTTTCGCGTATTGAAAAGAAACTCGCCCGCATCGCGGATGCGCCAAAAGACGGCGACATCAATGTCAATGATATTCTCATCGCCCGTCAGCATCAGGCTTTCTTCCAGCACATCGCGCGCTGCCATCACGCGCCCACCCGTGATGCCGCCATCCTGTGCGCCGACAAAGCCGATATCCACGCGGTTGATGCGCGTGACGCGCGGTGTGGTGTGGCTTTCAACTGGCCAAGGCAGGCGATAATTCAACCCGGGCTGAGTGGTATGGCTGAAGGCGCCAAAGCGCATGACCACGCCCTGTTCATCAGGCTGCACGCGATAAAAGCCGGAAAGCGCCCAGCCGATCACAACAACAATGCCAAGCAGGGCGACCAGCTTGCCGCCGCCTGCACCGCCACCTGGCAGCACGCGGCGAAGCGCTTCCTGGGCCTGCCTTATCGCATCATCAATATCGGGGCCACGACCACCCTGGCCACCCCCCTGTCCGCCGCCGCCGCCCGAAGGCGGCTGGCCCCAAGGGCCCGATGGGCGCGGATTGCCCCAGGGGCTTTGACCGCCACTATTATTATTCCAGGGCATGAAAGGCGTGGCCTCCAGCAGGTGAACGTCAAAAACGAAAGGCCCAAAACTGGGCGGGATGCTTCAAGCGGGAAGCCAACCCCCATATAGAGGCGAGCGACCCTCCCGGAAAGCAGCTAACGGCGCTGTAATCCCGGGTGGGGCGGATATTGACCATGAGCAAGGGCTTTTCAAGCGATGGCGGATGATTTGGCGGCAGCGGTGACAAAGGCCCTGACGGCGGTGAGGGACCCGGCTTCGGGCCAGGATGTGGTGGCGGCGGGCATGGTTCAGGGCCTGGTGGTGCGCGATGGCATGGTGCATTTCGCCCTGCAGGTGGCGCGGGAAGCCGCCGCTGCCATGGAACCGGTGCGCGCCGCAGCGGAGGCCGCCGCCCGCGCCGTGCCGGGTGTGATCTCGGCCACCGCCGTGCTGACCGCGCATCGCGCCGAAGCAGCGCCGGCGGCCCGCCCCGCTGCCCCGCGCGGCCCGGCAGGCCCAGGGCCCATGCTGCTTTCCGATGTCAGGGCGATCATCGCGGTCGCCTCCGGCAAGGGGGGCGTGGGTAAATCCACCACGGCGGTCAATCTGGCGGTCGCTTTGGCTGCGGATGGGCTCAAGGTTGGGCTTTTGGATGCGGATATCTACGGGCCATCGCTGCCGCAAATGCTGGGCACGCGCGAAAGGCCGCGATCAGAGGGCCAGCGCATCATCCCGCTTAGCCGCTGGGGGCTGAAGGCCATGTCCATCGGCTTTCTGGTGGAGGAAGAAACACCGATGATCTGGCGCGGGCCCATGGTGATGGGGGCGCTGGAGCAGATGATGGGGCAAGTGGCCTGGGGCCCCTTGGATGTGATGATTGTGGATATGCCGCCGGGGACGGGTGACGCGCAGTTGACGATGTCTCAGCGCGTGCCCTTGGCGGGGGCGGTGATTGTCTCCACACCGCAGGATGTGGCGCTGCTGGATGCCAGGCGCGGCGTGCGCATGTTCGAGAAGGTCAATGTCCCGGTGCTGGGGCTGATTGAGAATATGTCCTTCTTCTGCTGCCCCAATTGCGGCCATCGGTCCGATATTTTCAGCCATGGCGGCGCGCGGCGGGAAGCGGAGAGGCTGGGTGTTGAGTTTTTGGGGGAATTGCCGCTCAAGCTCGAGATTCGGGAATTGGCGGATGCCGGCACGCCGATTGTGATGGCGCGGCCGGATTCGGATGAGGCGCAAACCTATCGCCGCATTGCGCGCCGCGTTTGGGAAAAGGCAATGGCGAAAGCGGAGGCTGCGCCTAAGATTGTGATGGAGTAATCGTGGCTAGCGCTTCTTCAACGTCATTCGCCCCAACGCAAACCCGCCAATAAACGCGGCCAGCACCATGGCCGCGACCTGACCCATCAAGGCACTCGCCAGCGGCAGGCCGATCAGCGTCGCCAGCACAAAGGCGATGATGAAGCCAAAGCGCTGACGCCAGCCGGCGGCAGGGGGCTTGGCTTTCCGCCCCGCCGGTCGCGCCTGGCCGCTTGCCTGCCCGCCGGAATGCACTTGACGCGCAACGCCCCGTCCGCGCGCATCGGACATGGGTTCAGACCTTCTGATCCAGCATTTCCATCATTTCCCGCCATTCGCGCTTGGAAAGCCCGCTGGTTTCTTGCGTTACGGCCTCGCCCGCCAGCATGCGGCGCAGGATCGCGATCATTTGCGCGGAAAGCGTCACCGCGCCCATGCGGTAATCGCGGAAGGCTTCGAAGGCCATCGGCACCCAAGCCTCAACTGTTTTGAGCATGGCATCCGCATAGACGCGGATTTCATATTGCGCATGGGCATCGGCGCGCAGAGACAGGAAATGCAGCAAATTGTGCAAATCCGTCTTCCAATACCATTGCGTATAGGCATTGAGTGTCAGGTTCATGCGCGCCAATTCGCGCGCCAGGCCCTGGCGGCTTTCATCGCGCGCAGCACCTTCATCATCCTCATTCAGCATTTCAAGGTAATGGTCGTAATTGCGCGTGGCGTCTTCGCGCAGCAGATCAAGCACGCGCGCGGCTTCAGCACCTTGCAGCACATCGCCGCGCCCCTGGCGGTTCATGGAAGATTGCGCGGCCAGGTTTTCCGGCGCGGGGATATAGAATTCGCGGTCCAGGATGGAATAGCGCGCGGAATATTCATTCACATTGGCGGTGCGGTGCCGGATCCATTGCCGCGCGATAAAGATCGGCAGTTTCACGTGGTATTTGATTTCGCACATCTCAAACGGCGTGCTGTGGCGATGGCGCATGAGGTAACGGATCAGGCCGCGATCCTCATTCGCCGCGCGGGTGCCGCGCCCGTAAGATACGCGCGCTGCCTGGACAATGGCAGCGTCATCGCCCATGTAGTCAATCACCCGGACAAAGCCGTGATCCAGCACGGGGAGCGCTTCGAACAGCATGGCTTCCAGCGCCGGCACACTCGGGCGGCGCGTGGGCGCCTGGCCTGCACGTGCGGCTTCGATTTCCTGCTGCTGAGCGTCGGTTAGCGCCATGGTGAGACTCGCCCTTAATGACCCCTTTGGCGGTAGCGGCGGGGGGCGGGCGGGTCAAGCCGAAGAATGGGCAAAACGGCCAGAGGGTTACCCAATCCGCCCTGGTTGGAGACTTTCTCATGAAAACTTGAGACTGTTCGAATCATTGACTACCTTGGAACTCTATAATTTCTCAGGCAATTCGTTCAATGCAGGGGGGGGAGAGATGGAAATCGGAAATAGGGTGGTCTGGCAACAAGCATCTGGTGACACTGATCGTGATTATTCACAATACTGCGTGCGATGGGGCGTGATACTCAATGGCCCCGGGGAGGAGGGGCCTTGGCCTGCTTGTGAAAAGCCTCTTCGGGAAAAGAAGTGGGCGCCGAAAAAAATTACAGATCTAAGGCGTTTTGCGGAAGAAATGAAATCAGGTGATATTGTTGTCTTGCGCCTCGGCACGGCGAAGGTTTTGGCCGTGGGGGAGATAATTGGCGATTATTTTCATAATGAACAATTCTGTGATGTCGACGGGTGGACTTTGCAGCATGTGCGCCGTGTTCGTTGGCTCTGGCATGATCTAAAGAACCCCAAGGCATTCGGGACCTACGCTTTAAAACAGGGCGATACGACGCAGAAGCTAAACGAGGGCTCAGTATTTGAGTGGGTAAAGGGCTTATCTATCTGCCCAGAAAAATTTGATGATTCTTTACCTCAACTACCACCATTACCTGCCGACGCAAGCCTCAACGTGGAAGAAATTTCCGATTTTCTATTCGACAAAGGCGTGGCCAGTTCCTCGATTTCGAGCCTATTGATCGAAATCGGAGAGTTGATACGGATCGCGAAATGGTATCAACGAGCTGCTTTGGCCCATGAGCGGATCGAAGATCAGAATGGTGCGTCAGGTCAACAACGTGACTCTCAAATCTCGGAACATGAAACAGTCACTTATCTTGTGGTCCCACTTTTGCGCGCGTTGGGTTGGACGCCTCAAAAAATGGCTGTGGAATGGAAGCGTGTGGATGTGGCTCTATTTGCTCAGCTTCCACGCGGTGACATGAACCTGCAAGCTGTTGTTGAGGCCAAGAAAATGGATAATTCCTGCCTTTCGGCGATATCTCAAGCTGAGTCCTATGCGGATGGCAAACCCGACTGTCATAGGTTAATTGTAACAGACGGGCTTCGCTATGGAGTCTTCACGAGAAACAAGGAACAAGAGTTCAAGCTTTATGCTTATCTCAATCTGACAAACCTGAAGCGCCACTATCCAATCCTCGAATGCCATGGTGCCGAGGAGGCATTGCTATCAATGTCGCCTGAATGGAGGTTGGATCAGATGAGGCCCTTTGTCGTTTGATGTCGGGCGCCCTCACATGGCGGCGAGCGATATGTTGTGCGGTGATATTGTCGCAAAGTATTTTTTGATCATAGCGTAGCTTTGAACGCCTCCCATCTCCCTCCTAATTCATGCCCCCGGAGCCCGCCATGTCCCCGATTGAAGCCATCCGCCGCCACCAAACAGAACTCACCGCGTTCCGACGTGACCTGCATGCCCATCCGGAACTCGGCATGGCGGAATTCCGCACGGCGGAGAAGGTGGCTACCGCCCTGGAAGCGCTGGGGATAGAAGTCCATCGCGGCGTGGGTGGCACGGGTGTGGTTGGCGTGCTTCGCAATGGGTCCGGCAATCGCGCCATTGGGCTGCGCGCCGATATGGATGCGCTGCCAATGGAAGAACTGAATGATGTGCCCTATCGCAGCACGGTGAAGGGGGCGATGCATGCCTGCGGGCATGATGGCCATACCACCATGCTGCTAGGCGCGGCCAAATACCTGGCGGAGACCCGCAATTTCGACGGCATTGTCCATTTCATCTTCCAGCCGGGGGAAGAAGGCTGCGGCGGCGCGCTTGCCATGTTGGCGGATGGGCTGTTTGAGCGTTTCCCCTGCGATGCGATTTACGGCATGCATAACCGCCCCGGCATGCCGCTCGGCGAATATGCGATCAATAGCGGCCCAACCGCGGCCGGCGGCGCCTTTTTCGATATCACCATCATCGGTAAGGGTTCTCATGGTGCGCGGCCCGAGGTTTCGATTGATCCCGTATTGGCCGCCTGCCATGTGACCACCGCGCTGCAATCCATTGTATCGCGCAATCTCTCCCCGCGTGATCCAGCAGTGGTGAGTGTGACCAAGGTGGTCGGCGGTGATGCCTATAATGTCATCCCCGAAACCGCGGTAATTTCCGGCACGGCGCGGTTTTTCGCGCGCGAAGTCAGCACGCAGATCGAAGAAGGGCTGAAGCGCGTGGCCGAAGGGGTCGCGGCCGGCTTTGGTGCCTCGGCCAGCCTCGATTACCGGTTGATCTTTGCCCCCACCATCAATGATGCGGAGCAGACCGAAGCCTATGCCGCCGCTGCGTCCGAATTGGTGGGCGACGCCAAGGTGGCGCGGGACAAGCCGCCGGGCATGGGGTCTGAGGATTTTTCCTTCATGATGGAACGTGTCCCCGGCGCTTATATCTATCTCGGCAACGGCGATGGCGCCATGCCGCATAACCCGCGCTATCAATTCAATGATGAGGCAATCCCCTATGGCGCCGCGCTTTATGCGCGCGTGGTGGAAAAGGGGTTGGTGAAGGACAGCAAAGGCTGATGGTGGAGAATTGGTGCACACAATAAAGAAAATTAATCTGTGGAGTCGGCATTTTTTGTTCGTGCCTCCTCTTAGCGCGGAATGGCAAACATGGCGATCCTGCAAGGCTCCAAAGCTGCCAATAACTGATTGGCTAATTCGTAAAACTCAGCAGAAACAGCTGGGATCGCCGGGAAGCCCTTTCGAGCAGGCTTCAATGTGTCCCCTGTCTTTTTGTCTGCGTAGATACGCCCGTGGATCAAAATATTTCTATTCTCCAGAAGACTCCGTAATTGTTCCGTATAACCACAAAAATCTTCTAACTTTGATGGTAAATTGGGCCATTCCTTTATTTTTTTGTCGACGTATTTGAGCTTCTGACTGATGGGCCAAAAATCCATCTTCGGATTTTGCTCCTTTTCCATTTTAACCACAGCAAAGAAGATATCCTCGATTGCCTCTTCAAGGTAGGCCGCATACAAAGTGACGTACCCAAGGCCACGAATGAGATCTCCATCGTCTTTCAGGGGCATTTTCGTATCTCTAGTTTTTGGATTTTCTGAGTGTGTTCTCGCATTCCGAAGCAGGCAATAGGACATTCTTTGCTAAACGACCTTCGGTCCGTAGTTTAAGGCCAAGTAGGAATTTTGAGAAACGCTACAAATGGCTAAGCAATGCCCAGGGCTGAGTTTCTTGTTTAGACAAGGGGCCAGTCGGCACGGCGGCAGAATGCTCGTTAAAGAGCGTTATTTAACCAGTGCAGGGTGGCCTGTCTCGGGGGTGCACTTAGCGGTTGCCTTCCCGAAGTAGCGCGTTCCCTCAAAAGACCCCCCTCGAAATCCGACGCCAAAGCGCCTATATCTACCCCGTCACTTCGGTGACTATGGCGATAAACACGTCTCGGAATAAGCGTTGCGGACCCGGGGGCGGTACCCGGCGCCTCCACCAATCACCCGCCTTATCAGCGGCAGATGGGGGCGAAACAGGCTCGACGCGCGTGGTAAAGGGGACGCTTTTGCTCGGCATTGTACCGCCGTTATCGGGCTAAACCTTAAGTGCGAACGATAACAGCCGTGAGGCTGCCGCACTCGCTGCCTAATAGGTAAGCGCGGCTCGGGGGGCGCCGGGCAACAGAAGCCCCCCACTCTTTCCTTTGTGCGCCAAGGGATATAGAGACACCCCGCGATGAGCGAGAAATCCCCCCCGCCCGAAAGCCTGCTTCCCTATGAAGCCTGGACCGAAGACGCCATGCGCGAAGTCGTCTGGCGCGCCCTGGAACACGCCGCAGAGCACGGCATGCCGGGGGAGCATCATTTCTACCTGAGCTACCGGACAGATCATCCGGGCGTTGCCATTCCAGGGCACCTCAAGGCGAAGTACCCGCAGGAAATCACCATTGTCCTGCAGCATCAATTCGAAGGGCTGTTTGTGGACAGGGTTGCGGAACGCTTTGGCGTAACGCTGCATTTTGGTGGCGCGCCCGCAAAACTGGTGATCCCCTTCGGCGCGCTGACCATGTTCCATGACCCGCATGTGCGCTTTGGCCTGCGCTTCACGCCAAACGGCTTGGAAGAAGAAAGCGCGGGCCTTCCCCCGATACCACAAGCGCCCCCGGCGCCGGCACCAAGCCCTGCGCCAGCACCGCCCGGTGAGGTGGTCAGCCTGGATGCCTTCCGCCGCCGCCCAAATAAGGATGGCGGGTAAGAAGCATCACGGCAGAATCGTGATCCGCCCGGTATTCTGACGGGCGAAAAAGGCTGGGCGATACATGTCCCGCACTTCGGCGCCCGGCAATTCGAAGCTGCCCGCCGTGACGGCCCGCAACCGTACCGCAATGCGCGCCACGCGGCCTTCCCCTTCCAAGGTCACTGCGGCGGCGAAGCGGTCATCCAGGGCCGGCTGGCTATCATTGCCAGTAAGCAGGCCAAGCCAGGGCAGGCCGGAAACTTCCCCCGCGCCAAAGCGCCCAGTGATTTCCCAGCCCGCCGGCAGGCCCTGTTGGACCAGCAATTGATGCCTGTCATCGGCATCCGCGCGGGCTTCCAGCAATAGAATAAAGCCATCCCCAGCGCGCAGCGTATCCAGGTTCAGTGCGCTGCCATCCAGCGCATGGAAATGCCGTGTCACGCGCAGCCCCTGCCGCGTGGCGGGCAGAGCCTCACGCGGGATGCCGGTAATGGCGGTCATTTGCCATACCGTTGTGCTGCCGAGATTACGTAGCCGCGCCGGGCCCGAAAGCGGTGCCACAATCACCGGGGCGGGAGGCAGCGCCACCCCATCCAGGCTGGCTTCGATCGGGCGCATGCCTTGCCCCAAACGCGCCGCCGCCAGCACGGCCCAGGCTTGTTCCTGCGTGCTGGTATTCTCCGGCGTGAAATTCTGCCCCGGCAGGGCGCCCATCAGCGCCGCCAGGCGATCCGCGAGCAAGCCGCTTTCCTTGAGCAGGCTTGCCACCGCCAGCGCATCTCGCTGCGCTGTGCCGTAGTCAAAGCTCCACCAGCGCCGGCTAAGATTGGACAGCGCAGCGTTGAAAGCCTGTTCAGCCCGTGCGCGATCCCCGCCGCGCGCGAACACCGCGCCCAATTGCGCCAGCGAAAGCGGCGTTGGCATATCGCCAGCGCTTTCCATCAGCCGCCGCGCTGCTCCCAGGCGAACACGCCCCGCCATGGCCAGCGCATGGAGCCGATAAGCTTGCGCCGCGCGTTCTTCCGGCGTGGCTTCCCCTGTATCGCCCACCGCATCATCCAGGAAGCGCAGCGCGTCATTCAACGCAGCTTCCGGCAGCGTGGCGCCGGCAGCGCGCGCGCGCAGCAGAGCTTCCACTGCAAAGGGTGTCAGCCACAATTCGGCTTCCGCATTGGCGGACCAAAGGCCAAAGGCGCCATCAAACCGCTGCCGATCCAAAATGGCCTGCACTGCCGCTTGCAGCCGGGCAGCCTGATCGCTACCGGCTGACGCGAATAGCCCTGCACTCAGCGCAATGGCGCGCGCTGCGCTTTGTTCCAGACATGCCAGAGGAAAGGCTTCCACGGCACGCAAGGCCGCCGCCGCGTCATACCGCACCACGGCACCAAGGCTGAGTTCCGCACGCGCCGAGCCAGGAACGAAACGATCAAAGGCGGGTGCCACTTCACGCTCCGCCCCGCCGGGCAATTCAGCCGATTGCACATCGGTCAGCAATGGCCGCGCAGGGCGAATGGTGATGCGGCTTTCGCGCGTGACGCTGAAATCCTGAGGTCCGCTGAGGCGCAAGCGCAACAGCCCCTCTCCACCCGCAAGCGCGCGCAAGGTCGTTGCAGGTGCTGCGCGTTCGCCGGTGGCAAGCGGCGCGGCTAAGCGCGTCGGCCCTTCAATTTCAATCGCGCCTTCCGTGCTGAGTTCGGCGACAATCTCACCCGCCGGCAATTCGATATTGTGCATCAGCACCGGCAGGCGTGCTGTGTCACCAGGCGCCAGGAAGCGCGGCAAGGCGGCTTCCACCACCGCCTGATCACGCACAATCATGGCGCGGCTGGCGGCACCGATGCGTGTGCCTTCCCAAGCCACCGCCATCAGGCGCAATTCACCCGCGAAATCCGGAATATCCAGCGCGATCACCGCCGTGCCATCAGCGCGCACGCGCACGGGGCCGGAGAATAGCGAGACCAATCTTTGCGGCGGCTGAATGCCCATCCCCGCCAAGCCGCCATCACCGCCCTGGCGCAGAAGCGCGAGCGCGCCTTCCGCCGGCGCCAATAACCGCCCGTAATCATCGCGAATATCCACGCCAAGCCTGCGCCTGCCTAGAAAATGCGCCACCGGATCGGGCGAGGCAAAGCTGGTCAGTCGCAAAATCCCCTCATCCACCGCGGCGAGCGTCACCATGGCCTCACCCCGCGCATCGGAGATACGGATCGGGACTTCCACGTGCTGGCGCGGGCGGATACGCTCAGGTGGGGTGATTGTCACTTCAAGCCGGCGCGGCGCGGTATCAAGCCCGACCCAGGCAAGGCCAAGCGCGCGCCCTGGACGGCCTTCGCGCGCCTCACCAGGGCGATAGGCGGTGACGGTTATATAGGCACCCGGCCCCCAGGCAGCATCCACCGGCACTTCAATATCTGTGCCCGCTTCACTCAGCGTGATTTCGCGGAGCGAGACAAGCCGATCCGTTAGCACCGCAACGGTCGCTGGCCCCGCGAAGGGTGGCGTGGCGCGCAGCCGCGCGACTTCGCCCGGTGCGAAAGCGCGGCGCTCGGCGGCCACATCAATCCGGTCCGGAATTTCCGCGCTTTCAACGCCAGCCCAGCCGGCGTGGAAGCGATAGGATACCATGCCAAGCCCATCCGCATCGGCGATCTCCAGCCGATAGCGGCCAAACGGCAGGGTGCGCGCGAAGCGCGTGGGTGCGGCAGGGTTGATGGTGATATCTGCCGCATCCACCGGTTCATCGCGCCAAACGGTTTCAAAGCGTGCAATGGAATCGCGCATCACCAGCCGCCAATCCGGCCTTTCACGCAGTAGGCGCAGCCTAAGCCGCGCCGGTGCCGCGCTGCCATCGGGTTCGACGGCGGCGATATCAAAGACCGCTTCCGCGCCGGCATCTATTGCGTCACCCTGAAAGACCGGGCGCAGCACGGGGAACAGGCTGCCAGCGCGCACTGGCACGGCAATGCGCGCGCGGCTTTCGCGCCCGCCAGGTTCCGCAATCGCCAGCGTGATACTCGCCTTCATGGGCAGCGTTGTATCCGGTGCGCGCGGCAGGGAAAGTGCGACTACGCCGCGCCCTTCACGATCAAGCGCCGCGATTTCCTGGGTGATCAGATCAGGCGCGAAGCTTTCATCCTGCAAGCCAAAACGCCAGCCACGCCAGGCTTCAAAGGGCTCGGGGTCCGGCAGCAGGCGAATCTCCGCATTGCCCGTAAGTCCCGCGCCCGGCGCACCATAAAGGAAGCGCGCGGTGATCGGCAGGTTAAGCGCCGCAGCGCCCGGCACCAAAGGCCCCGGCGCTGGCCCGGCGGTGACTTCCAACCCCTCCGGTACAAAAGCATCCACGCGGAATTGCGCGCGACCAATCGGCGGCAGCGCAGGATCGGTCAGCGCTTCAATGGACCATTGGCCATAGACAGCACCATCGGAAAGCCGAAGCGGCCAGGAAATCGCGCCGCCCATCAGGCGCGGTGGGGTGATTTCCGCCGCGATCTGCCCGTTGGGCCGACGCAGCCTGAGCCTGACCGGCATATCCTGCGGATTGCCCGCGGCATCACGCAAAAGCCCGGTCAGATTCACCACCTCACCTGGGCGATAAATGCCGCGATCGAGCCACAGAAACGCATCAAGCGGGCCGGGATGCGCGCGGCCTGTGGCGCCACGATCCGAGAGATCAAAACTCGCCGCTTCAAGATTGAGCGCGGCGAGATCATCCGGCGCTTCGGCATGAATGGCGAGGGGTGCCAATGGCCCCTGCCCGCGCAGCAGCGCGACTGGAAAACGCGCGAGCCCCGATGCATCCGTTCGCGCTTCGGCGAGCACATCATTATTGCGCGCCATCAGCGAGACACGCAGGCCGGATTTCACTTGGCCCGATTGAAAACTGCGCGCCTGCACCGCCAGCCCATCAGCGCCGCGCCAGGCGGTCAGGCCGATATCCGTCACGAAAAACGGAAAGGCGGCGGCGGTGGCTTCTCCACGGCGGGTATCCGCCTGACGCGCTGTGATCAAATAAAGCCCCGGCGCGGCATCGCGCAGCAGATCAGCCAGCGGCAGCGCATGGCGCGTGAGGCGATTGGGCGCACCGACCTGGAATTCCGCGCTGCCTTCCCACAAAACGCGCCCGCTCTGTTCGCCGATGTATTGAGCCATCCATTGGTCCAAAGCCTCACCCGGACGCCAACGTTCGCGGAGCGAAAGCAGATTGCGCTCAGAAAGCCGCACCAGGCGAAGCTGCAATTTCTCGACATTCACGGTCGCGACGCCAAGGCGCGGGGCCTGGCCACGCGGCAGGATGAAGGCGCGGTTTTCGAACACGATGCGCGCGCTGCGATCAGGCATGGCGATAACAAGCGGCGTATCGGCGCGCAGATTGCCGCCTTCACCGGGCAAGCCAGCGCGTAGGATCAGCCGCGTGGTCTGGCCCCAGGGCAGGCCGCCCACGCAAAGTTGATCCGCTTCGCGTTCGATGGTGAGGTTGGGCAGGGCCGGGTCAGCGCGCACCCAATCCTCCGCACGCCAGTCGCCGCGGCGCGCGGGTGGGATAGTGAAGCCAATGCAGGCGCGCGCCGGTTCGGCGTCCGGTTCCGGGTTCACCCGCCGCACCAACATGCCGGCGGCGCGGCGCGCGGCATCAAGCGCTGATTTGTGGCGGGCATCATTGGGCATGCGTTCCACCACCGCTTCCAAAGCTTCCACCTGTTGTGCCAGACGATCCTGCCGGCGCAGCGCTTCGGCAATCAGCAACAGCGGTGGCACTTCCGGCTCTCCGCCCGGGGCGAATTGAAAGGCGCGCCAGGCGGCTTGCAAGGCGCGGTTACTCTCGGGCGGTGTGCGGGCAAGCTGCGCTTCAGCGAGCGCCAGCCAATGATCTGCATTGCTATTCCCAAGCCCGATGCGTTCTTCCAGGGTCGCGGCGGCGGCGGCGAAATCGCGCCGCGCGGTAGCATCCTGCGCGCGGCGTTCGGCTGCCGCGCGTTGTTGCGGCGTGCCGCCAGCAGGGAAGCGGCGTTGCAGGCTTTGCTGATAGACGCCGGATTGCTGAGACAAGCCGGGCAAATCAAAGCCCTGCGCCCAAGTAGTGAGGGGGGCAAAGGCCAGCATCAGGATCAGCAAAAGGCGCGGCAGCTTCATCGGGGGGTTCCTCGCCAAAGGCAGTGTAGCTTATCGCATGTTACGTGGTGGGATGCATCACGGGGTTTTAGACCGGGGAGTATGGCCAGAAACCTCAGCCCCCGCAGCCCGGCTAAGGGCTGCAAGCATGGGAATTGACAGAAGCGTGACCACCGCCGCCACCAGAAATCCCGCAGAGAAGTCAGCAAGGCCTAGTTCTGCCCGCCCTGCGGCAAGGCGAGAGAGTTCCAGCGTCGCAGTCGCCAGCACCACGCCAAGCGCGGGCGATAATTGCTGCAAGGTGCTGTAGAAGCTGGTGGCGGCAGAGAGCTTTTCCGGCGGCACATCAGCAAAAACCAGCGTATTGAGTGAGGTGAATTGCAGGCTGCGAAACAGCCCGCCGCAAGCGAGCAGCAGGAAAATCGCCGCGACCGGCCAGGCAGGATTGGGCAAGGCCAGCAGCGCGATGCCGGCTGACGCCAAGACGCCGTTTATTAGAAGTGCGTTGCGAAAGCCAAAGCGCTTGAGCAGTGGGCGCACCAAAGGCTTCATGGTGAAGGCGCCAAGCGCTGTCGCGAAAGATATCAGCCCGCTTTCGGATGCCGACATGCCGAAGCCGATTTGCAGCATGATGGGCACCAGGAACGGCACTGCGCCGGCACCCACACGAAAGAGGCTGCCGAAAAATGCCGGCTGGCGAAAGGTGGGGATTTTGAGCAGCGCGGTATCAATCGCGGGTCGCGGTGCGCGGCGGCAGTGGAAATAGGCCGCGATACCAATGGATACGCCCGTTATGAGCGCAATTTCCGGCCAAGGTTCCGCCACCACATGCCGGCCAATGGTTTCAAGCCCAAACATGCCAAGCGCCAAGGCGAACCCCACCAGTGCCAGGCCAAGAATGTCAGGTTTGCCCGGATT
>JBIJAH010000003.1:0-176496 GCA_044345845.1 Roseomonas sp.
TTCGCACCGCTTCTTTGCGAAATTCATCCGTCCTGCCTGTGCCCATGGTTCATCCCCTTTGCTGCACAATATGTGATCAAAGGAGCGGCACAAAACCGGGACAAGACCAGTTCGCCAACCATGTTCACGGTGTCTTCGCTCACATCGGTGAATTGGCCGACTGCAACGCCCGCCAAGCCGTTGAGGTGGCCTGCCTTTCGGAGCATCGAGAGTTGGCGGTCGATAGCACCAATCGCTTGATTCACAGCCTCGATGAGAAGGATGGCCCCGTGGAGCTTGGGCAAGCACCAGCCCGACGCCGTCGCCACCATATCAAGGTTGCCGCCAATGAGCGGCCCAGAGACTTTTCCCTGTGTGGTCAGCTTGGCTGTCAGCTCGGTGGCACGGCTGGTCAGCTCGATGGGCGCATCGGTCATCAGTGTTCGCCTCAGGGACGCACCGTCATCAGCATCAAACGGCGCTCCGTGTATGCCCACCAACCCGCATTTATCCCAGAGGCTGAGGTGGAGCGCCGAGATGTCGCTGAAGCCAACGAGAAACTTGGGGTCGGCCCTCGCAGCCGCGAAATCAATTTGATCAGCTATCCGATAAGACCCTTTCCCGCCCCGCGTGGCGATCACCGCTCTCACCGAGGTGTCGCGCAAGGCATCATTCAAGTCCGTTAGGCGGTCGGTATCGGGGCCAGCAAGATACCCCTGCCTTGCGAACACATGCCTACCAAGCTCTACCTCAAGCCCCCAGCCTCTCAGCCGATCGCGAACGCGAAAGACGCTGGCTGCATCAGGCGTGCTGGCAGGAGAGATAAGCCGCACCTTGTCGCCAACTCTCAGCTTCTCTGGAAACAGGACGGAAGAGACTGACGAAAGCTGCATAGGTGAATTTTCTCACATGCCGACCGCTTCGCCAACCTGTCGAGCATAACGAGACATCAGTCATGTCGTGTCCATGTGCATAAATCAGCCTTTATGCAACATTTCGCGCGTAAACCACTTATCCACCACAAAAAACATTTGACTGTGATTTTGGAACTTAACTAGAACATCGACTCAGTTGCCGGTTTGTTCGCCCCGATTCGCGGGGGTTCCCGGCCCGGGAGGGTTAGATGCTAACGCGCAAGCAGCACGAATTGCTGATGTTCATTGACAAGCACCTGCGTGAGACCGGTTTTTCCCCTTCCTTTGAGGAAATGAAGGAAGCGCTCAATCTGCGGTCCAAATCGGGCATTCATCGCCTGATCACCGCCTTGGAAGATCGCGGTTTTCTGCGCCGCCGCGCGCATCGCGCCCGCGCGTTGGAAGTCATGCGCCTGCCCGAAGCCATGACGCCCAAGGTCAAGGAAACGGCACCGAAGCCAGAGGCGCCGAACTTCGCGCCCAATGTCATTCGCGGCAATTTCGCCAATAACCTGCCCGCGAGTGCGGCGCGTGTGGCCGCCGAAGCCGCTGCGGTGCATCTGCCGCTTTATGGCCGCATCGCCGCTGGCCTACCCATCGAAGCACTGCGCGATAATGGCGCGAGTGTCGAAGTGCCTTTGGCTTTGCTCGGCAATGGCGAACATTACGCGTTGGAAGTCGCCGGTGATTCCATGGAAGAAGCCGGGATTATGGATGGCGATACCGTCATCATCTGCCGCACCGACACGGCCGAAAATGGCACCATCGTCGTCGCTTTGGTGGATGAAAACGAGGTCACGCTGAAGCGGCTGCGTCGGCGTGGCAATTCCATAGCGCTCGAGCCCGCCAATGCGCGGCATGAAACCCGCATCTTCGGCCCGGATCGCGTGCGCGTGCAGGGCAAGCTGGTGGGCTTGCTGCGGCGGTATTGAAATTGGGGCGCCGGGATTTGAGCGGTTCCCGTTCACCTGCGTTCACGGGAACCGCTCAAAATCTTTGTTTGGTCACGTTTTCCGAGTCGCCAAGTGTTTCCACTTGGCTCGAAAACGCTCCCGCCGGCGCCACCAAGCTTTTAGTCGACTTTCACCACCAGCTTGCCGAAATTCTCGCCCTTGAGCAGGCCGATGAAAGCCTTGGGCGCATTGGCCAGGCCCTGCACCAAATCTTCGCGCCAATGCAGCTTGCCTTCCTTCATCCAGCCCAGCATCTCCGCGCGGAATTGCGGGTAGCGCGCCCAGCCCGTGTCACTTACGATAAAACCCTGGATGCGCAGCCGCTTGCGCACAATGGGGCCCAGATTGGGGCCAGGTGGGGCGCCGGCGGCATCCGCGCCAGGCGCTTCATTATATTGCGCGACCATCCCGCACATCACCATGCGCCCGAAATCCTTGAACCGCGGGAAGACAGCCGCCTGCACGGCGCCGCCCACATTCTCCCAATAGACATCAATGCCTTCCGGCACGGTTGCATCCAATTGCGCATTGAGGTCACCGTGATGGTCCAGGCAGGCGTCAAAGCCCAATTCCTTCACCACGAAATCGCATTTCTTGGCGCCGCCCGCGATGCCAACAACCTTGCAGCCGCGGATCTTCGCAATCTGCCCGGCCACCTGCCCAACTGCGCCAGAGGCTGCGCTGATCACCACCGTTTCCCCCGCCTTGGGCTGGCCGATATCGGCAAGCCCGGTCCAGGCAGTCAGGCCGGGCATGCCGAGTACGCCAAGGCTTGAGGAGATCGGCGGATCGGCTTCCGGCACTTTGAATAGGCGCTCTGGCCCCACCACCGAAAAGCGCTGCCAGCCAAAGCCGCCGAGCACCGTCTCCCCGGGTTTGAAATCGGGATGGCGGGAAACCACCACCACGCCGGCGGTCTGGCCTTCCATCACGGCGCCGAGTGCCACGGGCTTGGCGTAGCTTTTCACATCCGCCATGCGCCCGCGCATATAGGGGTCGAGTGACAGATACTGCGCGCGGACCAACACTTGCCCTTCGCCGGGCTCAGGCACCGCGGTTTCGACAATGTCGAAATCCTCTGGCACCGGGGCGCCGACGGGGCGGCGCTTCAACAGGATTTGCAGGTTGGTTTCAGGCATGGGGGGTCTCCTTCGCCGCTTGTTCTCGCACAGCCAGCGCAGAACCGAAAATAGGGCGCTGACAAGTGCGGCCTTCTGAAGCAGTCTCCGCCGCGTTTAGTGCATGTCCCGCTCGCGTCCGCTCAACGGACATGCACTAAAGCCTTTGTTTGATCGCATTTTCCGAGTCGCCAAGTGATTCCACTTGGCTTGAAAATGCTCTTGCCGGAGATCAGCCATGCCCCTGCCCGAAACCGAGACCCTGCAACTCGAAAGCCCTGAGCCCCACATCCAAATCGTGCGGCTCAATCGCCCGGAGGTTTCCAACGCCTTCAACACGCAAATGGGGCGTGATCTCCACACGGTTTGGTCGGCGCTGATTGCGGAGCCCGGCGATATCCGCTGCGTCATCCTGACCGCAACCGGCGGGCGTGCCTTTTGCGCGGGCGGCGACCTCAAGGAACGCAAGGGCATGACAGATGCCGCCTGGCGCCATCAGCATGAAATCTTTGAGCGCGCCTTCTGGACCATGCTGGATTGCCAAATCCCGATCATCGCCGCGGTGAATGGCCATGCCTATGCGGGCGGGCTGGAATTGGTGCTGGCGTCAGACTTCGCCTATGGGGTGACCGGCACGCGCTTTGCGCTGACAGAAGTGACCATTGGCATCATGCCAGGTGCGGGCGGCACGCAGACCCTGCCGCGCATTGTCGGCGAGCGGCGTGCGAAGGAAATCATCCTGACCGGCAAGCCCTTCACGGCAGAACAAGCTTTGGAATGGGGCATTCTGAACCGCGTCTGCGCGCCCGATGAGGTTTTGCCCGCCGCCCTTGAAACGGCGCGCGTGATCGCCGGCAATGCGCCGCTTTCCATCCGGCAAGCGAAGCGTTCGATGCATTTCGGCTTGCAGATGGATTTGCGCAGCGCGCTGCGCTTTGAAGTGGAATGCTACAACCAATTGGTCGGCACTGAAGACCGTCAGGAAGGCATTCTGTCCTTCAACGAAAAGCGCAAGCCGGTGTTTAAGGGAAGATAACTTCAGCAAGGCCCGCGCATAGGAATGCGCGCGGGCCTTTTACAGTCGAATCACTCACCCAGCGTGGATGAAATCCAGCTTTTCAGCTGGCCCTTGGGCAGCGCGCCCACCTTGGTATCCAAGGGCTTGCCATCCTTGAACAGGATCATGGTCGGGATACCGCGCACCGCATATTCATTCGGCGTCATCGGATTCTCATCAATATTCACCTTGGCGATAGTGAGCTTGCCGGCATATTCCGCCGCAATCTCATCCAGGATCGGCCCCACCATGCGGCAGGGGCCGCACCATTCGGCCCAGAAATCCACCAGCACCGCGCCGCTGGAATCGAGCACATCAGCCTTGAAGCTCTCATCAGATACGGCCTTGGTCAGATCACCCATGGGAGTCTCCATCGAATCGCGGGCGGCGAAATGCGCTGCCCTTCTTGCCTCTAAAAATCGTGTCTCATGGCCCCCGGGTCAAGACGGGGGGTGTTGGGCGGGCTTCACGGCCTGCCCCATGCCAAGCATGGCCTTCACCCTCTCCCGCAGGCTTTGGAAGGTCACATACAGCATCGGGATCATGAAAATACCGATAGTGGAAGCCGCGATCATGCCCCAGAACACCGGCGTCCCCACCGCGCGGCGGCTGATCTGCGAAGCGCCTTCCGCCACTACAAGCGGGTAAAGCCCCAGAATGAAGGCGAAGGATGTCATCATCACCGCCCGGAAGCGCAGCTTGGCGCCAAGCACCGCCGCTTCCTGGATGGATTTGCCGTGCAATTCGCGCTGTTCCTTGGCGAATTCAATGATCAGAATGCCGTTCTTGGCGGCAAGTGCGATCAGCACCACAATCCCGACCTGGGCATAGATATCCAGCGAAAGCCCTGCGGCACTAATGGATGCAATCGCCCCCAGGACCCCAACCGCGACCGAAAGCAGCACGGGCACGGGGATGGTCCAGCTTTCATACAACGCCACCAGGAACAGGAAGGCGAAAAGTACCGCCAGGCCCAGGATCATCCCCGTCTGTCCGGCAGCGGCCTTTTCTTGATAGGCGGTGCCGGTCCATTCAAAGGAAAAGCCCTGCGGCAGGGTTGTAGTACTTAGCCTTTCCATCGCTGCAAGCGCATCGCCACTGCTGCGCCCGGCAGCCGGTTCGCCATTTATTGTCAGGCTGCGGACGTTGTTGTAGCGCACAATGCTTTGCGGGCCGAATTCCACGCGAATATCGGCAATCGCGCGGATCGGGACCATTTCTCCATTCGCATTGCGCACATGCACGCGGAAGATGTCTTCAACCGAAGCGCGGTCCGCTTCCTCGGCCTGTAGGCTCACGCGCCAGCTTCGGCCAAACAGGTTGAAGTCATTGATGTAATAGCTGCTCATGGTCGCTTGCAGCGCGGCAAAGACATCGCTGATCGAAATACCAAGCACCTGCGCGCGATCTCGGTCGAGATCAAGGAAAATTGAAGGTGCCGCCGCCGAGAAGGTGGAGAATACGCGATTAAGCGCCGGGTCCTGATTGGCGGCAAAAACCAGGCCGCGCATGACCGCAGCCATTTCCGCCACAGGCCGCCCTTCCAGATTCTGCAACTGGAATTGGAAGCCGCCGCCGGTTCCAAGCCCGATGATCGGCGGCAGGTTGAAGGGCACCACCAGCGCCGGCACCTGCGCTGTGCCGCGCGCAACAGCCGCGAGCAATGCATTCACCTTGGCTTCAGGTGCGGTGCGTTCCTCAAAGGATTTCAGCGTCACGATAAAGAAGGCGCTATTGGATTGCGCGAGGCCATTCAGCATCGAAAAGCCAGTGACGCTCTGCACCGCCTGAATGCCAGGCAGTGGCTGAATAATCGCAGCCACCTGCTGGCTCAATTCCCGTGTACGATTGAGCGATGCGCCATCCGGCAATTGCATTTCAACAAAGAAGGCGCCCTGGTCTTCCTGCGGCAGGAAGCCGGTTGGGGTGCGGCTGCCTACCCCATAAATCCCGAAGGCAATGACACCAAGCAGTACAAGGCTAAATGCCGAAAGCCTGACGAGGCGCGCGACAATCGCCCCATAGCCATCGCGCACCGCATCAATAAAGGCCGAAACCCGGCCCATGATCCCAGTTTTTGGCCCGTGATGCGGCTTCAGCAATATGGCGCAAAGCGCTGGTGAAAGTGTCAGCGCATTGATCGCGGAAAACAACATGCCGACACTGACCGTGACCGCGAATTGCCGGAACAACTCACCGGAAATGCCGGGGATGAAGGCCAGCGGCACAAAGACCGAAAGCAGCACCATGGTGATCGCGACAATCGGCGCCGTGATGCCTTCCATGGCAATCTTCGTTGCCTCGGGCACTGAAAGCTCAGGATGGTGTTCCATGGTGGCTTCGACATTCTCCACCACTACAATCGCATCATCCACCACAATGCCGATCGCGAGCACCATGGCCAGCAAGGATACGGTATTGGCCGAATAGCCCATGGCACTTAGCACCGCGAAGGTGCTGATCAGGCTGACCGGCACCGCAATCAGCGGAATAATGGTGGCGCGGATGGAGCCCAGGAACAGGAAGACCACAATCACCACCAGCACAAAGGCTTCCAGCAGCGTCTTGATCACCTCATGGATCGTGAGCTTGACGAAAAGCGTGGTGTCATAGGTCACCTCATAGCCAAGCCCAGCCGGGAAACGCGCGGCAAGCTGGCGCATGGTGGCGCCAACACTATCCGCCACGCCAACCGCATTGGCCCCGGGGGAGAGGAAAATCTGGATCAGCAGCGCGGCATCGCCATTCAGCCGCGTCTCCACATCCTGGTTCCAGGCGCCGAGTTCCAACCGCGCGACATCACGCACCCGCAGAATACTGCCATCCTGATTGGCGCGGATAATGATGGCGCCGAATTCATCGGTGGTAACCAAGCGCCCCGTGGTGGTAATATTGAGCTGATAGGATGTATCCTCGGTCATCGGCTGCGCACCCACGCGCCCAAGCGGTGCCACCTGATTCTGCTTCTGGATCGCGCCAATCACATCCGCCGGCGTCAGGCCAAGCGCGGTCAGCCGATCCGTCTGGAACCAGATGCGCATGGAATAATCGCGCGTGCCGAACATCTGCGCGTCACCCACGCCAGGCACGCGGCGCAAAGCATCCAATATATTGATAGTCACGTAATTGCTGATGAATAGCGGATCGAGTGAGCCATCGGTGGAGCGGATCGTGATCACCTGCAGCATGGCCGATGATTTCTTACGCACGGTCAGGCCCAAGCGCTGCACTTCCTGCGGCAATTGCGCCAGCGCCAATTGCGCGCGGTTATTCACATTGGTGGTGTTCTGATCCGGGTCCGTTCCCACGCGGAAGGAAACATTCAGCGAATAGGAACCATCATTGCCGCTGGTGGATTGCATATAGATCATGCCATCCACGCCATTGATCTGGCTTTCCAAGGGCTGTGCCACGGTTGCTTCCACAACCTCGGCCGAAGCGCCGGGGAAATTGGCGGTCACCTGCACCTGCGGCGGCACAATATCGGGAAATTGCGCGACCGGAATGCGCAACAGCGAAATCAAGCCCGCAATCGTCGTCAGGATCGCGATGACAATGGCGAAGCGCGGGCGATCAACGAAAAGTTTGGAAATCATGGCGCTTCAGCCCCGCCTTGGCGCTGTGCCAGGCATTGAACCACTCGGCGTGCTTGGCGCCGGCTGAGGTGCCACCGTCGCGCCGGGGCGCGCACGTTGCGCGCCTTCCGTGATCACCAATTGGCCGATCTCAAGCCCTTCGGTCACCACAAGCTGGCCGCCCAAGCCGCGCGTGGTCTTCACGCGCTTGACCTCAACCTTGTTCTCCGCACCCACAATCAGCACGAAGCTGCCTGCCTGATCTATCTGCAAGGCGGATTGCGGAATGACGATGGCCTGTTCCGGATCGCCCGCTTCAACCACCACCGTCACGGCCTGCCCATCCACCAAGAGTTTTTGCGGATTGGGGATCATTGCCTGCACCAGTACGGAATCAGTCGCGCGATTGGTGGTGACATCAATGAAGTCAAAGCGGCCTGTGCTGTCCAGCATGGACCCATCGGGCAGGCGCACCCGTACCTTGATCTGCTCCGAAGCCGCCTCGCCGGCGTTTCGCCTGAAATTCAGCAATTGCCGCTGCGTCACCGGGAAGCTGATGCGGATCGGGTCATCGCGCACAATCGTGACCAGCGTGCCGCTATTCGGGCTGACCACATTACCGGGGCTGAGCGGCGAACGCCCCGCGCGGCCATCAAAGGGGGCGCGGATTTCTGTATAGTCGTAATTGATCTGCGCCTGCTGCAATTGCGCTTCAGCAGCGGCGACCTTGGCTTTTGCTTCCGCTTCCGCCGTGATCCGGTCATCCAAGGTTGCTTGCGGAATGGCGTTGGTTTTCACCAATTCGCGCCCGCGGGTCACCTGGGTCGTGGCATTGGCAAGATCAGCACGCGCGCTATCCACCTGCGCGCGGCGGAGCGCCACTTCGGCGGCGAAGGGCGGCTGTTCCAGGGTGAACAGTAATTGCCCAGCTTTCACCGCATCGCCTTCATTGAAATTCCGCGCCTGCAAAAAGCCCGTAACGCGCGCCACGATGTCAACACGATCAATGGCTTCGACGCGCCCGATGAAATCAGCGCCCCGGCTGATGGCTTGGCGTTCCACGCGGGCTACGAAAACCGCCGCTGGCGGCGCGGCGGCTTGCTGGCGGGCGGGGGCGGCTTCTTCCTTGCAGCCGGGCAGCATCAGGAACGGCAGAGTCAGGGCCAATACCACCGGAAGCGCCAGACGCGCCGCGCCTTTATGGTCACGCAAAGCCATGGTGGTCATTCTCCCTCAAGCATCACGCGGCGAATGGCCGCTCAGCATTAATCACCAAAGAGGTAACACGGCTTGCGCCGGCCTGGGTAGCGTTGTGCTGGCGCCGTTTCCCAGCACCCCAATCCGCGCTACAGCCGGTCCGATGACGCCGAAAGCCCGTCCCCAATGTTCAAGCGGCTGATCCGCCATCCTTCTATCCAGGCGCTGCTGGCCTGGCTGGTGGGGCTTTATTTGCGGCTGATCTGGGCCACCACGCGGTGGACGCTGGTGGGCGCTGAAGGCGCCAATCTGAAGGCCGATGGCCCAATGATCCTGGCTTTTTGGCATGAATGCCTGCCGCTTGCCGCGCAGGGCTGGCGGCTGATCGCCCGTGAAAATCCAGCGGCCCCCGGGCGCAGGGCACAGGCGCTGATTTCGCGCCACCGTGACGGAAGGCTGATCGCCCGCGCCGTGGCGCCTTTTGATGTGGAGGTTGTCCATGCCTCATCCTCGAAAGGCGGGGCGGCGGGGCTGCGCCAGCTTTTGCGCGTGCTGGAAAGCGGTGGTGTTTCGGTGATCACGCCCGATGGGCCGCGCGGCCCGGCGCGGGAAGCCGCGCCCGGTATTGCCCAGCTTGCCGCGCTGGCGGGGCTGCCGGTGCTGGCCTGCGGGGCGGCGTCTTCACGCATGCGCCGCGCCCGGTCCTGGGACCGGATGCGCTTTCCGCTGCCCTTTGCCCGTGCCGTGGTGGTGCTTGAAGCGCCCATCACGGTGCCGCGCGAAGACCCTGCCAGCGCCTTGCCGGCCATCACCGCAGCGCTCAACCGTGCGACGGAACGCGCCGATCAGGCGGTGGCGCGATGATGCCCCCCAGCCTTTCAGCGAAGCTCCTGGCCGCACTGTGGGCGCTGATTGCCAGCCTGCTCGCGCCGCTTTTGCCGTTTTACCTGCGACGCCGGGTCGCCAAGGGCAAGGAAATCGCCGAGCGTCTGGCTGAACGCCAGGGCCATGGCGCAGCACGCCCACCGGGCCGGCTGGTCTGGTGCCATGCGGCGAGCAATGGGGAGACGCTTTCTCTATTACCTTTGCTAGAAGCCCTGGCGAAGCAGGATCAGGCTTTGTCCTTTCTGGTCACCACCGGCACCGTGACCTCGGCGCGCTTGCTGGAACAGCGCCTTTCGCCGGAACTGGCGCCGCGCACGCAGCATCGTTTCCTGCCTTTGGACGTGCCGCGCTGGGTGGCGCGGTTTCTGGAAGGCTGGCGGCCTGATCTGACCGTGATCGTGGAATCGGAGCTTTGGCCGAATATGTTGGCGGCGGCTGAACGGCGGGGCGTGCCGATGGCGCTGATCAATGCGCGCATGTCGGCGCGTTCCGCCCAGGGCTGGGGCTGGGCCCCGGGCTTCGCACGGGCTTTGCTCGGGCGTTTTGCGCTGATCCTGGCGCAGACCGAAGGGGATGCCGCGCGCTTTGCAGCCTTGGCCGGGCGTGATGTCGCTTGTTGGGGCAATCTCAAATACGCCGCGCCGCCCTTGCCGGCTGATCCGGCTGAACTAGCGCGGCTGAATGCGGCCTGGGCGGGCCGCCCCGTCTGGCTCGCCGCCAGCACCCATCCGGGGGAGGATGATATCATCCTGGCGGCGCATCGGCTGATCGCGGCGGGGCACCCCGGTTTGCTGACGGTGATCGTGCCACGCCATCCGCCACGCGGGCCGGATATAGCTGCTTCGGCTGGGGATTTGGCATTGGCGCGGCGTGGTGCCGGGCAGGAAGCGGGGCAGGGGACCGCCATTTATGTCGCTGATACGCTTGGCGAATTGGGGCTTTTCTATCGCCTGGCGCGGGTTGCGCTGATTGGCGGGTCCTTGGTGCCGCATGGCGGGCAGAACCCGCTGGAAGCCGCGCGGCTTGGCTGCCCCATCGTGATTGGGCCGCATCACTTCAACTTCAGCGAAATCGTCGCGCGGTTCCGCGCTGCCCATGCCCTGGTCGAAACCCCGGATGGGCCGGGGGCGGCGGAAGCCTTGGCCGGAAACATCGCGCGCATCCTGGCTGATCCGGCGGCAGGCCAGACCATGGCAGGGGCGGCGGCAGCGCTCGCCCAGGATGAGGCCGGCCTGCCGGGGCGCATCGCGACAAGCCTGTTGCCCTTGATCCGCCCGGCGCGGTAGCATCCCTCCTCCGGGGAGGACCAATCCACAATAAACTCGGCGGCCTTACCGCAAAGACGGCGAAGCCGCGCGGACGGGAAAGCCCGAGGCACGTGATCCCAGCCCTGCACAGTTTTTGCGCGGTGCGGGCATTATGGAAGGTTTGAACGGTTTCATCTGATGCGATCGCCTGGATTCTGGAGCGATAAGCCTGGTGTGGCGGCAGCTTTGCTTTCGCCCATTGCGGCGCTTTACGCCTCAACAACCGCACGGCGCATGTCGCGCGCGGGGGAAAAGCTTACCCTGCCCGTGATTTGCTGCGGCAATGCGACCGCGGGCGGCGCGGGTAAGACCACGGTCGCGCTAGATCTCGGCCAAAGGCTTCAGGCACGCGGCTTGGCCGCCCATTTCCTGCTGCGCGGCTATGGCGGCAAGCTGAAGGGTCCGGCGCGGGTTGACCTTGCCACCCATGACAGCCGCGCGGTGGGGGATGAGGCTTTGCTGCTGGCCGCCATAGCGCCCACATGGGTTTCCGCTGATCGCGCAGCCGGCGGGACAGCAGCGCAAGCGGCTGGGGCGCAGGCGATCATCATGGATGACGGGCTGCAGAACCCGACCCTTGAAAAGACGCTGTCTCTGCTGATCATTGATGGGTCCTATGGCTTCGGCAATGGCCGCGTCATCCCGGCAGGCCCCTTGCGCGAACCGGTATTTGCCGCTGCCAAGCGCTGCCAGGCAGCGGTGCTGATTGGTGAGGATGAAACCGGCGCGCTCGCCCAACTTCCCGCTGACCTGCCCGTGCTGCGCGCCCGGCTGGTGCCCGGCCCGGAGGCAGCAGCACTGGCCGGCAAGCCCGTGGTCGCGTTTTGCGGCATCGCCAATCCGCGCAAATTCTTCACAACCTTGCAGGAAGCCGGCGCCGTTTTGGCCGCGCGCCATCCCTTCGCGGATCACTACCCCTTCGATGATCAGGAAATCCGCGACCTATTGGCCGAGGCCGAAAAGCTCCGCGCCACCCCGGTGACGACGCGCAAGGATATTGTGCGCATCCCACCCGCTTTGCGCGCCGGCATTCAGGTGGTGAGCATTGCACTTGCCTGGGATGAGCCCGCGGCCATTGAGGCGCTGCTGGACGAGGCTTTAACTCCGCAGGCTTGACAAACCGTCCGGACGGTATAGTTAAAATGCATGGACACCTTAACCCCCTCCGCTGATGCACCAACGCGCATTCTGGATGCGGCCGAAAACCTGATCATCGCCCGCGGTGTCGCTGCGCTGACGCTGGAAGCCGCCGCGCGCGAAGCCGGGGTTTCCAAGGGCGGCTTGCTTTATCACTTCGCCTCAAAGGAAGCGCTGTTGGAAGCGCTGCTTGGTCGCCTTGCCGCCTTCATCGCCCAGGAATTTGCGGCTTGCGTTGCCGCACAGCCGGAAGGACCGGGGCGCGTTGCGCGCGCCATGCTGGAATGGGGCTTTGGTGAGAGTGAGATGGCCTGCAATGAACGCCATGAACGGGCCGGCGCGGTCTTTCTGGCGGCCTTTCACCATGATCCTGCGCTTTTGGCGCCGATGCGCGCTGTGATTGCCAAAATGCGAGCTGCTGTCGCGGCTGATGGCCTGCCGCCCGGCCATGGCGCGGCCATCATGGCCGCCGGCGATGGGCTGTTCATGGCGCGGCTATTCAGCCTTTACACGCCAAGCGCGGGCGAATTGCTGGCAATGCGCGCGGCACTTTCTGGGCTTTTGGGGGTTCGGCCATGACAAAGCGTGGCAAGATCATCGCTGGGCTTTTGCTTCTTGGCATTGGCGGTGCGGCATTTTGGCAATTGCGCGCCAGCACGCCACCGCCCGCAACCCCTGCACCCGTCGCTGCTACTGGCCCGATCGGCGTTGGCGCGCTTGGGCGCGTGGAACCGGCATCACGCATCCGCCGACTCAATCAGCCTGGCGGCATGGCGGTGACGCGGCTTGATCGGCTTTTGGTCGCCGAAGGTGCGGAAGTGACACAAGGCCAATTGCTGGCCGAATTCGCCGATGCTGCCATGAAGGACGCCGCCGCCGCCCAAGGCGAAGCCGCCGTGACAGAGGCCGAGGCGCAACTCGCCCGGCTGCGCGCCGCAGGCAGACCTTCAGAGATTGACGCGCAACGCGCGCGGATTGAAGCCATCACAGCGCAGGAAGAAATCGCGCTGCGCGATGCTGAGCGGGCGGAGCGCCTGGTGCCGACGGGGGCGGGCGCCGTGGCGGCAGCGGATCGCAGCCGCGCCATTGCCATAAGATTGGCCGCCGAAAAGCGCGAAGCCATGGCTGCCTTGGATACGCTGCTATCTTCCCGGCCTGAGGATATTGCGCTTGCCGAAGCGCGCCTTGCCGGTGTGCGGGCGGCGGCGGCCAAGGCGCTGGCGGATGCCGAATTGGCCCGCGTGCGCGCGCCCATCGCGGGCACCATTCTGCGGATATTCGTCCACCCAGGGGATCAGGTGGGTGCCGATGGTGTCTTGGAAATTGCTGATCTTTCCAAGCTTGAAGTGGTGGCTGATGTCTATGAGACCGATCTGCCGCGCGTGCGCCTTGGCGCATCAGCGGAAGTGGTGGTGCCCGGTGAAGCGCAGCGTTTTGCGGCCCAGGTAAACGCCATCGGCTGGACCGTGCGGCGCCAAACCCAGGCGAGTAATGACCCCGTGGCGGCGGTGGATGCGCGCACCGTCGAAGTGCGCCTGACGCTGGATGAGGCGGGTGCGGCGGCTTTGCGCCGGCGGTCCAATATGCAGGTGCAAGTGGCGATACGGCCGTGAATGCGCTGACGGAAAGTTTGCGCTCGCCGCCGGGGGCTTCCGCGCCGGCGTCGGTCGGCAAGGGGCGCGTTTCGCCGCTTGATTGGTTCCTGCTGCCCGCACGGCTGGCGACGCGGCAGCTTTTCTTTGAACGCGCGCGGCTGCTTTCGGCCATTGCCGGGGTAATGTTCGCGGCCGTGCTGGTCTTCATGCAGCTTGGGTTCCGCGCCGCTTTGTTTGACAGCGCAACCCGGCTTTACGCCGCGATGCAGGCGGAACTTTTTCTGATGAATCCGCTGACCATGGCAAGCTTCCGTCCCGAAGCCTTACCGCGCATCCGTGCCCATCAATCCCTTGCCCTGCCCGAAGTGGCGCAGGCTGTTCCGGTTTATCTGTCGCAAGCTGCCTGGCGCAGCCCGGAAACTGGCGCCAAGCGCGCCATTCAATTGATCGGCTTTGATGTTGAAGCGGGTGCCATGCGCTTTGAAGGCTTGGACAAGATAGCTGATGCGCTGCGCCAGGTGGATGCGGCGGGCTTTGACGTGCGTTCCCGCCCGGAATTTGGCGATGTTGCCAAGAAACTTGCCGAAGGCGGTCCGTTTGAGGTGCAGATCGGCAATCGGATGATGCGCATTGTGGGCATTGTGGAAATCGGCCCTTCCTTCGGCGCCGATGGCAATCTGGTGATGAGTGAGGTGAATTTTCGCCGTGTGGTGCGCGGGCGAGATCCATCGAATGTTGACCTGATTGCCATTCGCCTGGTGCCGGGCGCCGATATTCAGGCCGCCAAGGAAAGGCTCAAGGCGTTATTGCCCGGTGACGTACTGGTGCTGACGCAGCCTGAATTGGTGGCGCATGAACGCCATTACTGGGAAACCGCGACCGCGATTGGTTTCATCTTCGGGTTTGGCAGCATCATGGGGCTGATTGTCGGCATGGTGATTGTCTATCAGATTCTGTTCAGCGATATCGCCAATCACTTGCGCGAATACGCAACGCTGAAGGCGATTGGCTATTCCAATTTCTATCTGGCGCGCGTTGTCATGGCATCCGCATTGATCCTGGCGGTGCTTGGGTTTGTGCCGGGCTTTCTTGCCTCCATCTGGATGTATGATTTTGTTGGCACCGCCACCTTTCTGCCGCTTGGCATGACGCTGGATCGCGGCATTACGGTTTTCCTGATGATTTTTGGCATGTGCGCGCTGGCGGGATTGCTCGCCATGCGGAAGCTCCGTGATGCCAATCCTGCGGATATGTTTTCCTGATGCAGGCTGAACCCATTCGGATTGAGGCGCTGAATTACGCCTATGGTGAAGGTGAATTGCGCCGCCCCGTGCTGCGCGATGTCGCCTTGCAGGTGGGCGTGGGAGAAGTGCTGTTGCTGACCGGCCCATCGGGTTCCGGCAAGACCACTTTGCTGACGCTGATCGGTGCGCTGCGTGCCATGCAGGAAGGGTCCTGCACCGTCTTGGGGCAGGAATTGCTCGGTGCTTCGGAACGGGCGCGGGTTTCGCTCCGCCAACGCATTGGCTTCATTTTCCAGAACCACAATCTGCTGGGCGCGCTGACGGCGCGGCAGAATGTGGCCATGGCGTTGGAAGTGGCGCCGCGCCTTTCGGAAGCCGAACGTCTGGCGCGCGCGGGTGAAATGCTGGCGGCGGTGGGTTTAGCCGAACATGCGGACCGCCTGCCGGCCAAGCTTTCCGGCGGCCAGCGCCAACGCGTTGCCATTGCCCGCGCCTTGGCCGGAGCGCCCGGTCTTGTTCTGGCCGATGAACCAACCGCCGCCTTGGACAAGGTTTCCGGTGCTGAGGTTGCACATCTGCTGCGCGATTTGGCGAAATCCCGTGGCGTGCCGATTTTGATGGTCACGCATGACCCCCGCATTCTGGATATCGCGGACCGGGTGGTGGCGATGGAAGACGGGAGAATTGTGGAGAAAACGTAATCTTTTCGGTTCTGCCTTGGTTTTGATTGACACGGCGGGGATGCGGCGGTGAATTGGCGGCACTTCAACAGGAAAGAGGCCCCCCATGCGTAAACTCGGCTTCAAAGCCGCGCTCGCCGCGCTTTTCGCGACCTTCGCCGCCCCAAGCTTCGCCCAACCTTCCACCAGCCCGACGCTTGATGCCATCAAGGCACGTGGCACGCTGGTATGTGGCATTCATAATGGCGTGGCGGGTTTCGCCCTGCCCGATAGCCGGGGTGTCTGGCAGGGGCTGGATGTGGATCTCTGCCGCGGTTTGGCGGTCGCGATTTTCAACGATGCGTCGAAAGTGCGCTTTGTGCCGCTTTCTTCTTCCACACGCTTTACTGCGCTTGGTGCGGGGGAAGTGGATGTGCTGTTCCGCACCTCTACCCAGACCATGCTGCGCGACACCACGCTCGGCCTGCGCCATGCGGTGACCTATTTTTATGATGGCCATGGCTTCATTGTGAAGGCGGATGCCGGCATCAATAAGGTTGCTGAGATGCGCGGCGCGACCATCTGCCTGATTCAGGGCACAACGAATGAACAGGTGACGGCGGACTACTTCCGCAGCATCAATACGCCCTTCCAGGCGGTGGTGTTTGAACGCACAGACCAAGCTGTGGCTGCCCTGCAAGCTGGGCGCTGCGATAGCTTCGGCACGGATGCTTCCCAGCTTGCCGGCGTGCGGTCTGCCATGCCCAAGCCTGCCGATTGGACCATCCTGCCGGAGCGCTTTTCCAAGGAACCCTACGGCGCTTACCTCCGCCGTGGTGATGAACAGTGGTTCGATATCGTGCGCTGGTACACCTATGCCGTGATCGAAGCCGAAGAACAGGGCGTGACGCAAGCCAATGCCGAGCAGATGCGCCGCACCAGCACCAACCCCAATACGCGTCGGCTTTTGGGCGTGACGCCGGAACTTGGCCAATCCCTGAAGCTTGACCCTGCCTGGGCCTATAATGTTGTGCGCGCCATCGGCAATTATGGGGAGCTGTATGAGCGTACCATGGGCGATAAGAGCCAGGTGCAATTGCCACGTGGCCCGAACCATCTTTGGACCACGCCTGGTGGCTTGATGTACGCGCTGCCGCTGCGCTGAGCGACAGCAAGGTGATTTCTGAGGGGGGCCTTATGCGGCCCCCCTTTTTTATTTCAATCGTCTGAACGGCTGGGGCTGCCGGCCAGCACGCCACCATCAATGACAATCGTCTGCCCGGTCATGAAGGACCCCGCTGCTGAGCCCAGAAACACTGCCGCGCCCGCGATTTCATCGGGTTCGCCAATACGTTTCAGCGGTGTGTCCTTGGTACGCTTGGCGTAAATGCCGGGGTCTTCCCAAAGGGCGCGGGCGAAATCCGTGCGCACCAGCCCGGGTGCGATGGCATTGGCGCGCACGTTTTTCGGGCCCCATTCCACCGCAAGATTCCGCACCAATTGCATATCCGCTGCCTTGGAAATGGCATAGGCGCCAAGCACGGGCGAACCCCGGAAGCCACCGATGGACGATATGATGATGATGGAACCACCGCCGCGTTCCGCCATGCCCGGCGCGGTCATATGCGACAGCCATAGGTTGGATTTGATGTTGGACGCCATGATCTTATCAAAAATCTCATCCGGCATGGTCATGGCCGGGCCGAAATGCGGGTTAATGGCCGCATTGCAGACCATGATATCCACCTGACCCCAGGCGGCGATGGTTTGGTCTATCAGCGCCTGACATTCATTCTTGCGCCCGATGTTGCAGGCGATGGCCATGGCGTCCCCGCCCTTGGCTTTGATGGCATCCACCACTTCCTGGCAGGCATCAATCTTGCGGGATGATACCACTACCTTGGCGCCTTGTTCGGCCATTCTTTCGCAAATCGCCCGGCCAATGCCGCGGCTGCCGCCGGTAACCACGGCCACCTTGCCGGTCAGATCGAATAGGGACATGGCGTTTCCTTCTGCTTAGATTGTTCGGGGTTCAGCGCAGCATGGCGCGCGCTTTCCCGCAACCGGGTGCTTGCCCTCGGGCGCAGAGTGCCGGAGACTACCCCGAAAGGGGCGCCAGGCCCCACCTGGATGAGGGAGAGACGCTTTGGCCGAGAATCAATTCGTGCAGCATGTGGCGATGGGGGAGGTGCATGTGCTGCGCCTGGCCAACCCCCCGGTGAATACGCTGCGCACCGAAATCCGCGCCGGGCTTTATGAGGGCATGAAGGCCGCGCGCGCCGCCGGCGCCAAGGCAGTGGTGATTATCGGCACGGGGCGCATGTTCTGCGCCGGGGCGGAAATGACCGAATTCGGCAAGCCGCGTGTGCCGCCATCGCTGAATGAAGTGTTTGAGCAGTTTGAGATCTTCCCGGGCCTGACGGTCGCCGCCATTCATGGCTCGGCGCTGGGTGGCGGTTTGGAGGTGGCGCTTGCTTGCCATGCGCGCGTGGCGACTGCGGATGCGAATTTGGGCTTGCCGGAAGTCAAGCGCGGCTTTGTGCCGGGGGCGGGCGGCACGCAGCGCCTGCCGCGCCTGATCGGCCCGGAAGCGGCGCTGAAAATCATTGTCCCCGGAGAGCCGGTGAAGGCGACCGAGGCGCTGAAACTCGGCTTTGTGGATGCGATCGTGGAAGGCGATCTGGAAGCTGGTGCGGTTGCTTTTGCGCGCGCTAATCTCGGCAAGACATTCACTTTGGCGCGCAACCGCACAGATAAAATCACGGGCCAGGATATGGCGGCGTTTGATGCGGCTGCGGCGGCATTGTTGAAGCGCGCGCGCGGGCAGGAAAGCCCGAAGGGATGTGTGGAAGCGGTGCGCGCTTCCTTTACCTTGCCTTTCGAAGAAGGCTTGCAAAAAGAACGCGATTTATTCGCAAGTCTGGTGGCGGGCGAACAATCCAAGGCGCTGCGGCATATCTTCTTCGGTGAACGCGAAGCGCAACGCGTGCCTGGCCTGCCGACTGAGACGCAAGTGCTGCCTGTCGGCAAGCTTGTCGTGATTGGCGGTGGCACCATGGGCGGCGGCATTGCGATGAGTGCTGCGAATTTCGGTGTGCCCGTCACCATTGTGGAAATGACGGATGACGCCTTGGCCAAGGGCCTGCAACGCTGTGAAGCGAATTGGCAGCGCACGGTCGCGTCTGGCCGCTTGTCTCAGGCCGAATACGAAAAGCGCCGCGCATTGCTGAGCGGTTCGACCGATTTCGAAAAAACCGTGGGCGAGGCCGATCTGGTGATCGAAGCGGTGTTCGAGAATATGGATGTGAAGAAGCAAGTCTTCGCGCGGCTGGATAAGGCGGCGCAGCCGGGGATTGTGCTGGCTTCCAATACCTCCACGCTCGATATTGATCAGATTGCGAATGCGACATCACGGCCCGAATGGGTGATGGGCATGCATTTCTTCAGCCCGGCCAATGTCATGCGCCTGCTTGAAAATGTGCGCGGGTCCAACACCAATGCGGTGGCTATCGCAACGGCCACCGAATTCGGCAAAAAGATCGGCAAGCTGCCGGTGCTGGTTGGCAATTGCGATGGCTTTGTCGGCAATCGCATGACAGGCAAGCGCACGCCGCAGGTGGAAAAGCTGCTGCTGGAAGGCTGCCTGCCGCAGGATATTGACCGCGTGATGGAAGCCTACGGCATGGCCATGGGGCCCCTCGCCACTGGCGATCTTGCTGGCCTCGATATTGGCGCGGCGGTGCGCAAGGCGCGCGGCACTGTCGCACCGATTGCGGATGCCGTGGTGGCCGCCGGGCGCTTCGGCCAGAAAACCAGCAAGGGCTGGTATATGTATGATGAAAAGCGCAACCGCTTGCCGGACCCGGAAGTGGAAAGCATCATCCTGGATGTCGCCGAAAAAATGCAGGTGCGCCGCCGCAAGATCGAAGCGGATGAAATCCTGGAACGGTTGCTGCTGCCGATGGTGAATGAGGGCGCGCGTATCCTGGAAGAAGGCATTTCATCCCGCCCGATTGATATTGACGTGATCTTCACCAGTGGCTTTGGCTGGCCTGCCTGGCGCGGCGGGCCGATGTTCTGGGCGGATACGCAGGGCCTCAAGGCTGTGCGGGATAAGCTGAACCAATACGCCGAAGCGACGGGTGACAAGAATCTGCGCCCCGCGGCGCTGATCGACAAACTGGCCGATGAGGGCGGAAGCTTCGCGGCCATGGGCAAATCCAAGGTTTGATGCTGCGTTGCGGCAGGCAGGAATGAAGGGAAAGAGCAATGGATCTACGCTTCACGGATGAGGAACGCGCCTTCCGCCAGGAAGTGCGGGACTGGATTGATGCCAACCTGCCAGCCGATACGCGTGAGCGTTTGGCGGCGGGGCGCACACCCACCAAGCAAATGCAGCTGGATTGGCAAAAGAAGCTGAATGCCAAGGGCTGGTGCGTGCCGCATTGGCCGGCGGAATGGGGCGGGCAGAGCGATTGGTCCGCCATCAAGCGCTTCATCCTGCTGGAAGAATTGCAGGGTACGCCGGCGCCGATTCCGCTCGGCTTCAACTGCAATATGTTGGGCCCAGTGCTGATCGCCTTCGGCACGGAAGAACAGAAGAAGTTCTTTCTGCCGAAGCTTGCCAATCTTGATCTTTGGTTTTGCCAGGGCTTTTCGGAACCAGGCGCAGGGTCTGACCTTGCCTCGCTGAAAACGCGCGCGGTGCGTGAGGGCGATCACTACATCGTCAATGGGCAAAAAACCTGGACGACGCTCGCGCAATACGCCGATTGGATCTTCCTGCTGGTGCGCACCAATCCAGAAGCGACCAAGCAACAGGAAGGCATTTCCTTCCTTGTGGTGGAGATGAATACGCCCGGGATCACCGTGCGCCCCATCATCACCATTGATGGCGCGCATGAAGTGAATGAGGTGTTCTTCGATGATGTGAAAGTGCCGGTGGCCAATCTGGTCGGCACCGAACATCGCGGCTGGGATTGCGCGAAATTCCTGCTGTCCAATGAACGCACTGGCCAGGCGCGGGTTGGTGCTTCCAAGGACCGCATTCGCCGCCTGAAGCTGATTGCGCAGAATGCGCCGGGTGGTGAGCGCCCGATGATTGAAGATTCGCGCTTCCGTGAGCGTCTGGTTGAAGTGGAAGTGCAGTTGAAGGCGCTGGAGATGACCACCATGCGCGTGCTGGCCGATGAAAACCGGCAGCTCAGTGAACGCAAGCCCAACCCGGCATCTTCCGTGCTGAAAATTCGCGGTACCGAGATCCAGCAATCCATCAGTGATCTTTATGTCATGGCCGCCGGGCCTTACGGCATGGTGGGCGCGGACCCCGATGGGGATCGCTGGAATGAACCGGAACTGGCCCCGGAATGGGCGACGCTCGCGCAGCCAACCTATTTCAATTGGCGCAAGCAAACGATCTATGGTGGTTCCACCGAGATCCAGAAAAACATCATGGCCAAAGCCTTTTTGGGACTCTGAGACATGGATTTCGATCTTTCCGAAGACCAGCGGCTGCTGCAGGACAGCCTGACCAAGCTGCTGGCCGATAAATACAAGTTTGAAGACCGCAAGCGCTACCTGAAATCAGCCACAAGTTGGTCTCAGGAAATGTGGGAGGCTTATGCCGATCTCGGCCTGCTCGGTCTGCCCTTCGCTGAAGAAGATGGCGGCTTTGGTGCGGGACCGGTTGAGGTGATGCTGATGGCGGAAGCCATGGGCAGCGCGATTACGCTGGAACCTTGGCTGGCGACGGTGGTGATGGGGGGTGGCTTCATTCGCCACGGTGCATCGCCAGCGCAGCGCGCGGCGCTGGTGCCGGAGATTGCCGCCGGCAAGCTGAAACTCGCCTTTGGCTATACCGAACCGCAATCGCGCCATGATTTGCATGATGTCGCGACCACGGCGAAAAAGGATGGCGCGGGCTGGGTGCTGGAAGGCCGCAAGGGTGTGGTGCTGCACGGCGATGTGGCGGATCAGATCGTGGTCACTGCGCGCATCAGTGGTGCGCGGCGCGACAAATCTGGCATTGGTGTTTTCCTGGTGCCGGCGAATGCCAAGGGTGTCACGCGGCGCGGCTACCCAACCACGGATGGGCTGCGTGGCGCTGAGATCACGCTTGATCGCGTAAGCCTGCCTGCCGAAGCCCTGCTGGGCGATGCCGGCAATGGCCTGGCGCTGGTGGATCGCGTGGTTGATGAAACCATCGCGGCGCTGGCCGGTGAGGCCGTTGGTGCCATGGATGCGCTGCAAAAGCTGACACTGGATTATCTGAAGACGCGCAAGCAATTCGGCCGTCCCATCGGGACTTTCCAATCCTTGCAGCATCGCGCGGCTGAGATGATGGTCTCCCTGGAAGAAGCCCGTTCCATGGCCATGCTGGCGGCGATGATGGCTGCGGAGTCCGATGCGCTGGAACGGCGCCGGCAAATGTCGGCGGTGAAGGTGCAGATCGGGCGTTCTGGCAAATTCATCGGCCAAGGCGCGATCCAATTGCATGGCGGCATTGCGATGACGATGGAATATCTGGGCGGGCATTATTTCAAGCGCCTGACAACGATAGACACGATGTTCGGCGATGCCGATCATCACCTGACGCAATTGATGGCGATGGGTGGGCTTAATCAGGCCGCATAAACGGGACCTGTCTGCATCTTATCCGTCATGGTCGTGAAGAATTGATGACACGACCATGACGGTGCTTCCCTGAACGCCCATCAAGGGCTACCGAAATCATGACCGGTTAGGGAGAGTTCATCATGGCGAATACTGAAGACCCGCGCTTGCAGGAATTGGCTGATCTGATTGATGGCAAGGGCCATGGCCGTTACGGGCTGCATGATGTCACACAACGCCAGCACGCGCTGCAAGCCGCTTGGCAGGCGGAACGTGAGGGTTGCTCTGCTTCCCTGATCACTGCCGCGCTACTGCATGATATCGGCCATTTGGTGCATGATCTGGGCGATAACCCCGCCGAGCATGGCGTGGATGACAAGCATGAAGAATTAGGCCAGGCATGGCTGCAATCTTGGTTCGGCCCGGAAGTGACGGAACCCGTGCGGCTGCATGTCGCCGCCAAGCGTTATCTCTGCGCGACGGAGGCGGATTACTTCGCCAAGTTATCGCCTGATTCGGTGCTCAGCCTATCGCTGCAAGGCGGGCCGATGTCAGCCGATGAAGTCGCGGCATTTCGGGCGCTGCCGCATTCTGACGATGCTGTGCGGCTCAGGCGTTTTGACGAAGGCGCCAAGGTGGCGGGGCAGGCAACGCCGCCCGTGCAGCATTTCCTGCCCCATGTGGCGGCCTGCCTGAAATAGCGCGGGCTTCCGCCAAGCCGCGCCATCTGGCTTCCATGAGGGCCTGCGCGGACAAATAAGTAATGTGACGGACAATAAGACCCCCATGGTATCTGAGGGTAGCTCAGTTACCTGGCACGCTTCGCATTTTGCGGGGCGTCATGTATGAACCCTTACTGAATATGCCACGGCCCGCCGCAGGGTATCGCTCCAAAAGATGCGCGCCCGCCATAGCCTACCGAACGCATGCTACCGTGGCTCTGGAATGATGCAGACTGCACGATAAGGGATCAGTCATGCGCTTGATCAATGCGACCGAAGGACTAGATGCCACTGGGCGGCTCTCACCACTCAGCATTACCATCGAAGATGATCGCATTACCAAGATAAGCAAAATTACAAATAAGACCGAAGACCTCATCATCCTTCCTGCTCTAGTCAATGCGCATGATCACGCGAGACCACTTCGCAGTAGTTCTGTTGGTGGCTTTGGCAAGCCGCTCGAAGCTTGGCTGCATCGCCTGGCATTCATGGCGCCAGTTGATCCCTATCTGGCAACCTTGGCGCCGCTGGCGCGTGCCGCGCTGGGCGGTCAGGGTGCCGTGATGATCCATCATGTGCGCCCCATCGGCCTGACTGATTACGTTACTGAAGGTATCCAGATGGCGCGCGCGGCGCGTGATGTTGGTGTGCGTGTGGCTTTTGGTGTTGGTATGCGGGTTGCGCGCGCAAGCCGATCCCATTTGCGAGAGATGATCGTGGCCGGCAAGAGAATTCTCCACCAAGGTAAAATTATTGGCGTAGATTTGGACGCAGTGCAGAAGGAATTGCGGATAGCCTATCGCGCAGCCATGCCTTCACGTGCTGGCTTCCTGAACGCTTGGCCTGGCTTTGAGGCTGCTATCTGCGCGCATTATCAGAACCGACTTGGGTGCTGCTAATTGGTGCGCGCTAAGCATAGCTGTGAACCATTCCTGCCACATCGTGATCAACAGTCCCGCGTAAACATGAGGGGAAATGCCGCGCCCGAGAGTGTCAGACGAAGCTGACAATTCAGGTTGACCCTGTCCGAAAAACGTGACACTGTATGCAACACTGGGCGGAAATTACATCTTTGTAAGATTGTCGGAACTACATAATGCCTTAAGTATCGAAGCGTAGATCGCTCCGCACACAACTGACGTGCGAGAGGATTTTCGATCAATGCAGTGCATCTTCTCAAAAGCCTTAGCGAAGCATTCGCTGAACGGGTTTCCTCAAAAGGTCTCGCGCGCCTTCATCTCCATCACGTTCTGCGGAAATGGCTTTGACGAAGCCATGCGGCGACCCCGCATAGCGTCCGGCCTAAACATGTCCTCAGCGGTGTCGGCCCAATGAGCGCCTCCACGAGCAACGCGCACGCCATCAACTCAGTTGAGGTAGCGAATCTGAATGCGCTCAGACCGCTGATGGGGGCGGCAGCGCTTGGCATTCTGTGCGGAGAAGCATGGAGCATGATCCTGGGTGAGCGGATCGGCGCAACTTTTGTGACCGCATTCTGCATGACACTTGGGTTCTTTGCGCTCGTACGCGGCGAAGGTCGCGGCACGGCCGGCCACACCCGCGCACGAACATCAGCCGGCCAAGGATTGGTAAGCACCGATCAAATCACGCCGCTGATCACCTCCCCAGTGGAGGCTACACCGAAACCCGATCAGACCGAAGGCGTAGCGGCAGAGCTTGTCCGTTACGATGAGGTCGCCAGTATTCTAAAGCGCCAGGTCCAAGGCGCCATTGACCAGTCGGAAAAAGCAGCGCTGGGCAGTATTCAAATGCTGCGCGACCTGGACCAACAGGTAAACACACAGGTGGCTGTTCTGAATGAAGCGGAGGCACGTGCAAATGCCATTATTCATTCCGGATCAAATGACGTTGCCGCCATGCGCTTTGCTGTCCGCGACCTGCGGGAGAGGCTGCGTACACACACCGAACAAATCCGGGTAGATCGCGGGCTCTACGCGCAGATTTCAGAAGAAACTCAAGGCTTCTCTGCTGCGGTAGCTGCAATCACGGATATCGCCTCGCAGACACGCATGTTGGCCTTGAACGCAACGATTGAGGCTGCGCGCGCTGGTGATGCCGGAAGGGGATTTGCGGTTGTTGCCAGCGAAGTGCGCAGCCTGGCGAATGAAGCGGCGCAGGTTTCGGCTACCGTCGGCGCCGGCCTGGCACGCCTTCGGGACCTCATGCGCCAGCGGCTCTCGGCCTCATTGGATATGAACGAGGAAGATGCCCTTCTTGAAACAACCGAGGAGAAAGTTGCGGCCGCTGAGATCAGCTTTGGGCACCTGATTGATGAACTACGCACAACGCTGACAGCGGCGCAAACCACTGGTGGTGTCATTGCAACAACCACCGTATCCGCCATGAGTGGCACCCAAGTGCAGGACATAGCGCGTCAGAGATTGGAACAGGTCATTTCTGGCGTCCAGCAAATGGGGCTTCATGCAGCGTCCCTCGCGTCCGCCTTGCAGGAAGGTGCTTTGGTAAATGCGGTGGAAGATGTCCTGCTGAAGCCAATGGAAAAAGCCTACGTGATGCATGCGCAGCGGGAGGCACATCAGGGCGACAGCAACGCGGATGGCGCGGAATCCTCGATAGAACTCTTTTGATCGAAAAATCGGGAGTCATGTTCCTTGACCATGCCTTTCTTGAGCGGCGTTAAAACCTTTGGTCGGCAGAAACATTGGAGAATCAGATGACGGAAACAGTGACATCATCGCAAGCCCTTCTGCTGGCTTCGATACTCGACCTTACCACCCTGGAGCAACTCCATGACGCGCTGCGGGAGCGTAGCTCCTTGGCAGAGATCATCGTGGATGGGTCCGCGGTCGAGCGCGTGACAACACCTTGCCTTCAGCTTCTGGCCGCAACCGCGAAGGGCGCAACACAAGGCGACGCAGCCTTTACGTTGAAAAATCCGTCCCCGGCTTTGACTGCAGCGATCCAGGACCTTGGTCTTGGCAATTGCATTCCGTACGAGGTCTGAAATGGTCAAATCAATCTTAACTGTAGATGACAGCCGCACAATACGCGAAATGGTATCCTTCGCCCTGCGCAAAGCGGGCTACGACGTTCATGAAGCGGAAGACGGCCAAAAAGCTTTGGGAGTACTACAAACAAAGCCAGCCGATGTCGTCATCACAGATCTCAACATGCCAGTTATGGATGGCATCACTCTCATTCGGTCACTGCGGGCCGATCCGAAATGGCGTGCAACACCAATCCTGATGCTCACCACCGAATCAGATTCCGGAAAGAAAGCTGAGGGGAAGAACGCCGGTGCAACCGGCTGGTTGGTGAAGCCATTCGATCCCGACAAATTGCTCGATGTCATCAAGCGTGTCTGTCCGTGAGGTTATCATGAAATTTGACCATCTACGCGCAACTTACTTCGAAGAATGCGCAGAACTGATCGAGAGCGCCTACGCGCAGCTTACCGCCTTGGCGGATGGCAACGCGAATGACGATACGGTGCACGCACTTTTCCGGGCAATCCACTCGGTAAAAGGTGGTGGTGGTGCCTTTGGGTTCAATCGTGTCGTCGGCTTGGCGCATGTCATGGAAACCCTGTTGGACCAATTGCGCGATGGCGTCTTGGCCTTCAACCCCGACCTTGTTGCGCTGTTACTCCGTGGTACCGATGCACTTGCAGATATGCTGAACGCCGAACGCAACGGTACGCAGATCCGGGACGGCTTTGAGGACCAGCTTATCTCCCTTTTCAATGAAGCTGCAGGCCAAGCCGCGCCGAACGAGGGCGAGGTGATCGCGCAGGTTAAGGCAGAAGGGCATACCGGTTGGCGCATTGAATTCCGCCCGCATGCCGCCCTATTCCGCCACGCAAATGAACCATTGCTGCTGGTGCGTGAACTTCGCCGATTGGGCGAGGTAGCGGTGACGGCGGATTGGACGCGCCTGCCAACCCTGAATGAGATCTCGGCCGAAGATAGCTATCTCAACTGGCGTTTTGAGCTTCTGGCGGAAGTGACCCGAGACAAAATTGAAGAAGTTTTCGAATTTGTTATGGATGATTGTGAGCTGACCATCGAACCGATATCCGATGACTCAGACGTGCCGACTTCCGAGGCCGGCATTGACACGATCACAGTAGCCACGGGTCTTAAGCCTGCCGGCAATTCGCTTCTTGGTGTGAAGGCGCCACTAACCACCGAAGAGGCGCCAGCTAACATCACGCCGGCACAGTCAGTGCGCGTGGATGTAAGCAAGGTGGACAGGTTGGTGAACCTGGTGGGCGAATTGGTCATCAACCAGGCGATGCTCGTTCAGCTTGGCAGCACTCTGCCGCCTGATCTGTGCCCCGGCCTGATCAGTGGCCTTGAAACCCTTTCCCAGCATCTGCGAGAACTCCAGGAAGGGGTGATGGCAATCCGCACACAACCGGTACGCCTGGTTTTTGCGCGTATGCCACGTTTGGTGCGAGAGCTATCTTCAACCCTGAACAAGGACGCACGCCTGATCATTACTGGTGAGGCGACGGAAATTGATAAGACCGTTGTTGAACAGCTTGCGGACCCGCTGACGCATCTGCTCCGCAACGCATTGGATCATGGCATTGAGCCACCAGATGAAAGGGAAGCCGCCGGGAAGCCACGCCAGGGCACCGTACACCTTTCGGCCGAACAACGCAGCGGCCGCATTGTAATTGAGGTTTCAGATGACGGGCGCGGTATCAATCGCGAACGTGTCTTGGCGCGGGCGAAGGAACGTAACCTTATTCCGGCCGATGCGCAGCTCACTGATGCCGAAATCAACGAACTGATCTTCCTGCCGAGTTTCTCAACCGCTGCGACGGTCTCCGCGGTTTCGGGGCGTGGCGTTGGTATGGATGTGGTACGTCGGAATATTCAAGCCTTGGGTGGCCGCATCGCCGTTGAATCGAACCAGGGTTCAGGTAGCCGCTTCATCCTTTCCTTGCCTTTGACTTTGGCAGTGTTGGATGGCCTTGTGGTTTCGGTTGGGCAAGAAGCCTATATCCTGCCGATTTCAACTATCGTGGAAAGCCTGCGCCCGAATAAGCGCGACATCCACAGCGTAGCAGGCCATGGGGAAGTACTGTCCATTCGTGGTGCCTATGTTCCGCTATTGCAGTTGCATCAACGCTTTGGTGTCCGCGATGCGGTGACCGATCCATCCCGCGGTATCGTTGTGATTGTGGAAACTGATAAGGCCGGGCACCTCGGCCTTGTGGTGGACGATCTGGTTGGTCAACAGCAAGTCGTCGTCAAAAGTCTCGAAACCAACTACCAGCCTGTTGAAGGCATCGGTGGCGCAACGATCCTGGGCGATGGTCGTGTTGCGCTCATTCTCGATATTGCTGGGCTAGCGACGGCTTCAGCAACCTACACCCCCCCCTCCGCAGGTACCGCAAGCACGCCTGCAAATGCTGCCATGCATTGAATTCAAAGGAAAGAACCACATGGAACTTGCACTCCCCTCCCACGCGCCACCGCCGCCGATAGGCGTATTGGCAGCGCAAATGGCTTCAAGCAGCAGCCAGTTTATCACCTGCACCCTTGGTGAAGCGGAATACGGCATTGACATCATGTCGGTCCGTGAAATCAAGGGCTGGACTGAGACAACGTCCATTCCATATGCACCGCCTTGGATTCGGGGTGTCATAAATCTACGCGGGACCATTGTTCCCATTCTGGATCTCCGCGCACGCTTTCGGCAGGAACCGACTGTTCCAACCCCGATGCATGTGGTCGTGATCATTCAAACAGAAAGCCGGACCGCAGGCCTATTGGTTGATGCGGTCTCCGACATCATCACGGTGAATAGCGAAGAAATTCGCGCAGTACCGGAAATCGGTACCCAGGCGCCGGAACAGCTTTTGTCGGGCCTGGTGCCGCTGGAACGCGGCATGGTCGCCCTGGTTTCCCTGCAACACCTCATTGCCTTCCAGATGGACGAGATTGCCGAAGCGGCGTCTTCCATCACAACCCCCTGAACCCTTGGAAAAAGAGATCTGAACATGTTCATCGCACGCACAGCACAAGTTTTTCTGCCGCATGGTTTTGGTGAGCGCCGTAATGGCGCTGCATCGCAACAGGCGCGCAAAGCGGCCTTCGAAAGCATTGTCACGCCAGTGATGCTGACGGATTTCAACCATGCCGTCGTCAGCGCCAATGGCGCAGCGCATGATTTTTTCCGGTCTTGCGCGGACCAGGTACGGGCTAAGCTTCAGTCCTTCAATCCAGAAGAACTGGTTGGCCTAAACCTCGCGACGTTGGTGAGAGCCGCGGGTTCAACGCAGCGGTTGCCTGAGCAGGGCATTGAAGTTGCGACGCAACTGACGCTGACCTTTGGCGACTTGACCCTTTCCTTGCATATCGTACCAGGTAAGGAAAAAGAAGGCGGTCATGACGGTTTCGTGGTGCAAATCACGGATACGTCCAAGCATGACCAAATGCAGAGCCAGCTTGAAGCATTGAACAAGTCTCAGGCGATGATCATGTTCACGCCGGACGGGAAGATTCTGGAAGCAAATGCAAACTTCCTCGGTGCGGTTGGCTATACCTTGGAAGAAATCAAAGGTCAGCATCACTCAATCTTCTGCGAACCGGCTTATCGCCAAAGCGCCGAATACCGCGCCTTCTGGGACAAGCTGGGGCGTGGTGAGTTTGATGCGGGGCAGTACAAGCGCATCGGCAAGGGCGGTCGTGAGATCTGGATTGAAGCGACCTATAACCCGATTCTTGATGGCAATGGCAAGGCGGTAAAGGTGGTAAAATACGCCACCGACATCACGGCACAGAAGCTGAAGAACGCTGATTACGAAGGCCAGCTGACCGCCATCAATAAGGCGCAGGCCGTGATTGAGTTCACGCCAGATGGTAAGATTCTCAACGCCAACGCAAATTTCTTGGGCGGTCTGGGGTACAGCCTGGAGGAGCTGAAGGGTCAGCACCATTCCATATTCTGTGAGCCAGCCTATCGGACGAGCGCTGAATATCGCGCCTTCTGGGATAAGCTTGGCCGTGGAGAGTATGACGCCGGTCAGTATAAGCGCATTGCGAAGGGTGGTCGCGAAATTTGGATCGAGGCGAGCTACAATCCGATTCTCGACGCCAGCGGTAAGCCCTTCAAGGTCGTGAAGTATGCGACTGACATCACTGAACAAAAGCTGCGCAACGCGGATTTTGAAGGCCAGCTGGCGGCTATCAGCAAATCGCAGGCGGTGATTGAATTCACGATTGATGGGCGCATTCTGAATGCCAATCCGAATTTCCTGGGCGCGCTTGGCTATACGCTTGAGGAGTTGAAGGGGCAGCATCATTCTATGTTCTGCGAGCCGGCTTATCGGCAAAGCCCAGAATACCGCGCCTTCTGGGAACGCCTGGGCCGTGGTGAGTTCGACGCGGGTCAATACAAGCGCATCGCGAAGGGTGGCCGTGAAATATGGATCCAGGCCAGCTACAATCCAATTCTGAATGCGGATGGTAAGCCCTTCAAGGTTGTTAAGTACGCCACTGATGTGACCGCGCAAGTGAAGGCCGCTGAAGCGCTGCGCAATGCAGTTGCGGAAACTGGCATGATCGTGGGCGCCGCACAGGCAAATGACCTTACCAAGCGCATTGATCTGGTCGGGAAGAGCGGCGATATCGGTGAACTCTGCGCTGGTGTGAATGGCTTGCTCGATACCATGAATGGCGTATTGAGCACGCTGTCTGAAAGCTGCGGAACCTTGTCTGTGGCGGCGCGTGAGATTGCAATGGGCAATACGGATCTGTCCCAGCGTACTGAAGAACAAGCTTCCAGCCTTGAAGAAACCTCAGCCAGCTTGGAAGAACTGACCACAACTGTGAAGCAGAATGCGGATAATGCGCAGCAGGCGAATAAGCTTGCGGGTTCCGCTTCTGAAATTGCTACACGTGGTGGTAAGGTTGTCAGCGAAGTTGTGACTACGATGGATGGTATCGCGCAATCCAGCCGTAAGATCAGCGACATCATTGGCGTGATTGATGAAATCGCGTTCCAGACCAATATCCTGGCGCTTAATGCGGCAGTGGAAGCGGCACGTGCGGGCGAACAGGGGCGTGGCTTCGCGGTGGTTGCGGCGGAAGTCCGCAGCCTTGCGCAGCGCAGCGCCAATGCCGCCAAGGAGATCAAGGCACTGATTTCCGACTCGGTCGAGAAGGTGGGCAATGGTTCAAAGCTGGTTGCTTCAGCCGGTCAGACCATGGATGAAATCGTCAATTCGGTACGCCGCGTGACGGATATCATGGCGGAAATTTCCGCTGCCTCACAGGAACAATCTGGTGGGCTGGACCAGGTGAATACTGCGGTGGCGCAGATGGACAAGATCACGCAGCAGAATGCGGCGCTGGTTGAAGAAGCGGCAGCTGCTGCGAAGTCCATGGAATCGCAGGCAGAAACACTGACTCAGTTGGTTGCTACCTTCTCACTCCTCGACGATGGGAAGGATGGGCAGCAGGCGCCGCGTCAGCACAATGCCAGCGCAACTACGCAGAAGGCGGCTAGCCCGGCTTCTGCGCCCCGTCAGGCACCAAAGGCCGCTGGCAAGCCAGCCGGCAAGAATGGTGGCGCCGCCAAGGCCGCTGGTGAAGAACAGGATTGGAAGCAGTTCTGATCACCGGAATTGATGGGTGTATGCTGTGAGTGAAAGCATGACCGGGGCGCCCCATGGCGGGGCGCCCCTATCAAGGGAAGATTTTCTGGCAATTAGCCGGATGGTACGAGAGTCTTCCGGGATTGTGCTGAGTGATGTGAAGCGCGATCTTGTTAATGGCCGACTACGGCGTAGGTTGCGGACCTTGGGCATTGGCAGTTTCTCGGAGTATCGGGAAATTCTTGAAGGTCCAGACGGCACTGAAGAACGTGTCCATATGGTCAATGCCATTACAACCAACCTCACGAACTTTTTCCGAGAACCGCATCATTTCGAGTTTCTTCGGAATGAGATTCTGCCCAAGCTTGCAGACAAACGTAAGCGGTTGCGCATTTGGTCCGCAGGCTGTTCCACGGGCGAGGAACCCTACACCATCGCTATGACGCTTCGGCAGGGAAGGCGTGATTTGGACGAATGGGACGCAAAGATACTTGCGACTGATATTGATACCGAAGTCATTCGTACAGGTACGCGTGGCCGTTATGCATTGGAACGTACAGCGCAGATACCGGCGGAGCTTCGGCAGAAGCACACCTTCCGGACGGATGACGACGTCGTTGAAATGGCGGAGGAGTTGCGTTCTCTGATTGCATTCAGGCAGCTGAACTTGCTTGGAACATGGCCCATGCAGGGACCTTTTGATATCATTTTCTGCCGTAACGTTGTCATCTACTTCGACAAGGCGACTAAACAACGCCTTTTCGACCGGTTCGCGGATATTCTGAAGCCGGATGGCTACCTGTTCATTGGCCACTCCGAAAGCCTGCACAAAATATCTGATCGTTTCACGCATGTGGGTCGTACTATCCACCGAAGGGTAAGATGAATCATGTCAGCTGCAATGCAGGCGGTCTCCTTTCATTCAACACCAAGACGGGAAGATCCATGGAAGGGGCGCAAGGTGGTCAGGCTCGGTCCTGGGGAGTTCGCGGTGACCAGCGATCCGGATACGGTGCTTATGACCGTTCTGGGATCCTGCGTGGCGGCCTGCATTTGTGACCCTTTGGCTGGTGTTGGGGGGCTGAATCATTTCATGTTGCCTGAAAGCCCTGATGGAAAATGGGGGCAGGCAGCCTTTAGCCTGCGCTATGGCAATTTTGCGATGGAACGTCTTGTCAACGCGATACTTTCGCGCGGCGGCCGTCGCGAAAGGCTGGAGGTCAAGGTATTTGGAGGTGGTCGTATCGGCTTGGATAGTAGCGGCATTGGCGACCGAAACGCGCGTTATGTAGAAAGATATCTGGAAGCGGAGGGCATGGTCCCGCTTTCAAGGGAAGTCAGAGGTAATCGCGCCAGGCGTATCGCATATATACCCGCATTGGGGCAGGCATTCATGTCGGTTCTACCCAGCTTCCCCGCTTCCTTTGCCGCGGAGGAGGCGTCATTTGGTAGGGCAATAACGCGGCAGCCATGCAGCGGCGATATTGAGTTATTTAGTTGAGAGGAGCACGAGAATGCCCATACGTGTTCTGATCGTTGATGATAGCGCTCTCATTCGTCAGATGCTGACAGGGATTCTCATAACAGATCCGGAAATTGAGGTGGTTGGGACGGCGCCAAATGCGCTTATTGCGCGGGAACGGATCAAGGCGCTTTCGCCCGATGTAATCACATTGGATATCGAAATGCCGCATATGGACGGCCTTAGTTTTCTTGAAAAGCTGATGGCGCTCCATCCCTTGCCAGTAATTATGGTATCAACACTGGGCCGGCAGGGCCCGACACTTGCGCTGCGTGCCATGGAACTTGGCGCAGTTGACTGGGTTGCCAAGCCAACCCTTGGCATTCGCAGCGGTATGGAAGCTTTGGCAGAGGAGCTTATCGGTAAGGTAAAAATTGCTGCTGCGACGCGGCCAAGACCCACCACCGCCACACGGCAGGCCAGTTCGTTTGTACGGGAAGAGCCCGCGAATGACGATATCGGGCGTGTTGTTGCAATTGGCGCTTCGACCGGCGGCGTAGAAGCGCTCCGGCATGTGATTGGGCGCCTGCCGCCGAACGCGCCGGGTATCTTGATTACGCAACACATGCCGCCAGGATTCACGGCATCATTTGCGCGACGCATGAATGAGCAATGCGCAGTGATGGTGACGGAGGCGACGGATGGTGCGCCGATACGGCGCGGCCACGTCTATATTGCACCAGGGTCCCGCCATTTGGAGATTCGCCAGAGAGGCAAGGAGTATGTTTGCCGCCTGCATGATGATGCGCCCGTTAGTGGGCATAGGCCGTCTGTTGATGTTTTGTTCCGTTCAGTTGCAGAGGTTGTTGGCGCGGATTCGCTTGGCATTATTCTCACAGGCATGGGGCGTGATGGGGCGTCTGGCTTGCTGGCTATGCGCCAGCGTGGCGCGCGTACGCTGGGCCAGTCTGAGGCGAGTTGCGTGATCTACGGCATGCCAAGGGTCGCCAAGGAGTTTGGCGCGGTTGAAAGTGAGATGACGCTCGACCGAATTGCTGAGGAAATTGTCAGGACGCCGGTACGCAGCCGAGCTGCCGCTGCGCATTGAACCTGTAATTGCCCCAAGAGGCCACTTAGGTCCGCAAAATTGGGCGCTGAGGGACAATAGGCGGTTCTGGTTCACCTTCCGGGCGGCTTAGGGTAAGGGAATACCCCTGCATAGGGCGAGTTCCTATTCCTTTGCAGCAACGCTTGGGAGAGGAAAGATGCTGCGGCATCTGATGGCGCGAATTTCGGGCAATATTGCGACTATGGTGCAAGGCTTTTCGCGTGTGTCGCGCGGGCCGCGAAATAGCGTCAGTTCTCAGCCCCAGGGGGCCTATCCCCCCAATGTTGAGCGGCAGGATGGTGGGCGGCAGGCCCCCATGCGTCATGTGATTTTCGATATCTCCGATTTAGCGCAATTTCTCCGGGAAAGTCGTGTCCCCACTGGGATCCAGCGTGTGCAACTCAATGTCATTCACTATGCGATGAAAGAGGTTACGGCAGGTTTAGAATGCATCGTCGTTTATTTTGCGAAAGGGCGAAATGACTGGCTGCATTTGACCATGGCGGAATTTCAGGCGCTTTATCGCGCCACAGAAGCCAATGAAAATTTGGATGAGGAAGCCTTTCTCGCGGTGCTTGAAGGGTTGGCGGTGCGGGAGTCGCTCCGCAACAAATTAGCGACTTATCCTCCGCAAGATCACTTCATACTGGTCAATCTTGGAACATCATGGTGGATCGAGAATTACTTCCTCAAGCTACGAGAGCTCCGGAATCATTGCTCACTTTGCTATGTGCCGATGATCCATGATTGCATTCCCCTCATGGTGCCAGAGCATTGTGGGGATGCGCTGGTCGAGGATTTTCGAAGCTGGTTCGCGGGTGTCTGTCTGGAAGCGGATGCAGTATTGACCAATTCTCAATGGTCCGGAAATGATATTTGTCGTGAATTGATGCGCCTGGATCCAGGCGCCGCGCTGCCTGTTCACCCGATTGCGCTGAATGGCGATATGTCGCGCCATCTTGCCAAGCGTTCCCAGGTTTCAGAAGACTTGCTGCGGCATATTCTCCCTAATGATGGTAGTTTTGTCTTGTGTGTGGCGACCCTGGAAAGCCGCAAGAACCACATTCTTCTTTTCAAGGCATGGCAAAGGCTTATTGAAAGCCACGGTGCGGCTTCGGTGCCCTATTTGTTGTGCCTAGGCCGGGCAGGATGGTTATTTGAGGAAGCTGCAGAGTTTTTGCGCGCAAACCCTGCCCTCAATGAAAGGATTCTGCTGGTCTCCAGCGTATCAGATACTGCGCTAGGCACACTTTATCAAAAGTGCCTCTTTTCGGTTTTTAACAGTTTTTATGAAGGTTGGGGTTTGCCGATTACCGAAAGCCTTTCCTTTGGCGCTTTGCCCTTGGTTGCTTCCAATACCTCCCTTACCGAGGCGGGCGGGGATGCGGCGATCTATTTCCGTGGCGATGATCTGGCGGATCTGCATGAAAAGCTGGAAATGCTGATCTTCGATAAGCCCGCAAGAGAGAAAATGCGCGACCACGCGCGCGCTTCAGCACAAATCCGGGAATGGTCCGCCATTGCGGATGAGATGTTGCAGCGTGTATCGGAAACCAAACCCAGCGCGCTTCTGCGACAGAAGCGGTTCTTGGATGTGCCGGCTGGAAGCATAATCTCCCTTGGAAAGACCGGGGCGGACACTCCCTTTCATCTGGTTGCGCTAGGTAGCTTGGTCCGCGATGGGCTCAATTGGCACAGGCCAGAAGATTGGGGATGTTGGACGATGCCTGGCACCGCCAGCCTGCGTCTAAGGCTGCCGGACCATTTGCTGGGTAGGGATATGGCGTTCTTCATTCGCCTCCGCGGAGCAGCCTTGCCCACCAGAATGAAGATCAGCGTCTTTGCTGAACATGAAAAGCGGCGTTATGGCCCCATGGAACGCGTGATCGGCAGCGGCAAGCGCCTTACGCTGCGCGTCAACATGCGTGCGACCCATAAAGAGCTTCGCCTGGATGTTAATTGCGGTGCTGGCACTTCGCTTGGGCCAGGTGATCGTGATGTTGGGGTTGGGGTAACCCACATCATGGTCTGCGATGCGAAGGATCCGCATGCACGCGGCGCGTTTATGGCGGCCTTTCCGGAACTGAGCCAAGCTTCCTGGGTCAAGCGACGCCGTTCGTTTCAGAAGATTGAAGTTCCGAATATCTGACCGTGGTGCTAAGACAGCAGCCTTGTTTTAGCCCTTCCGGAAGAAGGGCCTGCATGAAGGGTGGGTTGGCACATGCTGAGCGAGCCGGGTCATTATGACTACATGCCATGGCGAAGGCGCCCGCGCATTACTTGGCCGAATGGCGCGCGGATTGCCTTTTGGGTCGCCCCAAACATTGAACATTATGAGCTTGATCCGCCGCCAAATGCGCGCCGCATGCCATGGACCAGGCCGCAACCGGATGTGCTTGGCTATTCCTGGCGTGATTACGGAAATCGTGTTGGCTTCTGGCGTATGGCCGATGTGATGGCGCGCCATGGGGTGCGCGGCAGTGTATCCCTCAATGTCGCGGTTTGCGATCATTATCCGGAAATCATCGAACGTTGCTGCGCATTGGACTGGGAGCTGTTCAGCCACGGCACCTATAACACCCGCTATTTCTACGGCATGAATGAGGATCAGCAGCGCGCTGTCATTCGCGAGAACCGCGAAACCATCAAGCGTGCCAGTGGGCAGGAATTGGATGGATGGCTGACGCCCGCCATTTCAAATGACGAAACCACCCAGCATCTTCTGGCGGAAGAAGGCATCAAATACACGCTGGATATGCTGCATGATGACCAGCCGACGCCGATCAAGGTGCGGAGCGGGCATTTGATCAGCATCCCCTATTCACTTGAAATCAATGATGTACCCCTTTTGGCCATGCGCAATACGGCACCGGAACGTTTCGCCACGATCTGCAAGGCGCAGTTTGATCAGCTTTACGAAGAAGGCGCTGAAAGCGGTACAGTCATGTGTATGCCGCTGCATCCCTTTCTGATCGGTCAGCCGCATCGCATTGCCGCACTGGATGATGTGCTGCGCCATGTGGTGCGCCATGACAAGGTTTGGCTTGCAACCGGGCGAGAAATTGCTGCCTGGTACACAAAGCATCATTTGGCGGAAGCGCAATCCTGGATCGCCGCGGGGACACCATGAAAGGCCTGCCTGAAGAATATCTGCATTATCCGCACCGCCGTCGCGGAATGGATCATGAAATTTATCCCTTCCGCGCCTTGCCCAAGGCAAAGCCGGTGCGCTGGCCGAATGGCGCGCGCACGGCACTTTGCATCGCGGTGCATATGGGCCATTTTCCTATGGATATGCCGCTCAAGCCTTTCATTGCGCCGGGTGGCATGGAACGGCCTTATCCATCCTATTGGGATTATACGCTGCGCGATTACGGTAACCGCATTGGCGTCTATCGGCTGATGAAAACACTCGCCGTGCGCTGCCTGCCGGCCACTGCTTTGCTCAGCGCCGTGCTCGCGCAGCGCTATCCGGTGCTGATGAATGATCTTGAGGCCGCGCGCTGGGAAGTTGCTTGTGCGGGTTTGGATATGGGGCGGCTGCATCACAGCGGCGTGCGGCTTGAACAGGAACGCGCCACGGTGCAGGAAGCCGCAGCACTGCTGCGCGCGCGCTTCGGAAATGATGTTCGCGGCTGGCATTCGCCGGCCCATTCCGAATCCGGCCATACGCTGCGCCTGGTGTCGGAAGCGGGGTTCAGCTTCACCACTGGCTGGGCGAATGATGACATGCCCTATGTCATGCAAACCGAAGCGGGCCGCTTGATTTCCATGCCGCTATCCCAGGATTTGTCGGATCAGCGCATGTTGCATCAACAGCATTTGCCGACTGAGGATTTCACCCGCGCCATTCTGGCCGCGCATGAAATGCTGGATCGGGAAGCGCAAGAAAGCGGCGGCGGTCGTATTCTGGTGGTGCCCATCACGCCTTGGCTGATGGGGGTGCCGCATCGCATTCGCGCCTTCAATGCCATGCTGGATTCCCTTCTCGCGCGCGGCAGCCTTTGGCCCGCGACCATGGGAGAGATCGCGGCGCATTGGGAAGCACAGGCGGCGGAATAATCTACCCGCCACCACGCTATCCGCGCGCGGCGCCATCCCGCGCGCGGATAGCCTGCACCGCAGCTGCAACCACTGCGTCCGGTGATGCCGTGACGGAAAGCGTGATGGCATCGGCTTCTGCGGCTGTGTCTTCAAGTGTGGCGAATTGGCTCGCCATCAGGGATGGTGGCATGAAGTGGCCTTGGCGCGCTGCTTGGCGCGTGGCAATCACGTCAGGCGCGCCGGCCAAGTGTAGAAACAGCAAATCATGATGCCCCACGCGCAAGCGGTCCCGATAGGCGCGGCGCAGCGCCGAACAGGCCACCACCACGGGTTGCCCCGCCACCCGCGCGGCGCCAATATGTGCCGCAATGGCATCAAGCCAGGGCCAACGGTCTTCATCCGTCAGCGCCTGGCCCGAAGCCATTTTCGCGACATTCACCGCCGGGTGAAAGCCATCCGCATCGGCGAAGGGCCAGCCGAGCTTTTCGGCAAGCAGCGCGCCAATGGTGGATTTGCCCGAACCCGAAACCCCCATCACGATAATCGCGGCGGGGCGCATGGTTATTTCGGCTCCAGATGCCCGCCAAAGCCATGGCGCATGGCGGATAACGCGCGATCCCCGAAATTCAGCTGATCACGCGACCGGAAGCGGGCGTAAAGCGCTGCCGTCAGCACCGGCGTGGCGACGGCGGTTTCCACTGCCTGCTGCACCGTCCAGCGCCCTTCACCGGAATCGCCCACCTTGCCTGAATAGTTTGCAAGGTCTGGGTCCTCGGCCAGCGCACTCGCCGTCAGGTCCAATAGCCAGGAGGTAATGACGGAACCACGCCGCCAGGCTTCCGTCACATCCGCGATATCCACACTCAGGCGCTGATCTTCCGGCAATTCCGCACTATCGGCGTGGCGCAGCAGATCAAGCCCTTCCGCCAGCGCCTGCATCATGCCGTATTCAATGCCGTTATGGACCATCTTCACCAGATGCCCCGCGCCATGATCGCCGCAGTGAATCCAGCCTTCCTCAATATTGGCGGGCCTGCCATCGCGCCTTGGAGTTGCTGGAATATCGCCGCGGCCCGGCGCCAAGGCGGTGAAGATCGGCGCCAGGCGCGCCACGGGTGCGGGTTTGCCGCCGATCATCAGGCAATAGCCGCGCTTCAGCCCCCATACCCCGCCCGAGGTGCCGATATCCAGATAATCAATCCCCTTCGCGCCCAGCACCTTGGCGCGTCGGATATCATCCTTCCAATGGGTATTGCCGCCATCAATTGCGGTGTCACCGCGCGAAAGCAACGTGCTGAGTTGTTCCAGCGCATCCTCGGTCGGCGCGCCATGGGGCAGCATGATCCAAACCGCGCGTGGTGGGGCCAGCGCCGCGACCAGCCCGGCCAGATCCGCAACGCCCACTGCGCCTTCGGCAGCCAAGGCGGCTACCGCCGCCGCATCCTTGTCCCAGACCACGGCACGATGCCCCGCCTGCATCAGCCGCCGCGCGATATTCCCGCCCATGCGGCCCAAACCGACAATGCCGATTTCCATGACGCCTGCCCTGTCAGATCAGCGCCGCGCGGACGCGGCCAATAAAGCCATCCATCGTCTTGGGATCAGTCCAGCGCAGTACGGCGACAATGCCGCTGCTCGGGTCCACCCAGGTCAGATTGCCTCCGGCGCCGGAAGCAAAAAACGCATCCCGCGCGGCGGAGGGGAAGCGCTCCCCGCTCGTGTTCAGCCACCAAAGGAAGCCATAGGAAGCATTGAGCGCACAGGCTTCGGTGGACCAATCAAACCATTGCTGTGGCAGGATTTCACTGCCCGCCCAGCGCCCGCGATTGAGCGCGAGCAAGCCGATCCGTGCCTGATCCTCCGCGTGTATCGCAACCCCGCCGCCCCAATGGGTGCCACCGGGGACGGATTGCACGCGCTGGCCATTCTCCAACGTGACCCAGGAAGTGCGATAGCCATCCCAGCGCCAATCCCGGCTTCCGCCAATCGGGTTCAGGATGCGTTCGGCGAAAACCTCCGGCAAGGGCCGGCCAAAGCGGCGCAGAAGTGCCAGCGAAAGGCGGTTCACGCGGACGTCGTTATATTCCCAATGCGTACCGGGTTGCTGCAATTGCCGCATGCCCTTCTTGCCCTGGCCTTCGGCGCCCAGGTCGCGGCCACGGTCAATCATGTCGGACTTGCCAAATAGCGAGCCTTCCCATTCGGACATATTCTGCAGCAAATGCCGCCAGGTGATCGGGCCATTCTGTGGGCCTTCAAAGCCGCCATCCTTGACGGTTTCGCCGACGCGTTGATCCAGGTCCGGGATCAGCCCATCGGCCCAGGCAATGCCGGTCAGCAGCGACAAATAGGATTTCGCAACGCTGAAGGTTTGGCTGACTTCGCGCGTATCGCCCCAGCTTGTGACCAGCGCGCCATGGCGCGTGATCAGGCCACCAGGCGCGCCGCGCGGGCTGAGCGGACCCAGCACTTCATTATCTGGCGGGGCTTCGAAAAAGCCGCGGCCGATATGCCCGGCCAGGTCATAGGGCCAGGGCGTTTCATGCGCGGCGGCGAAAGCGACGGCGCTTTGCAGTTTCGCGGCATCGAAACCGGCTTGAGCGACGGCAGTGGCGGGCCAGGTGGCCGGGGCGGGGGCGGGGAAGATCATCTTGTCCATGTGTCAGACCATGCGGCTTTCCGCGCCTCTCTCCAAGAGGGGGCGTGCTGGACCGCGCGCCAGTGAAGCGGCATGGTGGAAAGCCCCGCAAAAGGAACCCCTGCCATGGACAGCGCCTCTGAAGCCAATGCCGGCACGCTGGATGTGATTTCGGACGCGATCTGCCCCTGGTGCTGGATTGGCAAGCGCAATCTGGATGCAGCTTTGGACATGCTGGCCGAAGAAAGTCTCCAATTCAGGGTCCGCTTCCGGCCCTTCCAATTGAACCCGGAAATGCCGGTGGAAGGCGTGGATCGGCGGGAATATCGCAGCGCTAAATTCGGGTCCTGGGAGAAATCCCAGGAATTGGACCATCGCGTGGCGGATGCCGGGCGCATCGCTGGGCTTGAATTCCGCCATGATCTGATGGCGCGCACGCCCAATACGCTGGAAGCACATCGGCTGATCCGGTTGGCGGGCGCCGATGGCGTACAGCGTGAAGTGGCCGAGGCGATCTTCCACGCCTATTTCCAACAGGGTGCGGATATTGGCGATACCACCACGCTGGCGGCGCTTGGCACGGCAGCGGGCATGTCAGCCGAAAGCCTTGCCGCCTTCAGCGTCGGCGATGCTGGCCGGCATGAGGTATTGGCCGAGGATGAGGGCTATCGCCGCGCTGGCATTTCCGGCGTGCCATCCTTTGTGTTGGATCGGCATTTGCTGTTTTCGGGCGCTATGCCGCCCGAGCATATCGCCGATGGGCTGCGCCGGGCGGTGGCGATCCTGCGCGCCCGCGCGACCGAGGCCGCTGAGTCATAGGGCCTCAGCCCCCGCTCAGCCAAAGCGCCATTTCCGCCGCGCCCCAGGCCAGGGCCAGCAATAGGGTAAAGTCGCGCATCGCGCCGCGCGTGGTTTCCAGACCCGCGCGGCGGCTGCGGAAGCGCACGCGAACCGGGCGTTGTGGAATTATGAGAGAGGGGTCTTCGTAAAGGGTGCTGCTCATGAGGATGAATAGAACAAAACAAGAACAATTTGACAAGCAAAAAATCACATCAGTGCAGAGAATTTTTTAACAAATTGATTTTACTTATTTTATTCCGAGGCAGCGATGGCCAGAACATCTGCGGCGATGCTGTCGCGAATAAGGGGATGTGGTATCAATAACCCCGAAGCAGTGCGCCGCCGCAGCTCCGGCTGGCGCAAGGAAGGAGAAAACCGTGTCGCTTCCATCTGATTCGCCCTTACGGCGCCGGCTATTGGTGGTGCGCTTAGCAGGCGCCAGCCTTGCCGTTCCGGTCGGTACCTCGGCCTTGGCTCAGGGGCGGAAATCACCCACCCCGGCTGAGCCGGATGTGCCCGGCAAGAACCAGGCGCGCCCTGAACTGCGCCGCAGCGGTGAAACCGATGCCGATCCGAGCGATGAACCCGGCAATGGCCGCGGCGCGGCGCGCGGTGGCCGTTCTCTGGAAGCCACAGATGCTGACCCAAGCGATGAGCCGGGCCGGGGGCGCGGCAGGGGCCAGCGGGCTGGCCCCACGGATGCCGACCCTGGTGATCAGCCTGGCCGTGGCCGGGGCAATGCAGGTGTGTCTGACGCCGATCCCGGTGACGCACCGGGCCAGGGCCGCGGCGGCGGCCGGCAGGCCGGACCAAGCGATGCCGACCCTGGCGATCCGGTAGGTCAGGGTCGCGGCGCGAGCCCACCGCAGATCAGGACCCAATTGCCTTCAAAGAAGGGTTGAACTGCCTTCGCCGATCAGGCGCATGTTTGAGGGAATGAGTCACGGCTGCGGCTGCGGCTGCGCCTTCGCCGATCAGGCGCATGTTTGAGCGACTGATTCACGGCTTCGGCTGCGCCTCCGCCGATCAGGCGCTACATCTTCAGATCTTGCAAAGATTCTTCCACTTCCTGGAAGGTCGGCATCAGGTCTGATGGCACCATCTTGCGCCCCGTTTCCACGGCGACCTGTGGCGCATTGCCGTGCAGATGCGCAACCAGGACAGCACGAATAACTTCAAAATACTTCGCCTCTTCCTCAATTACGGCCTTAAGGCGCGCTGCAAATGGGCCAACCAAGCCATAGGCGAGTAAGACGCCCAAAAAGGTACCCACCAGCGCGCTGCCGATCATCTTGCCCAGAATGGCCGGTGGCTGGTCAATTGAAGCCATTGTCTTGATAACGCCCATCACGGCAGCGACGATGCCAAGCGCGGGCAGCGCGTCAGCCACACTTTGCAGCGCATGCGCGCTGTGCAATTCCTCATCCTTCATTTTCTTCAATTCCCGCGCCATCACATCTTCAATCTGGTGCGGGTCATCGGCATTCATGCCGACCATGCGGAGGTAATCACAGATAATTGCGACCGTGTGATGGTCCTTCAGGATACTCGGGAATTTCTGGAAGGCCGCGCTTTCTTCGGGCTTTTCGATATGCGGTTCAATCGCCATCGGCCCCTTGGTCTGCGCCAGCCGCACCAGCCAGAAAAGCAGGCTCAGCAGTTCCATATAATCCTGGCGCTTATACTTGCCGCCCTTCAGGATTTTGCCGATGCTGCCAAAGATGTGCTTCACCTCTGACATGCTATTGGCCATCAGCAGCGCACCCAGGGCCGCGCCGCCGATGATGGCGAATTCGAAAGGCAGCGCCAATAAAATGATTTCCATCTTGCCGCCGGCAAGAATGTAGCCACCGAAGACGCAAACAAGCAGAAAGATGAAGCCTGCGATCGAAATCATGGGCGTGGTGTCTCCGGCACCTGGCGAAGCAGCGTTATTGATACGCGGCGATTAGCGGCGGCGGTAGGTTGGTCTGGTATCAACAGATCACGCTCCGCATTGCCGGACAGGCTTCTGATCCTGCCATCCGCCACACCGGCGTCAATCAGCAAACGCCGGGTGACATTAGCGCGTTCGGTTGAAAGATCCCAATTGCTGCGTTCGCCACCGCCCCTGAAAGGGGTGGAATCCGTATGGCCTGCGATGCTGATTGCATTGGGCAAACGCTGGATCACCTGGGCCACGCGTAGCAGTAGCGCACGCGCACGATCATTCGGCGCAGCGCCGCCCAGGGCGAACATCGGTTGGCGTTCCGCATCCACCAATTGAATACGCATGCCTTCGGGCGTCTGTTCAATCAGCAATTGGCGGTTGAGTTCAGCAAGTGCAGGGTCAGAACGGATGGCTTCACGGATTTGTTCTGCCGCACTTTCGAAGGCCTCCCGCTCACGGCGCGCCGATTCCCGCCGCAACTCCGCTTCCCCAACATTCTCTGGCCGCTGTTCTGGGGAAGGCTGCGCCGCCGGGCCGCCACGCGGTTGCTCGGGCCCTGCCAAGGCACCCGGGGGCGTGCGCATCACCAGCCGCGCGTCATCCACATCTTCCTCACCCTTCGGGCCTTCGCGGCGCGGCATGGGCTGAGCCGGGGTTTGGCTGTCATCTTCTTCAATGTCCATCACCGTCGGGCGCATACCGGGCCTGACCTCGAGCGTGCCGCTGGTGGACATCATTTGCGTGCTGTCATTGGGCGTCTGGCCGCCAAAGGGGCGTCCCGTCCCCGATTCGGAACGCGACAGTACATTGGTCGGGTTGAAGTAATCAGCGATGCCCCGGCGCTGTTCTTCCGTCGTGGCATTGATCAGCCACATCAGTAGGAAGAAGGCCATCATCGCCGTTACGAAGTCAGCATAGGCCACCTTCCAGGCACCGCCATGATGCCCTTCCCCGCCGCCTTCTTCACGCCGCACGATGATCAGATCACCGCCGGTTTGTGAGCCTCTACCCTTCCGCGCCATGAGACGTCGTATAGCCCCTAATGCCTAATTTCCGCTAATGATAGCGACATCCTAGCGGCAAAGCGCCAGGGTTAACGAAAGGAAGCGGTGTGGTTTCGAGACTTTTTTCATGAATTCCCCCATGCACGCCGCCCAAGACCCGGCCCAGGTTGAACCGTACCTTATCAAGCGGCCGGAACGACAGACCATCCCCTTGGTCTTCGCGTCCCCTCATTCGGGTCAGCAATATCCGGACCAGTTACTTTTGGATGCCCGGATGGACCCGCTTTCGCTCCGCCGGAGCGAGGATTCCTTCGTGGATGAGATCTTCGCCGCCGCCCCCACCCATGGCGCCCCCCTGATTGCTGCAAGCTTCCCCAGGGTTTGGTGCGATGTGAACCGGGAAGCCTGGGAATTGGACCCGGCGATGTTCACGGAACCCTTGCCGCCCTGGGTCAATAGCGCCAGCCCACGGGTCGGGGCTGGGCTTGGCACGCTGGCGCGGATTGTCACCGGGGGGGAGCAAATCTACCGCCGCAAACTCAGCTTCGCCGAGGCCGAGGCCCGCATCCGCGCCTGTTGGGAGCCCTATCACGCCGCGCTTGCCGGGCTAATCGCGGAAACGCGGGCGCTTTTTGGCTATTGCCTGCTGATTGACTGCCATTCCATGCCGGCATACCCGGCGCATTTGGCCAATCCGCCGCATTTTGTGCTGGGCGATGCCCATGGCACTTCCTGCCCGGCGCGCGTGACCCGCCTGGTAGAGGATGCCTTGATGGGGCTCGGTTATAAGGTGCGCCGCAACGACCCCTATGCGGGGGGCTTCGTGACACGCCATTATGGCCGCCCAAGGGAAGCAACCCATGCGCTGCAAATCGAAGTGGCGCGAAGCCTTTATTTGGATGAAGCACGGATCGAACGCCTGCCTGGCTTCGGCCCGCTTCGGCGGGACATGACCAGCCTTATCGAAAGCCTCATGCGGGTCGAATGGGGTTTCCTGCGGCCCGCTTCCTGAGCCCAGAAAAAAAAGGGCGGTGCCCGAAAGCACCGCCAAGTTTAGGGAGGAAACGTCCAAGAATGTGCGGCGGAAACCGCTGCACAGGCCGGATATAGGCAGCCGATCCGGGCATTGCAAGATATTTTTTTGCAGTGCAGCAAAATGGCGTTTTGCAATATCAACCAGCAGTTTCTTGCTTATTTTCCGCTAGCTATTGGTTAATCTGGCACGCCGTTTGCGCTGTGCCCTTTCATGTTTTTGGCTTCTCATTCCTCCACGCGGCACCTTCGCAAAACGGCCCTGGCGCTTTGCGCGTTGCTGGGCGTGGCAGTGTCACATTGGTCCATGGCAGCGCAGGCCATGCCTGCTCGTGGCTTCAGCGAAGGCCATTTATGCCGCGCCGCGATCACTGAAGCTGAACGGGGCGCCAATCTGCCCCGTGGGCTTTTGCAGGCCATTGGCCGGGTTGAATCCGGCCGACGCGACCCTGAAACCGGCCAGTTCGCCCCCTGGCCCTGGACCATCAATGCGGAGGGGGAGGGCAAATATTTCCCAACGCGGGAGGCAGCCATTGCCCATGTCCGGCAATTGCAGGCCCGGGGTGTGCGGATCATTGATGTTGGCTGCATGCAAATCAACCTGCACCACCACCCCAATGCCTTTGCATCGCTGGAACAGGCTTTCGACCCGCTGACCAATGCCCGCTATGCCGCGCGCTTCCTGACCGAGCTCAATGCTGGGCGGGGGGATTGGCGCCAGGCGGCGGGTCACTATCATTCACAAACGCCCGAAAGGGCCGGGCCATACCGGGAAAAAGTGCTGGCCGCCTGGGAACAGGAAGCGCGCAATGCCGGCGATAGCTCCGCCGAAGCCCTGGCGATGGCGCGGCTGCGTGGCGGCTGGGCCAGCACATCCCTGGCCAGCGCGGGGGCAGGCGCGATCTCCCTCAGCAACCGGGCGGAACGGGCGCGGATTATTCCGTTGCCGGGCGCCGGTGGTGGCAGCACGGCTGGCGCTTCGGGCGAGGCTTCAGAAAATCCCTCCCGCGGGCGGGGCCTTGATGCCTATCGCGCGGCACCCATCCCCATGGTGGGGCGGCCCTTGGTGGTCGCCCAGGCCGGTTCGGGGCGGCTTTTGCGTTGAAATTCAGCCGTTTAGGCTAATGATAACGGGCGTGTGGTCGGAGGGCTGAGCCTCGGCGCGTGGGGCGGTATCAACCTCACAGGCTTCCAGCCGCTCGGCCAATTCGGGGCTTAGAAGCGCATGGTCTATGCGCAGCCCGCGATTGGCCTCAAAGGCCGGGCCGTAATCCCAGTAGGTGTAGAGCGTCTCAGTGGGATGCAGCGCACGCAGCGCATCGGTCATGCCCAGATGCAGCAGGGCACGAAACCTGGCGCGGCTTTCGGGATGGACCAGCGCATCGGTCGCCGGCAGGGCGCCGGGGGCGAGGTCAGCCTCAGTCGGGCAGACGTTATAGTCGCCCAGAACCGCAAAGGGCAGGAAGGCATCAAGCCGCGCCTGGACCATGGCCCGCAGCCGGTCCATCCAGGCGAGCTTATAAGCAAAGCCGGCATCGCCACCGGAATTGCCATTGGGCAGGTAGATGCCTGCCGCGCGCAGGCCCGCCGCCGCTACTTCAATATAGCGGGCCTGGGTATCTTCGGCATCGCCGGGCAGGGCTTCGGCCAACACCTCAAAGGGAATGCGCGACAGCACGGCCACGCCGTTCCGCCCGCCCGCCTGGCCCACCGCATGGGTTTTGTAGCCAAGCGCCGTGAATTCCATCGCCGGCACTTGTTCCGCCGTGCATCGGGTTTCCTGCAAAAACACCAGATCAGGCTGCTGGCGTTCCAGGAAGCGCGCGACATGGGCCGCGCGCGCGCGGATGGAATTGACGTTGAAGGTGCAAAAACGAAGCAGGGGGATCAGCCGATCGCGAAGGAAGAACCGCAGCCGCAGCCGGAACTGGCTTGCGGGTTGTTGATGGCGAAATGCGCGCCGATCAGCGCTTCGGCCCAATCAAGCTCTGCCCCGGCCAGCAGATCAAGCGAAACGGGGTCAATGAACACCCGGCCCTTGCCTTCACCGATCACGAGATCATCAGGCGCGGGCGCGTCTTCCAGGCCGAATTTGTACTGAAAGCCCGAACAGCCGCCCGCTTCCACGGCAAGCCTGAGCCCCGCATCCGGCCGCCCTTCACGCGCGGCAATATCGGCCACCTGCGCCGCGGCGCTGGCGGTGACGCGAAACTGGGCGGGGTTGGCGCTGCCATCCGGCATGGTGTGGACTCCTTATCCGGCATCATAGGCATTTTGGGCGCCGCTTCCAATCACCAAAGATTGCGGGGGGCGCGCGGCGGGTGGTAGAGCCATTTTCAATGCGTTTTTCACGGAAAACCACGATTTCCATGCAGGCCCAGGCCAAAGCCGCAACACATGAGCCCAAAGGGCAGGGGGCAGCATGAACCTTGCCCCCTATGCGGTGCTGCCTGAGACGTCGCGCGGGCGCCTGTACCAGGAAGCAGGCGCCGATGCGCGTTCGCCCTTTCAGCGCGATCGGGACCGCATCATCCACGCCACCGCCTTTCGCCGGCTGCAATACAAGACGCAGGTCTTCATCTACCATGAGGGCGATCACTTCCGCACGCGCCTGACCCATTCCATTGAAGTCGCGCAAATTGCGCGGTCCATCGCTCGGCTGCTCGCGCTGGATGAGGATTTGGCGGAAGCCTTGGCGTTGGCGCATGATCTGGGCCATCCGCCCTTCGGCCATGCCGGGGAAGATGCGTTGAATGCGGCGATGAAGCCCTATGGCGGGTTTGACCACAACGCGCAGTCTTTGCGCGTCGTCACGCATTTGGAAACGCGTTATGCTGCTTTTGAAGGGTTGAACCTGACCTGGGAAACGCTGGAAGGGCTCGCCAAGCATAACGGCCCGTTGCGCCGCCCTTCGCCCTATATCGCCGAATATGATGCCCGCCATGCGCTTGAGCTGACGAGCTATGCCTCGGCCGAGGCGCAGATCGCCGCTATTGCCGATGATATCGCCTATAACAACCATGATCTGGATGACGGTTTGCGCGCGGGGCTTTTCACCTTGGATGAGGTGGGCGCGCTGCCGGTGATTGGTGAGGCACTTTCCGCCGCGCGGGCGGCTGCCCCGGATGCGCCGCTGGAACGCCTGGCGCCCGAGATGATCCGGCGCGTGATCAGCCGCATGGTGGGCGATGTGGCGGCGGAGGCTTCGCGCCGCCTGGCTACGCTGAAACCCGCGACAGTTGCCGATATTCGCGCGGCTGATCGGCCCATGGTGGTGTTTTCCGAGGAAATGGCGCGCGCGAACCTCGCCATTCGTGAATTTCTGTTCCAGCGCATGTATCGGCATTGGCGCGTCAATCGCACCATGGCGAAATCGAAGCGCGTGGTGCAGGTGCTGTTCAGCCTGCTGCATGGCGGGCCGGCCATGCTGCCACCCCTTTGGCGCGCCCGCGCTGGGGAGGCTGGCTCCGCCAAGGCCGCGCTGGTGGTTTGCGATTATATCGCCGGCATGACAGACCGCTTCGCGCTGGAAGAACACCGGCGCATGACCGACCCCGATATTTCAGGCTGAGAGTTGCATGACCGAAAATGTTTTCACCGCCATGGCGGACCAGCTGCGCGCGGCGCTGGCTGAACTTTACCCTGATTTGCCTGCGGATATTCTGGCGCGCGTGCAGGTGGAACCGCCGCGCGATGCATCACATGGCGATATGGCGACCAATGCTGCGCTGGTAATCGCCAAACCCGCGCGGCTGCCACCTGCCAAGATTGCCGCCGCTTTGGTGGAAAGGCTGGGCGCGCTGCCCATGGTTGAGGCGGCCGAAGCGGCGGGGCCGGGATTCGTCAATCTGCGGCTCAAGGAAAGCTATCTGGCGGGGCAGATCGCGCTATTGCTTGGCGTGGGCGAAGCATATGGCGATAGTGCGATTGGCGCTGGGCGGCGCGTCAATGTCGAATATGTCTCGGCCAATCCGACCGGGCCGATGCATGTCGGGCATTGCCGTGGCGCGGTGGTGGGGGATGCGCTCGCCAATCTTCTCGGCAAGGCGGGTTTTGCCGTCACCAAGGAATACTACGTGAATGATGCGGGCGCGCAGGTCGCAGCGCTCGGCTGGGCTACCTATTGGCGCTATTTGCGCGTGATCGAGCCCAATCTTGAGGAATGGACGGCAGAGCAAGTGGAACGCCGCTTTGGCGTGACGCTGCAATATCGTGGCGATTACCTGGTCGCGGTGGGCGAGGCCTTGGCCGAGCATCACGGTGCGTCCATGGCACCCCAACGCATTGAAGGCGCGCCAAGCGCGGCCCAAGCCGCCGCCGGCGTGGCAAGCGCGCTGGAGCATGGTTGGTTCGTGGATCGCGCCTGGCTGGATACGGCACGTGAACGGGCGGTTGCGATGATGATGATCGCAATCCGTGAGGATTTGGCGCTGCTTGGTGTCACTCAGGATGTTTTCTTATCCGAACGCGCGCTGGTGGACGCGAATGCGACCGATGCTGCGATTGCAGCGCTTGAAGGCAAGGGCCTGCTTTACGAAGGTGTGTTGGAACCACCCAAGGGCAAGACGCCGGATGATTGGGAACCGCGCCCGCAATTGCTGTTCCGGTCAACGCAATTTGGCGATGATGTGGACCGTCCGCTCAAGAAATCTGATGGGTCCAACACCTATTTCGCCAATGATATCGCTTGCCATGCGGATAAGCTCACGCGCGGTTTTGATCTGCTGATTGATGTTTGGGGCGCGGATCACGGCGGCTATGTTTCGCGCATGGGCGCTGCCGTGAAGGCGCTTTCCGATGGGCGCGTGCCGCTGGAAGTGGTGCTCTGCCAGATTGTGCATGTGATGAAGGCCGGCGAGCCCGTGCGCATGTCCAAGCGTGCCGGGACTTACGTGACGCTCCGCGATTTGATCGAAGAAGTGGGCCGTGATGCGGTGCGCTTCACCATGCTGACCCGCAAATCCGACGCGCAGATGGAATTTGACCTGGACAAGGTTGTCGAACAAACCCGCGAAAACCCAGTCTTCTACGTGCAATACGCCCATGCGCGCTGCCGTTCCGTCCTCCGCCAGGCGGGTGAGCCCGGCCTGGCCAAACTGGCCGCCGCCCCGCTTGAGCATTTGAAGGACAAGGCGGAATTGGACCTGATCCGGCGCCTGATTTCCTGGCCGCGTGTGGTGGAAGCCGCCGCTTTGGCCCGCGAACCGCACCGAGTTGCGTTTTTTCTCCATGACTTGGCCGCCGATTTTCATGTATTGTGGAACCGAGGCCGCGACGATTCGACGCTTCGCTTCATCCGTGAGGATGAACCCTCCGCCACAGCCGCAAGGCTGGCACTGGTGGCAGCGACGGCGAGCGTTATTCGTTCCGGCCTTGGCGTCATGGGGGTGACGCCGGTCGAGGAGATGCGCTGACACTATTCCAGCGCCGATCGGGGGATAGGCGTGAGGGAAGTTCCAGTTCCAGCCTATAGGCTGGGCCGAAAGGGGGGCGATGGCCCACCCTGGCGAATGATCATCATCGCGGGCAGCGTGCTTGTGGCGGCTTTCGTGATGGCTGCGGTGATTTGGGGGGTCACACGCGGTGGGTCCCGGCAGGCGCCGCTGATTGAAGCGGATGCGCGCCCCATCAAGGTGCGGCCCGATAATCCGGGTGGGCTGCGGGTGCCCAATCAGGATGAGCTGATTTTTGACCGTAATCGCGGCCCGCGCAGCCAGGCTTCAGGTGGGCTGGCGCCGGAGGCTGAAAATCCCCGCGTGGATCAACTGCGCGCGCAATTGGCCGAACGCGCCGCGCAGGAAGCCGTGCGTAATGCGCCGCCGCCAAGCCCAGCGCCGGCGCAGCCTGCCGCTTCTGCCACGCCGCAAGCCGCACCCCGCAGTGCGCCGCAAGCGGCCCCAGCCACCCCATCAGCGCCCGCCACCGCTTCCGCTTTGACAGCGCCTAGCCTGCCCGCGCCAGTGGCGGCGAATGCGGAACGCTTTGCGCCTGTGGCAAATGGGCGCGCGCAGGTGCAATTGGGTGCGCTGCCAAGCGAAGCCGCCGCACGCGGCGAATGGGAACGCCTGCAAAAGCGCATGCCGGAATTCCTGGGCAATCGTCGCGTATCGCTGGCGCCTTTTGATCGTGAAGGGCAGACAACGCTTTATCGCATCCGCACCGGCGGCTTTGCCGATGCCGCGACCGCGCGCGCCTTTTGCGAGGAAATGCGCGGGCGCAGCGTGCCCTGCATGGTGATTGGCAGTTAAGTTATATGGCGCCAACACGGGCTGCGATACTCGGCCTTTCCGGGCCGCGGCTGACCGCTGAGGAAGCTGCGCTTTGGCGGAAGTTTCCGCCCCTTGGCGCGATTTTGTTCGCGCGCAATATCCAGAACCCCGAGCAATTGCGCGCGCTGACCAATGATATTCGCGATGTGCTGGGCGCTGCCGCACCGATCCTGATTGACCAGGAAGGTGGGCGCGTGGCGCGACTGAAGCCTCCGCAGTGGGAGGCATTCCCCGCCGCCGCGCGGTTTGAGGGGCAGCCTGAGATCGCCCAGCGCGCCAATGCGTTTCTGCTGGGGGCGATGTGCCGCGCCGCTGGCTTGGATGTTGTCTGCGCGCCTGTTTTGGATTTACGCCTGCCCGGCGCGCATCAGGTGATTGGTGATCGCGCCTTCAGCGCTGAACCTGAGGAGATTGCGCGGCTAGGTGTTGCGTGCATTGCCGGGCTGCAAGCGGCGGGCTGCATCCCCGTGATCAAGCATATCCCAGGGCATGGCCGCGCTATGGCTGACAGCCATCATGAATTGCCGCGCGTTGCTGTGGGTATTGAGGCGCTTGCCGATGACATCGCGCCGTTTCGCGCACTGGCGGGCAGCGGTGCCTGGGCCATGACCGCGCATGTTTTGTATGAGGCCTGGGATGCGCGCCTGCCGGCGACGCTTTCTCCCTTCGTCATTCGGAATGTGATCCGGGGCGAGATTGGCTTTGATGGCCTGCTGATCACGGATGATCTGGCGATGGGGGCACTCGCGGGCATGGCGAATGATTTGGCCGGTGCCGCGCTTTCGGCGGGCTGCGATGTGGTGCTGCATTGCACCGGCAAGCTTGAAGATGCCGCGGCGCTGCTGCCCGCTTGCCCGGTGTTGAGCGATGATGCCTTGCGGCGGCTGGCTTTGGCTGATGCGGCAAGGCGCGGCTTTGGCGCGGGGGATCGCGCGGCGTTGCGGGGGGTGCGGGATGCGGGACTGGCCGGGCCTGTGGCAGCGGTGGGGGAGGGGGACCCGACGGAGCGGGTATAGCCTGCTGCCCCTGTTTTGTATTGACAATAGCCATACAAATGCTAGCTTAGGTGCAGTTTATTCAGGTAATCGCCATGCCCGCTTCCGCTCGCCCTAAGGATGATGTGATCCAAATCCGCGCCTCGGCTGAGACTAAGGCGCTGTTCAACCGCGCCGCCGCCATGCATGGGCAGAAGCTTTCCGAATTCATGCTGGAAAGCGCGCGGCAGGAGGCGTTGGAGAGGCTTCTGGATCAGCGCAGCTTCTTCCTGGATGACGAAGCCCATGCGCGTTTTCTGAAGCTGCTGGATGCGCCGCCCGCGCCTTCGGCCAAGGCCCGCGCAAGGCTTAATCGGAAAGCGCCTTGGGAGGTGTGAGCGCCGCCGCGCCCTTATTGCGCGCGCCGGAACCGCTGAATGCGGCGCATGATTGTTCTGGGTTTTCGAACGGCGTTCATCCCGCGCTTGATGCCTGGCTGCGGGAAAGGGCGCGGGCGAGCGAAGGGCTTTCCGCGCGAAGCTATGTGGTTTGCCCTTCGGATGCGCCGGGGCGCGTGGTGGGGTATTTTTCGATCTCGACCGCGCTGGAACAACGCCAGGCACTGCCTTCGGCAAAGCTGCGCCGCGGCATGCCCGATGCGGTGCCGCTGCTGCTGATTGGCCGGCTGGCGGTTGATGCCGCATGGCGCGGGCGTGGCTTGGGTTCGGCGTTGCTCGCGGATGCGCTGCGGCGCTGCCTTGCGGCTTCTGAAATTGCTGGCGTGCGCGGCGTTGTGGCGCATGCGATTGATGAGGATGCGGCGCGGTTTTACGAGGCGCATGGGTTTGTCAGATCGCCGCTCGGGGAGCGGGTGATGCTGATGCCGATTGAGACGGTGCGGGGGGTTTTGGGGCGGTAGGGGATAACCGAGGCCGTGGCTTGCTGAGAGATTTGTCAGATCGGAACTGTTGGTTTGGAAGTTGGATCCAATAGAGACGGGGGTGGGAAACTACGCTCCAAAAACCATGCTTCGAGGCGCAAAGAATTTTTTCTTTAATCCATTCAAGACTCTTGGTATTCAGGCCTCAAGGACATTACAATGAATTTTGGTTTGACGATACAATTTTGGAAAAAGCTGGAATATTCTATTGGGGTGAGCGATGCCTGATAAAAATTTGCCTCCGAAAAAATCTTCTGGAAACAGATCTGTGGCGAATAAGCCGGCAGATTCGCTGGATGGCGCGCTGGAAATCAGGGCACGACTTGAGAATAGCGGTCTTTCCTTAAAGACTAAAAGTAGGATGTTTGCTGCCTTTGACAGGCTTTGCGGCGGTCTAATTGGGGTGCCCGCTGAGCTACTTGAAGGTTGGCGTCGCGCAATACAGGCAAAGGAAGAGGGGCGCGAGGCTTTAATCCGCGCAAAAAATGATGCTGCATTGAGGCTGTTTGAGGGTGCGAACAAAATTGAAAAGGAAATCATCGATAATTTTCTTCGTAACGAAGGTCGAAAGCAGGACAACTGTTTCGCTGTGGCGTCGCATGCTGTTGAGGAATTACTAGGGGCACAGAGAATGAACCCTGAAGCCGACAGTGCTGACCAAGACGTAGATGACACATGCCCATCGAATGTCGATCAAGACTGGATGAACCTTTTCAGTGACTACGCAGCGCGTGCATCAAGTGATCGATTGCGTGAACAATGGGGCCGAATTCTCGCTGGTGAAATAAGGAAACCTAACTCTTTCTCGTTCACTACTTTGAGAGTAATTGCGGAGATGGACTCAGATCTGGCACGCGCCTTCCAAGACGTTTATCGGCTGTCAGTCGGAGGATACGGGCTGCGGCCCCCAGTTTTTGAAGGGGAAACACTTGAAAGATTTGCCCATCTTGAAGCGGCTGGATTGACGCAGACTGACATTGCCCTCTCGATGGATTTAAGCGCGCGACCCGATGGTCTTGCTTACCTCATCGGCGATCAATTTCTATTGCGAATTACCCTGATGCCGAATACTGAAAAGATTTCCTTCCCAATTTATCGAATTACGCGCGTCGGAAAGGAGATCGGAAGCATTCTCCCTCGTGATGAGCGGGAAGGCCTTCGTCAGATCGGTTCGAGCCTTACGCAGGCTCAAAGAGTGGAAACATGTTTCATTCAGTCTCGCCAAGGAACGTCGATCAGATACCAAATTCTTGATTTGCTTCACGAAGGAGTCAAACCGTAGAAATCTTCATCTATACCGCCATCACCCCCACCACCCCGCCCAAATCACCGCCCCCCGATCCACGACGCCACGCGGCATCGGCACCGCCTTCCCCGCCGCCAACCTTCGCAAATCCCGCGCTGCCAGCACCGCCAGCAGCGCGGCGGCCATCAGCCCTTTCGGCACATCGCGCGGCGCGGTCCGCAACGCCTCCAACCCCTCCGCCGCCATCTCAGCGCAAAGCGCCGCAAGCGCGGGCGCGTTTGGTGCGCTGATCACCGCCTCAGCATTCAGCCCTGCCCCTGCCAGCCGATCCAAAGGCAAAAGGCAGCGCCCTTGCGCGGCATGGGCCGTGACGGATCGCAATACCCCGGCTAACCCATAGGCAGCGCCGAGCGCGCGGAGCTTTTCGGCATCCTCAGCGCTGCCGCCCAAAGCCAGGCCGGCTGCATAGGCAAAGCCGCCCGCGGTGCCGCGCAGCCAGGTCACGAACTCCGCCTCGGTCGGGATGCCCGCTTCCTCGGCCTCGGCTTCGCGCGCGTCAATCATGGCCTCAAGCGCGGCGGCATCCAGCGCGCCGGCGGTGATCGCGGCATGGAGCGGTTCGGCAACCTCATGCCGGCGGGCGGGCTTGCCTTGGCGCGCTTCTTCCAGCGCGTCGCGCCACCATTGCAGGCGGATCAGTGCGGCCATGGGGTGGCTCGCGGCTTCGCGGGCGCGGGCCAATTCATGGTTGAAGGCAATCAGGGTGAAGATCGCCTCTCGCTTCTCCGGCGGCACGAAAAGCGCGGCCAGGAAACGGTCCGGGTCATGGGCGCGGGCAAAGGCCGCAATTGGGGAAAGGCTCACAGAGGCTGATATGCCTGGGCTCGTGCCGCGCGGGAAGGGTGCGGTTGACGCTTGTGCTGGCCCCGCTTACCTCAAGCACAGCGTTAATCGCTCATCATCTGAGGAACGGAGAAACCCCCATGGCTTTCAGCCTGCCCCCGCTGCCCTATTCCACCAATGCGCTTGCTGCCAATGGCATGTGCCAGGAAACCCTGGAACTGCATCATGGCAAGCATCACAATGCCTATGTCACGGCGCTGAATGGGCTCATTGAAGCCAAGGGCCTGGCTGGCAAATCGCTGGAAGCGATCTGCGCTGAAGCTGGCAAGGCGGGCGCTGATGGCCTGCCGGTGCTGAACCAGGCGGGGCAGCATTATAATCATATGTTGTTCTGGCAGGTGATGCAGCCGGGCGGCGGCGGCGATAAGCTGCCGGGCGCTCTGGCCGCCAAGATTGATAGCGACCTGGGTGGCCTCGCGGCCTTCAAGGAAGCCTTCAAGCAGGCTGGCGTGACGCAGTTTGGCTCCGGCTGGGCCTGGCTGATCATCGGTGCCGATGGCAAGCTGAAGTTGACGAAAACGCCGAATGGCGCCAACCCGATCTCCACCGGCGAAGGCAAGCCCATTCTGGGCGTGGATGTGTGGGAACACGCCTATTATCTGGATTTCCGCAATGTGCGCCCGAACTACCTGGATAACTTCCTGAATAAGCTGGTGAATTGGGAAGTCGTTGCCGATCTGATGGGCAAGGGTGGTCTGGCTTCCGGCCAATCAGCCTAATCAGCCGACAAGACATTAAAAAAGGCGCTGGGGAGTGATCCTCAGCGCCTTTTTTGTTGCCTGTTGCAGGCTCAGCTTTTCGCCTCATCATTCGCGGCTTCGGGGCGAAGTACGCTGCCGATTGTGCCGCGCACTACCATGACTTTCACATTGGGGGCGATTTCGGCTTCGATCTCGTCAGAGCCGTCCTTCACCTTGGTGATGGTGGCAACGATGCCGCCCGCGGTCACCACGCGATCCCCACGCTTCAATTGGCCGAGCATTTCGCGATGATCCTTCATCTTCTTCTGCTGCGGGCGAATCAGCAGGAAATAGAAGACGACGAAAATCAACACCAGCGGCAGCAATTGCATGACAACCGCCGCCGTGCCGCCCGCATCCTGGGCATAAGCGGGCGTGATGCCAAAAATTCTTTCCATGGTCCGGCATTCCTTATTTGCGATGATGGGGCGGAAACTAGCGCCCGCCCCCTTTCCGTCAATAGCGTCCCGGCCTATTCCGCGCGGCCATGGAACATTCTTCGCTTCTCCCCGCCCTGACCCGCATTGCCGAGGCGCTTGAACGCCTTGCCCCGCCGCCGGCGGCGGCCCCTGATCTGACCGGGGCGGATGCCTTCATCTGGCACCCGGAACCCGTGGCCCGGCTTTCGCCCGTGCCCAAGGTGGCGGCAGTGCCGCTGGGCCTGCTGCAAGGGGTGGATCGGCAGAAGGAAATCCTCATGGAAAACACGCTGCGCTTCGCGCGCGGCTTCAGCGCCAATAACGCCATGCTTTGGGGCGCGCGCGGCACCGGCAAATCATCCCTGGTGAAGGCCGCGCATACCGCTGCCAATACGGAAGTGCCCGGCAGCCTTGCCCTGATTGAAATCCACCGAGAGGATATCAAAACCCTGCCGGAATTGCTGCGCTTCCTGCGCGCCGGCGCACGCCGCTGCCTGGTATTCTGCGATGATCTTTCCTTTGAACGGGAAGATGCTGATTACAAGGCGCTGAAATCAGTGCTGGATGGCGGCATTGAAGGCCGGCCCACCAATGTTTTGTTCTATGCTACGTCCAACCGCCGGCATTTGATGTCACGTGACATGATCGAAAATGAACGCAGCGCCGCGATCCATGGATCTGAAGCGATTGAAGAAAAGGTCTCGCTGTCAGACCGCTTCGGGCTGTGGATTGGTTTCCATAACGCCAACCAAGATACCTTCTTCGCCATGATCGAAGGCTATGCCAAGCATTACGGCCTGGATGTATCGGTTGAAGATTTGCATGCGCAGGCGGTGGAATGGTCCGTCACGCGCGGTTCGCGTTCTGGCCGTGTCGCTTGGCAATTCATCCAGGATTTGGCCGGGCGGATGGGCGTGCGGATAGACGGCTAGAACACAGAGAACCTTCAGCGTGGCCTGCCGGGGATAGGCGGCGTGCTGCCCAGCATGGCGACCACTTCCTGTGAGGACATGAAGCGCGGAAATTCGCCCTGCACCAATTGATCAAGGCTTGGCGCCGGCAGGCCGAGCCTTGAGGCGTAAATCCAGGAATAGGCCAGCACGCGCTGCACATGGGCACGTGTTTCATCGAAGGGAATCGCTTCAATGAACAGCAGCGCATCGTCACGGTGGCGCACGGCGGGCAGCCATTTGGCCAGATTGCCCGGCCCAGCATTATAGGCGGCGAGCAGGCGGATCAGATCACCGCCTACAGCCTCACTCCGCGCGAGATAATGCAGGTAGCGCTGGCCCAATTCCAAAGACAGGCCAGTGTTATGGAGCCGTTGCGCGCCATCGCCGACGAAGCTTGGGTCATTGGCAAGGTAGGCGGCGGTGGTCGGCATCACCTGCAAAATGCCGCGCGCCCCGGCGCGCGAAACCGCCGCTGAGTCAAAATTCGATTCCTGACGCGCCAGCGCATAAAGCAGGGCGGGTTCCACCCGGAAACCCTGTGCCGGGTTGAGGCGCGGCAGGGGGAAGCGCGCCAAATCCCGCGGGCGACCATCCGCAATTTGCGCCAATTCCGCCAATTGTGCCGAAAGATGCGTGAGACCGGCCTGGGAAGCGACTGCCAGCATGGCCCGCAGCAGGGGCAAATTGCCGCGCGCCAGCGGCCACAAGGCGCGTAGCTCTGCTTCTGCCCGCGCTGTCTGGCCGATTTGCAACAGGGCAAGCGCCCGCCAGCCGCCGGCGGTTTCCATCAGCGCCGCCATGCCTTCTTCCCCACCCGCTTCGGCGTGCCAGGCAAAGCCCGGCGTCAGGCCAAGGGCGCGGCGGGCCATCAGCCCATAGAAGGTGCGCGGTTCCTGCGCGGCTTGCAAAAGCCAGGGCACGTGCATCCCTGGGTGCCGGGCACGAATCGCCGCGCGGCTGGCCCAATAGGCGGCAGCGGCGCGATTGGCCGCCGATGCCCCGGAAGCCCGCGCGGCGACTTCAAAATAGGGCAGCGCGACATCGAAATGCCCAAGACCCCAGGCGGCAAGCGCAGCGGCGAAGGCTGCCCGGCCGCTCGGGTCTGCGCGGCTGCGCGCCACTTCCGCGGCCACATCAAAGGCGCGTTCATCTTCCCCACGGCGAAACAGGATCAGGGCAAATTCAGCCTTGAGCGCTGCGGCATAGGGCGGCGTCATGCCGCGTGTGGCTTCCATCTGGCGCAAGGCAGCTTCCAGATTGCCATCCCGCACCAAATCCCGCAGCGCACGGTCAAGGGCTGGGTTGCGCTGGAAGCCTTGTTCGGGTGCTTCGCGTTCTTCTGGGGCAGCGCCGGCATCCTCGGCCAGGCTTTCCTGGGTGGGCGCATGCGGCAGGCTGGCGCCGCGCGGCGCCGTGCGGCGCAGCAAGGCATGAATGGCCGGCGCATCTGGATGGTCAGCAAAGCGCGCCAGCCAATCGCGCAGCGCTTCCTGATCCGGCTTCGGGCTTGATGGGTGCAGCCAGCGGTCTGCCAGCACATGGCCTTCAAGCCTGCGATCTGTCAGCAGGTCTGCTTCTTCTTCCGCCGCCCCCCAATCCTTGGCGGCGTGCAATGCAAAGACGTTCCGTAGCCGTGCGTCATCCGGCGCGGTAAGCGGGGGGCTGGCGCTGGCTGGACCGCGCAGCAAGGGCGCGGGCACGGCGGCGGTTTGAGTGGGCCCCTGTGCCGCGGCTGGAAGCGGGCTTCCAAACCACAAAGGTGCCAGAACCAAAGCCAAAAATGGCGAGCACCGGCGAGGGGCCATGGGGAAGAACGCGCACATGGTGGGCCCTTGTTAGACGCATAATGGTTAAAGATTCAACCTATTGGCGAGCCGGATTTGGGGTTTCTGCAATCACCAATGCGTGCCTCGCCACGCCAAGCCCCCCTTTGCCCCCGTGACAGCGGGCGGGCTGAGGGCTAAATCAGCTTCCGCAACAAGGAGCAGACAATGACGATCAAAACTGGCGATTCCATTCCCGCGATGAAGATCATGCAGGGCACAGCGGACGGCCCGAAGGAACTTGATACGGCGGAATTCTTCAAGGGCCGTACCGTTGTGCTGTTTGGCGTGCCGGGCGCCTTCACGCCCACCTGTTCCGCCAAGCACCTGCCCGGTTTTGTGGAACATGCTGCGGCGCTGAAGGCCAAGGGCGTTCATGCCATTGCCTGCATGGCGGTGAATGATGCTTTTGTGATGGGTGCCTGGGGCAAGGATCAGGGCATTACCGACCAGGTGACCATGATTGCCGATGGCGCGGCGGCCTTCACCAAGGCTTTGGGGCTGGAATTCGACCTGACGGCGCGCGGCCTTGGCGTGCGCTGCCAGCGCTTCGTCCTGGTGGCGAAGGATGGCAAGGTGACCCATGTGGCCGTGGAAGCCCCCGGCGCCTTTGAAGTGAGCAAGGCTGAGGCGGTTCTCGCCGCGCTTTGATATGACCGCCCGGCGCACCCTTCCGTGGGGTGCGCCGGCTGAACCAAGGATTGCCGCCCCATGAGCATCACCCTCTGGACCTGGAATACGCCCAATGGGCGCAAGATCAGCGCAGCACTTGAGGAAATGGGGCTGGCTTACGCCGTTAAGCCCGTGAACATCAGCAAGGGCGAGCAGTTCAACCCTGAATTCCTGGCCTTCAGCCCGAATAACCGCATCCCCGCCATCCAGGACCCGGATGGGCCGGATGGCAAGCCGATCACGGTCTTCGAAAGCGGGGCCATTCTGCTGTATCTGGCAGAAAAGACCGGCCGCTTCATGCCGCGCGATTTGCGCGCCCGCGTGCCGGTATATGAATGGCTCATGTGGCAAATGGGCGGCTTTGGCCCCATGCCGGGCTAGGTTCATCACTTCCTGATGCAGCCCGAAGGCCCGGCGCGGGATTATGGCTTCAAGCGCTATCATGATGAAACCAAGCGCCTTTACGGTGTGCTGGACCGCCGCCTTGACGGGCGTGACTTCGTGGCCACCAGCGGAGAGCCCTCAATCGCCGATTTTGCGATTCTGGGCTGGGCGTGGCGGCATGAACGCCACCAGGTGGACCTTGGGACCCTGCCGAATGTGAAACGTTGGTATGAGGCGATGATGGCACGGCCTGCGACGAAACGCGGATTTGAGGTTTCGCTGGGCTGAAGCGCTGTTTCGGGTTTGACGCTGCACCGCTGCGGCACTAGAAGCGGGGTATTGCAACGCCGTGTGACTTTCCACTCCTGCGGAGGGGTGGCCGAGTGGCCGAAGGCGGCGGTTTGCTAAACCGTTATAGGATTAATAGTCCTATCGTGGGTTCGAATCCCATCCCCTCCGCCAGAAATTTCCTACATTGCTGAGTTTTTTTGGGATTAAATACCCCTCAGCAGCCCCTAATGGTCTTTGCGCCATAACCACCCTTGGTTCAACGCCCTGCTCATCATCGCACCATCCTGTTTGCACGATGACGGCCCCGGAAAATTCGGGGCGGTTCAGCGCCACGCGGGCTGCCTCGCCTTACTCCGGCTGAGACGTGCCAGACCCCGAGCCAGGTTCCACAAAGCGCCGGCTATCCATGGTGACCGTGACGGGGCGCCCCTGGCGGCAATTGCTCATGCAGGCGTTGTTCTCGGTATCGGGGCGCCCTTCCAGCACAAAGCCATCGCGATTGGGCATGGCAATTTTGGGTAGGCTCGCGGCATCCATCTTGTCGTCTTCGCCAATCACTTCATTCAGGAACAGCACATAGGCGGTTATGGCGTAATACTCGTTGTTCGAAAGACTTTGCGGCGCGGCGTAGGGCATGGCGCGGCGGATATAATCAAACACACTCGGCGCATGCTGCCAGAAGGACCCAATAGTGCGTTTTGGCTGGTCAGAGCGCAGGCTGTTACGCCCGCCCATCAGCGCCGGCCAGCGTTCCAGCCCTTCACCGAAATCACCATGGCAGCTGGCGCAATGGGTGACGTAAAGGTCCTCGCCTTCTTTTGCGGTGCCGCTACCGAGCGGCAGGTTATGGCCATCGCCACGCACGGAAACATCCCAGCCGGCAATCTCCACGCTTGTTGCCGCGCGGCCAATGCCTGGGATCGGCGCTGGTAGCGCGGCGGCACCAAGATTTGGCGCGGGCCAAGCGACATCGGCGCGCGTTCTTTCGCCCGGAGGTGCCGTGAAGGGGCGATAGATATCGCTGATGGACGCTGAAGAATTGGGCGCCTGCTGCGCCTGCACAAGCCCAGCAATCAGCATGACGGCAGCAGCGTATCCCGTAACCTTAAGCATCAATCTGGACATTCACCACCGTCCCGTCCCGATCAACCAGCCAGGTGTGGATGCTGTTCTTGTGATAAATGCTCTCCACACCACGCGCGCGGCGCAGCGCGGTGATGCTTGGCTGCACGCGCCCCGTTTCATCCGTGGCGCGGCTTTGCAGATAGGCGGTCTGGCCTTCGGCCCATTCCCAGGGGATGCGAAAACGTGTCAGCGCCTTGGGCAGCACCGGGTCCTGCAAGGTGGCGCTGCGCCAATTATTCCCGCCATCAACACTCACATCCACGCGCGTGATGCGCCCGGCGCCAGACCAGGCAAGGCCCGATATTTCCACAAAGCCCGGGCGTCCGCGCAGTGGTTTTTCCGGGCAGGGTGCGGTGATGACCGAATTCACCTCATTCACAAAGGTGAATTGGCGGGAAAGGCCATTGGGCATCAAATCCGTATAGGTGCGGGTTTCCCAGCGCGTGAACCAAGGCCGATCACCAATTTCGATGCGGCGCAGCCACTTGATCCACATATTGCCTTCATAGCCAGGCAGCACGAGGCGCACGGGATAGCCCTGTTGCGGGCGCACCGCTTCACCATTCTGGCCGAAAGCGATGATCGCATCATCCAGCGCTTTGGAAAGCGGAATGGACCGTGCCAGATGCGCTGCATCCGAAGCCTCCGCCAATAACCAGGAAGCGCCCGCACGCAAACCGGTCTGCGCGAGCAATACTTTAAGCGGCACGCCAGTCCATTCCGAACAGGAAAGCATGCCATGGGTGAATTGCACGCCAGACATTTGCGCACCGCGCCATTCCATGCCGCCATTGGCCGGGCATTCAATGAAGTGGATGCGGGAGACTGATGGCAGGCGCTTCAGATCTTCCAGCGTAAAGACCAGCGGGCGTTCCACCATACCATGGATCATCAGCCGATAATCTGAAGGGTCTATATCCGGCACGCCGCCATGATGGCGTTCAAAATGCAGCCCGGATGGCGTGATGATGCCATGCATATCCGCAAGCGGCGTGAAGGAAACGGAAGAAACCCGATCCGGCGTCAGCCAGGGCACATAGCGGCGCACAGCGTTCTCATGCCGGCTGCGTGTGCCATAGGCTTCCTCGATCACGCCAGGGCCAAGGCTGCGCGACCATTCGGGCAGGTTGGGCGGTTGGTTTTCGGCATTGCCGGCGGCCTGCGCAATGCCGCCCGCACTGGCAAGGCTTGCTGCCCCGGCAGCGCGCAGCAAACCGCGCCGAGAGGAGGATTTCGGGTCTTTTCCGAGACTCATGATGGCCTCCCTTGGAGAGAGCTTCTCACCGCCTGCTGCTGCCTGACCATTACGGGAATGGTCAGGGCTTTGCCCACTTATCCGGTCTCAGCCGAACATCTCATCCGTGATGCTGTCATACCAGCCATCGGCATAAAGTGCTTCAAGTTTGCGATGTTCTTTGCGCCGTTCCGCGGTCAGCGCCGCGTTGCGCGGGCTTATCCCGCCGGAGCCTTCAACTTCGGCAAAGCCAGTCGGGTCGGGACGGAAGACGCCGACAATGGAAATACCGTAATCAGCCCCAACATGGCTGTAGCAAGTGTTGAAGAAGGTCGCAGCCGGCGGCGCGCGGCCTGCCAGCGATGCGGCAATGCAGGCCACCGCATGTTTGGCGTGGGAAGATGCAACGAAGCCGGATTTCGGCATGGGTGCCGCGATGGTCGCATCCCCCAGCACATGAATGCCTTCAACCTGCGCGCTTTCCAGGGTTGCAGGTTTGATTGGGCACCAACCGGATTGATTGGCAAGCCCGGCATCGCGCGCAATCTTGGCCGCCATTTGCGGGGGAATAACATTGATCACGGCGCCCTTCAGCTTTTCGCCGAATTCCGTTTCAACTTCCATGGCGGCGGCATTCACGCGCGTCACGCGCCCATCATTGGAAGCGCCACGCCATTCGATGATGCCGGGATAAAGTTCTGCCCAGGCATCCTGAAACAATGGCTGTTTGGAAAAACCATTTTTTGCATCAAGCGCAATCAGCTTGCTGCGTGGCTTTGCACGCTTCAGATAATCGGCGACCATGCTGATCCGCTCATAAGGGCCGGGCGGGCAGCGGAAGGGATTATCCGGAATTACCATAATGAAATTGCCGCCATCGGGCATCGCTTCAAGCTGGCGGCGTAGCAGGGAAATCGGCTGCAAGGATGGCACCCAGCCATGTGGCATGCGTTCACTTGCCGCTTCATCATAGCCTTCAATCGCACCCCACCTCAGATCAATGCCTGGCGACACGATCAGCCGGTCATAAGGCACCTGCGCCCCATCCGCGAGGCGTACCTGCTTCGCGCTGGCATCCACCGCAACCACGCTTTGATGCACCACGCGCACACCCCGCGCGGCGAGTTTTTCATAGCCAAAGGTGATGCTGCTCATGTCCCGCCGCCCGGCAAGAACCAGATTGCCGTAAGGGCAGGTGGTAAAGGTCCGGCTGCGTTCGATCAGCGTAATGTCGAGCGTGGGGAAATTGTCGCGCGCAAACCGCGCGGCGGAAGCACCACCGAAACCACCACCGATAATAACAACACGTCCAGCGCCAGCTTGGGCGAGAGCCAGACGCGGCGCGGCGAGTGTTGCGGGCAGCGCGGCAACAGACAGGAAGGCGCGGCGGGAAAGGGTCATGATCTTGTTCCTCCGGCTTATTGCGGGCGCGCGTAATGCGTGGCCAGAAGCGCGATCTGCTCCGGCGTATAGCCACGGCTGATGCGCCCCATCACGGTTGCTGTCCGTTCATTGGCGCTGAAAGCACGCATCAAGGCGATAAATTCATCGCGGCTGTGATTGGCCTTAATGGAAGGAATGCCATGCCCCCCTTGTCCGGTCACCCCATGGCAGCCTTGGCAGCCACCAATCAGCAATGGCGTATCCATCGCCTGCGCGAAAACGGGGCTTCCTGACAATAGCAACAGACCAAGCGCGATCTTGAATTTCATGGACGTGCCTCCGAAAACAAAGCCAAACACAGCTCTTCATTGAACTTGTGGCAAGCCTATCCAGCAAAATTCGACGGGTCAACAATAAAACCCTGTTGTGAAGATGGGGCGACATTATCATCCAATGGAAATGCAGGGGGGAATGATTTTCTACCTCGCCGCATTTCAGAAGAAAAAAAGAAGACTGACCAAAAAACTCAATCGGTCCCGCGCAATTCAATGTCATTGCGCGGTACAACATTGATCGGCCCCTTGGCCAAATGGCTGAACACCAAATCCCAGATTGGCGGACCTTCCACTGCCTGGTTGATGCTGGCCCAGCCCGCCACCACGTAATCGCGCGATGCTTCTATGGGTTGGTCGCTGCGCTTCAGCCGCAAATTTGAAATGCGCCGACCCGATGCTGCCGTGATATCCAGCGTGAAGGCTATGCCGCCGCTGCGCACCATATCCCCACCCTGTTGGTAAAACGGATCAGGATTGAAAAGATTGTCGGCAATATCTTCCAGCAACGCCTGGATCGCGGCCCCCTTCATCACGTTGCGATAGGCCGCTGGATAGGTAATGGCCGTTTGCGCCCAGACATCTTCGGCGGTGATATCCGTATCGGGCAGCATGGTTGTGCCCCAGCGAAAACCTGGTGAAAGCGCAATCTCTGCATCGCGTTGTTCAAGCAGCGCATCGCAGATCACATCATCCCAGGTGCCAGCGGTATTGCCGCGCCGCCAGAGCAGGCTTTCTGTCCGGCCAACCACCCGCGCCAAATCCTGCGCAAAGGGCTCACGTAGGCCGCGCACCAAAGCCGCCATATCAGCATCGGGCGTAATGCTATTGCTGAACACAGGGATCAGGGCGTGTCGGTAATCCGTCACGCGCCCTTGCTGTACTTCAAGATCAAGCCGGCTGATGAATTTACCAGAGGCACCAGTCGCAATCAGCAGCGTGCGCCCCACCTGCACGGGGCGCGGCAGCGCATCATGCGTATGGCCGGTCAGGATCACATCAATACCCGGCACACGTGTTGCGAGTTTTCGGTCAACCTCAAACCCATTATGCGATAGCAGCACAACAAGCCCAGCGCCTTCATCGCGTGCGGCCTGCACGCGGGCGGCGATTTTTTCTTCCTTGATGCCGAATTCCCAATCCGGAAACATCCAGCTCGGATTTGCAATTGGCGTATAGGGAAAAGCCTGTCCGATCACCGCAACCTTGATACCGCCGCGTTCAAACATGGCATGGCCAGGAAAGGCATCCTCATTCCATTCGCGGTCCTGGATATTGCCGCCAAGGAAGGGAAAGCCAAGCTCCTTCGCAAGCGCCGTCACGCGATCCGCGCCATAGGTGAATTCCCAATGACCGACCATGGCTTCAACACCCAAAGCTTTCTGCACGGCCACCATATCGGCGGCTTGGGTCTGCAAATTTGTCCAGGCACCTTGCCAGGTATCCCCACCATCCAACAACAGGCAGCGCCCGGGGCGTTCCGCGCGGATGGCCTTGATGATGGTCGCCATACGGTCCACACCGCCCATGGGGCCAAAGCGTTTGGCGAGCTCAGCAAAGTCGAGATCGGTTAGCGCATGCGCCAGCGCTGTCCCGCGTGCCAAGCCGAATTCGGCAAGGAACGCCTCACCGGTGATATGGGGCAGCCGTCCGCGTGCTTCACCCACGCCAATTTTTGCTGCGGCGTCACGGAAGAACATCGGCATCAATTGGCCGTGCAAATCCGTCATATGGATCAATGTCACTTGTCCTACCGGCGCAAAGCGCAAAAGCTCCGCCTGGCTTGGCGCTTCAGCGCCTGCCCGCGCCAGGGGCGCAAGCGCCGCACTGGCTGCAAGTAAATCACGACGGGTGATCATGGCTTGCCCCCAAAAGGCAGCACCGCCCGCATGGGGGCGGCGCCTTTCACCCAAGCTTTAATTCAGCATTGGCTCGACGCGTCTCACCGGCGTCATTGGTCCAGATCATTTCAAAGCGGCCGGCACGCTCTGCCTTGAAGGGAAAAGCGATATAGGGGTTGGCGGCGATGGCCGGCGCCAGATCCATGGCAAAGACCAAATCACCTTCAAAGCGTACTTCGAAACGCTTGATGATATCACGCGGAATTTCCTGGCCTTCCGGCGTGCGGCGTTGGCCGGTTTCCATGACATGGGTGATCAGGGTGCGGATTTCGATGATGTCGCCGGCCTTGACCTGGGCGGGAAGACGAAGCCGGGGCTGCCCGATGGGGGAAGACATGATGCGTGTTCCTTTCCGTCAGCCGCCGCAGCCGCCGATGGTGACCTTCACCTCGGCGCGCGCCATGAACAGGTTGCCATCAGCCATTTCTGCGAAGGCCACAACATCCTGCGTTTGGCCGAGCCGAATGCGCGTATCCACCGCGGCCCGGCCCATTGCCGGCGTCAGGTGAAACACGGCAACTTCCGGCGTCGGATTGCTGGTGGCGAAGATATGGATTGCCTTCACATGGTCAGCCGCGGTCATGGGGCTTTCAACTGAAATACTCAGCGGCACCGTATTGCCATTTTCTGCAATGGTCGGCAGACGGAGCGTGATACGTCCTTCCTGCACGGTGCGGCCCCCGCGCAGCTTTTCAATGGCGGCTTGCACATTCTGGGGCATATTGGCCAAGCCGCGGCGTGGCAGAAGTGCGGTGCCTGCTATTGCCAGAGCCAATACGGCGCGGCGTGAGGATTGATCAAAAACCTTCATCGCTCCCTCCACTCTTGCCCCGACAATAACATGAATCTAGCTCGGTCCGCCAGTAATTGCTGAGAAGCTCAACTCCGCTTCCATGGAGGCCAAACCTGCATGGAGCATGTCCAGACGAAAATTCCAGTGGCATTTGCTTGCCATCGGAACCCGGCCTTGTGACGCCCGGTGCCTTTGAAGAAGCGTGTCTGTTTCGCATGCGCTTGCTAGGCAGTTGGTGATGATCGCCAAAACGCCCGCAGACCGCTGACGCTGGTTGATAAAGCGGCGGCAATTGTGGCAGCGTTCAAATCGCTGCTGGCGCCTTGAACCCACCTTCCTTGGCCAGATCTGCCGCGCGCCACAGATACCAGGCGGCGGTGGTGCGAAACGGTGCCCAGTCCTCGCCAATTACAGCGAGCGCCTTTGGCTTTGGCTGTTCGGGCAAGCCAGCCGCGATGCGGTAGCCTTCTCGCACGCCGAAATCATCTACGGGCAGGATATCGGCGCGGCCAAGGGTGAAGATCAGCAGCATCTCAACCGTCCAGCGCCCCACACCGCGCAGGGCGACCAGCCTTTTGATCAACGCCTCATCCGAAAGCCGGCGCGCTGCTGCGCGATTTGGAATGATGCCCAGCGCCGCTTTTTCCGCGATGTCGCGAATGGCAAGCACCTTATTCGCCGAAAGCCCGGCGCCGCGCATGGCTTCTGGCGCAAGGGCCAGCACGGCTTCCGGTGCGGGAAAGCCGGGTTCTGGGCAAAGTGCCATGAAGCGGCCGAGGATCGCTTCCGCCGCGCGGCCATGCACTTGTTGGTGAGCGATGGCGCGCACCAGCGCCTCATAGGGTTGGCGCCGCGCGGGCTTCAGCGTGCAGGGCCCCACCTGGCGGATGACGCGCTTCAGAACGGCATCACGCCGCAAATGGCGCAATGCCTCCGGTGTGCCGAGGTTCATCAGCGCGCTACCCACTCAGTCAATCTTGATACCGCTTTCTCGCGCCACCTTACCCCAGCGTTCCGCATCACGGTCAAGCCAAGGCTGCAATTCAGCGGAAGGGATAATCAGCGGTTCGGTATGATGCCCGCGCAGACGGTTCAGCATCGCCTCATCCATGGATTTATTGAAGGCGTCCTGCAAGCGCGCCAGGATGGGGGCGGGGACGCGGGATTGCGTGAACACGCCGTTCCACACACTCAAATGATACCCGGCGACCCCTTCTTCCTGCAGCGTCGGCGTATTGGGCAGGCTGCCAATGCGCCGGTCCATGGTGACGGCAAGGCCCTTCATGGACCCCTGCAGAATATGCGGCGCAGAAGTGGCGGAAGCATCAAACAACAGGTCCAAATCGCCAGCCAGCATCGCCGCAATTGCCGGGGCAGAACCGCGATACGGCACATGCACAAATTCAACACCCGCGAGCTTTTCCAACATCACCAGGGAAAGATGCGCTGAAGACCCATTGCCCACGGTGCCGAACAGCATTTTGCCTTTCTCAGCCTTGGCCCGTGCGATGGCTTCGCGCGCATTGGCCGGGTTGTAGCGGCGTGGCAGGCAGGACATGACATTGGGCATATCCGCCATCATGCCCACACCTACAAAAGCCTTGCGCGGGTCAAAGCGCGGATCGGGGTAAAGGATGGGGTTCACCCCCTGCGTCGCCATTGTGCCAAGGAAAAGCGTGTAACCATCGGGCTCGGCTTGGGCAGCGGCCATGGCGCCAATATTGCCGCCCGCGCCAGCGCGGTTTTCCACCACAACGGGCTGGCCCAAATGCCGCGCCATGGGCTCGGCAATCAGCCGGCCCATAATGTCCGTCACGCCGCCTGGTGGATAGGGCACAATGATGCGCAGCGGCTTGTTTGGAAAGGCGCCCTGGGCGTGAACAGCAGGCGCGGCCAGCAGGCCAGCGGAAAGCGCCAAAGCGGCGCGGCGGGTGAAATGTGGCATCATAGGCCTCCCTAAAAATTTCTTGTCCCCAAACTGTGCGGCCTTGGCGGCGGATGCAAGCCCTCACCCCAAAAGCGCCATCGCCCCCCAGCCAATCACCAGCACCGCCGCAAGGGATGGCCATAGCAACCGCCATAGCGTCACGGGTTTGGTGCCATCGGCCAGCAAGCCGCAAATCAGTGCGGTCACGGCGAAGGACATGCCCGCGCCCGCCGCGCCGGCGAAATTATGCACCCCGGGTGCCAGCACGGGCGGCAGCCCCGCAGCCAGGCCCAACTTGTATTGCACCGGCATCAGCGCTGCGTTTGAACCGACATTGGTGCCGGTCACGATACCCGCCATCAGCCCAAGCGGTGGCACGGCATAAGGCGCCAGCGGTCCAAGCGCCGCCGCGGCTTCCCGCGCCAAAGCTCCGGTGGCGCCGCTTTCGCCCATCCAGCGCGCCAGCAGCACGTAAAGCAGCATGATCAGCGCTGGCCGCGCGCCACGGCTGAAGGCGCCATGTGCCAGCGCTACCGCACCCGTGCGGCGCGCCAAAAGCGCCAGCGCCACCGCGCCCAGCACCAGCGATACATGAGTGATGGGAAAGGCCGGCAAATTCGCAAAAGGCTGCCAGCTGGGCGGGTTTGGCACGGCGCGCGCCAGCAGCAAGGCCAGGGTCAGAAAGGCGTAAGGCGCAAGCCGCGCCGCGGCCCGGCGCCAAGCCGCACCATCGCGCGGCGGATCAAGCCGCCAAAGGGCGAAAATCAATGGCAGGCCGGTGGCAATAATCCCAACCACCTCAAATGGGAGCAGCCGATGGCAGACCACCAGCAGCGATGCCACCGCTGCCAAATAAGCCATTTGCGTCCATTTTTCCGCTGCCGGCACCGCAAGCCCCGCAGCGGCGCAAAGCCGCCAAAGCACCGGGCCCAGCGCCAGGACCCAAATCGCGCTTGGCAGGGCTGTGACGCGCGCCACATCCTGCGCCGGTAGGCCGATCAGCGCTGCGCCCAGCAAGGTGCCGGGGCCAAGCCCGCCCCAGGGGATAAGGCAAAGCGCCAGCAGCGCCATGGCCCCCGCCGGGGCGCCGCGGATGCCCATACCGCGCAAGGCGGCCAGGGCAAATAGCGCCCCGACGGCGAAGCCGGTGACGCTTTCCATGAAGCAGCCCAGCAGCAGTGTCGCCACGAAAACCCGCCGCGGTGTGGCGGGCGATTGATCCTTCGCGCCCTCGGCGCCTGATACCGCTGCATGGAACAATAGCCCCGCCAGCACGACACCCATGGGCTGCAGCGCCAGATAGGCACCGCGCAGGATTTGCTCCCCCAGAAAATCAGGCAGGGCGATGCCGGCCGGCAGCGATACAAAAGCCGCTGGGATCGCAGCCGTGAGCGCGGCGAGCACCGCCGGCACTGGCGCAACACGCCCGGAAAACAACAGGCCGATGAGCAGGGCCAGCGGCAGCGCCTGAAGGGCGAGAATCATGCGGCTTCAGGCAGCCAGCGTGAAAGTTTTACCCACAGCGGCGGGCACCACCATCGCCTCCCCATAGGCGCGTTCCAGCGCATTCACGGCGCGCCAGCCCGTGCAATGCGCGGGGAAAAGATAGGTCAGGCCAAAGCCGCCCAAATCCCGCACGGTTTCCGGGATGACGCGTTCATTGATGCCGGATAGATGAAAGCCGCCCATGGCAGCGAATAGCGGCAGACCAGGAAAGCGCCGCCGTGCCGCATGCAGCACATTCACAATGCCGGTGTGGGAGCAGGCGGAAAACACGATCAACCCCTTGCCGCGCAAATGCACCGCCATGAAGCGTTCATCCCCCAGCCATTCATCGGGCTGCCAGGGGGTGTTTTCATCATCACGCGCCACCTGGCCGGGCAGGCCGGTTTCGTAAGTGGTGGTGCGCGCAATTTCGCCACTCACGTAAAAACCATCGGCGATGATGTGTTCGTCGCGCACCACAATGGGCGCGGCACCCATTGCCGCCCAGCCTGCCGGTGGCGGCACGGGGTCCATGGGGAAAACGCCGCCATCCGCCTGGCGGCTGCCGCGCTCGCGGAACATCCCAGGATGCAAGTATAGCGGCACGGCGCGCCCACCATTGGCCGCGCGGGTCATTTCAATGGCCTTGGGCAAGCCGCCCGCATGATCCCAATGCCCGTGGGAGAGCACCATGGCCTCGATCGCGGCGAAATCCACGCCAAGCCGCGTGCCATTGCGCTCCACCGCGTAATCCACCGGGCCGCCATCAAACAACAATGTGCGGGATGCGCCGCCTAGTTCAGCGCGCACCACCAGCGAAAGCCCGTGATTGGCGCAGCAGAGCGCACCGCCCATGGTGCGCTTCATGCCCTGTCGCTGCAGGCGCACCCATTCGCGCGTCACAAAGCTCGGCGTGGACGAAAGACTATCCGTGACATTATCAACAAGAACGGTGATTTCAATCCGCTCTGCGGCCATTGGTTCCGCCATTGTTTCCTCCGCTCAATGCTTTCGGCGCGTCTCGGCAATCGTGATCAGCAGCGCGCCAGACAGGATGATCCCTCCGCCAAGCCAGGTCCAGGGATCGGGGACTTCGCCGAAGAAAATCCAGCCAAAGCCCACCACCGGCAAAAGGCGCAGATATTGAAAGGGTGCGACGGCCGAGGCTTCTCCCGCGCGGTAGGCCGAGGTTAAAAGCCAAATAATCCCGGGCGTCGTGATGGCAAAAGCCGTGAGAAACAGCAGATCAAACGCACCAATCGGCGTGAAGGCGGAAACGGCGAAGGGCAGCATGCCAAGGCTGGTCACCAGCCCCACCCAGGCAAGGACGGTTTCATTGCGCTCCGTCTGCGCCAGCATGCGGCTGGTCAGCGTAATGCCGCACCAACTGGCCGCCGAAGCAAGTGCCAGCACCACGCCAATGAAGGAAATCTCTGCCCCGGGGCGGAGCATCAGCACAACACCCAAAAACCCCGCCATGGTGCCGGCCCAACGCGCAGCGCCGATACGTTCCCCCAGCACTGGCCCCGCCAGCAGCGTGGTGAACATGACATTGGTGAAGGACAGCACGGTGGCAGTCGCGAGATCGAGAAAGACGAAGGACAGGAAATAAAAGCCCCAGGTCAGCAGGCTGGCGGCACCGCGCATGATATGCAGCCCGCGCCGCTTCGTCTGGAAAACGGCCAAGCCGCTTTGCAGCAACAGCGGCATGACCCAGAGCAATTGCCCGAAGGATCGCGCAAAAAGCTGCATCGCCGTTGGTATGCCGCGTTCATTCATGTAGCGGATCGCTAGCGCTTCCCCGGCAAAGAGCATCGCCGCCAGGCTCATCAGCACCGCGCCGCGCAAATTGCCCGGCAGGCTATTCCAGCGCGGCGTCATGGGCGGCAGGGGTAGGGCAGGGGCAAGCGCGTGATTCCGCGAATAGGAGCGCGGCCACCCTGCGGCCATGCCTTGGCCTTGGCAAGTGATGGCGCTTTGCGGCAGCCTGCGCGCTCAAGGAGATTGCAATGACCAGTGCAGCCGAACAACGCGCCATCCGTGACGCCGTGGATCATGGCCCAATCCTGATCTGGGGCGCGGGTGCGATTGGCGGTACACTCGGTGCTGCGCTGGTGCGTGCGCGTCATGCCGTGGTGTTTGTGGATATCGTCGAAGATCATGTCGCCGCGATCCGTGACCCGGCGGTTGGCCTCACCATCGAAGGCCCGGTTGATCCGCACCGCATCTCTGCGCCCGCCTATACGCCGGCCACGCTAAAGGGCCAGTTCCGCCGTGTGCTGCTTTGTGTGAAGGCGCAGGATACGGAAGCTGCCTGCCACGCCATCGCGCCGCATCTGGCGCCTGATGGCTATGTGGTTTCGCTTCAGAATGGGCTTTGTGAGGCTTTGATCGCGCCGATTTTGGGTGAGGCGCGCACCATTGGCTGCTTCGTCAATTTCAGCGCCGATTGGCTGGCGCCGGGGCGGATCATCTATGGCGGGCGCGGCGCGCTTGTGCTGGGCGAATTGAATGGCGCAATCACGCCGCGCCTGACGGCACTGCATCGCATGCTGCGCGAGCATTTCGAACCCGATGCGATCATGACAGAGAATATCTGGGGTTACCTGTGGGGCAAGATCGCTTATAGCTCCATGCTTTATACGCAGGCGCTGGGCGAAAAGGGCATTGCCGATGCGCTGGCGCGGCCCGAATTGCTGCCGCTGTGGCGGCGCCTTGGTCAGGAAGCCATGGCGGTGGCGTGTGCCGAGGGTGTCACGGTGGGCAGCTTCAACGGTTTTGACCCGGCGGCTTTTGCGCCTGATGCGGGGGAGGCCGCCGCCGCCGCTTCCATTGCCGCGATGGTTGAATTCAATCGCCCCAATGCGAAAACCCATTCCGGCATTTGGCGTGATTTATGGGTACGCCGGCGCCGCACGCCGGTGGATGCGCAAATTGCGCCAGTGTTATCCATTGCCGCGCGCCATGGCGTTGCCTGCCCGACAATCACACGCCTGGTCACCATGATCCATGAATGTGAGGCGGGCACGCGCCCGGCCTCGGATGATAATTTGCTGGAGCTGATGAAAACTTAGAGTTTTTTGGGTCGCATTTTCCGAGCCGCCAAGTGATTCCACTTGGCTTGAAAATGCTCTAATTCAACGTCGTCAGCAGCCCCGCCATCAGCTTCGCGCGCGGCACCAGGCTGTCTATCAGCACATGTTCTTCCAGCGTATGCGCAAGTGCGCCCTGTACGCCCAAGCCATCCAACGTGGTGATGCCTAGCGCGCCGGTGAAATTGCCATCGGAACCACCGCCGCTTGATTGGTGGTTGATGTCAAAGCCAATGGCCTGCGCGATTTCGCGGGCATGGCGATACAGCGCCATCACCTTCGCATCGGGCTCCCATACCGGGCGGGTGACGCCGCGGGTCACTTCCAACTGCACATCATTGCTGGAGGCGCGCAGCGCCAGCATTTTGGCAACACCGGCATCCAGATCTTCCTGGCGCTTGGCCATGGAAAGCGCCTCGGCTTCCGTGGTTGTCGTGACGCAATTCACCCATTGCCCGCCATGCAGAACACCGACCGAAAAGGTGCAATCCTCGGTCGTCATATCCTCAATCGCCAGGATTTGGCGGCACATTTCCTTGATCGCGCTGCGCCCTTCCGCCAACCGCGCCCCGGCATGGGAAGGCTTGCCCGTGGTCTTCAGATTGAAGCGCGCAATGGCATAGCGCCCGGTCACCACGCCGCCATCTGGCCGCGCCGGTTCCGGCACCAGCACAAACTTATGCCGAGCCGCTTCCGCTTCGATCAAATCGCGCGTGGAAGGGCTGCCGATTTCCTCATCGCTGGTCAGCAGGATGGTCACAGGCAACCGGGTTGTGATCTTCGCCGCGATGATCTGACGCATGGCTTCCACCGCCAGCACGGTGCCGCCCTTCATATCCAGAATGCCCGGGCCATAGCAGCGATTGCCTTCCCGCCGGATCGGCAATTTTTCGAGCGTACCAATGGGATGCACCGTATCCAGATGCGCCATCACCAGGATGCCAGGCGCGCCATCGCCGGCCGAGTGCGGGAAGCGCGCGCGCACGCAATCGCCAAGCCCCATGCGGCCCGGGATGCGATCAATATGCGCCCCCAGCAGCGCCAAATCGCGGGACGCCAAATCCATCATGCGATTGACTGCGCCCGCATCGAAGGTGGGGCTTTCGCAGGCCGCCCAGCGCATCAGGCGCGCCAGGATCTCATCAGCCTCAAAAGGCAGGGCAAGGGCGGCGGTGGCGTCAGGCATGGTGTTTCCGGGTCCCGTCAATGATCACGCCCGAAGCCTGCGGCGCCACGTCGCGAAGGGCAAGGGGGCAACTCGGCAGGACTGGGGCTTGCTGTTAAGCTGCTGCAAGAACGGAGAGACAGCGATGCGCCTTTTGGTTGCCAATGCGAATACCACCGAAGCCATTACCGAAACCTGCGCGGCGGTCGCGCGTGCCGCCGCCGCGCCAGGGACTGAGATCATTGGCGCCACCCCCCGCTTTGGCCCCGCGGTGATCGCGACGCGCGTGGAAAATGTCATTGCCGGCCATGCCCTGCTGGAAGCGCTGGCGGAACATGCCGACAAGGTGGACGCGGTATTGCTGGCTGTCAGCTTCGACACCGCCTTGGATGCCGCACGCCAGTTGATGCCCTGCCCGGTGCTTGGCATGACGGAAGCGGCGGCGCTCACGGCCTGCATGATGGGCGGGCGCTTTGGCCTGATCACCTTTGGCAATGTGGAACCCTACCGGGAATTGATCGCGCGCCATGGGCTTTCTGCCCGGCTGGCCGCTTTGGCTGGCTTGGATGCAACCCCGCCCGAAGCCCTCGCCAACCCGGAAGGGGTTGCCGAGAAGCTCCGCGTGGCGGTGGAAGGGCTCGCCGCGCAGGGGGCGGATTCTGTGGTGCTGGCTGGCGCGGCCTTGGCGGGCTTTGACCAGCGCCTGGCAGGCCGGGCGGCGCTGCCACTGTTTGATGGTATTCGCTGCGGCGTGAAGCTGGCCGAGGCTTTGGTGGCGCTCAACCCACCCCAGGCGCAAAGCGGTTCTTATGCCCCTCCGGCGGGGCGTGCCAGCCAGGGTTTGGCCCCGGCTTTGGCGGCGCGCCTGCTTGGGGGCGCCGCGAAGCCTGCCTGATTACCTTAGCTGAGGGGCTGCTTAGCCCCTTATCACCGCCCCATCCGGGCCGGGTTGTTCATGGTGCTGGTGGCGGTATCGGAAAGGCTCGGGCGGCCAATATTGCCGAATAGCGCCTGCATCATGTTCCGTTCTGTCCCCGGCACGGGGGTTTCGCGGGACACCATGCCAATATCCTGCCCATCTTCGGGCTTCAATTCGCGGATGTCCTGCACCACGCCACGCCTGTCGAAGGTGATCGCCACCACCACTCGGTCGCGCAATTGCAGATAGCGTCCCGGCATCACCTGCGTATTGCCACTGATATAGAACCAGTTTTCCTCATCAAAGGTGCCGCGCGCCGTGGGCGGGCCAAGCAACGCAAGCACATCTGCCCGGGTCTGCACCCCCTTGTTGATCTGCGCGAGCCTTTCCGCTTCCACCCGATTGCCGCGTGGCACGGGGGGCGGGGCCAGTCTTTCGCAGGCACCAAGCGCGAGTGCGGCCAACATCACCAGGGCACTTAACCCGCGCCTAGAACGAACCCCATCAGCCATTTCGCGGTTCCCAGCCCAAGATGCCCTGTTCATGATTGACCATTCGCCGCTCCGGACCCATGTCCCATGCCTCCGATAGACACCCTGGGCCTTCGGGGTCAACCGCTGCTTTCTGGCTTTGGAACAGGATCAATGGGTTTGTTCAGCGCCTTCCGCCGCTCACCACATGAAAGGGCGGGCTTCACGCTTTACGGTGCCGCTGTGGCCACCGCGCGTTCCCCCTATTTCTACGCCGATCTTGCCGTGCGCGATTCGGTCGAAGGCCGGCTTGATCTGATCCATCTCCACGCCGCCCTTCTGGTGCGCCGCTTGCGGCGCGATGCCGACAAGCGCGGCCCCGCCTTGGCCCAGGCCGTTTTTGACGCGATGTTTTCCGATATGGATGTCAATCTGCGCGAAATGGGGGTGAGCGATCTGGTGGTTGGCAAGCGCGTCCGCGGGCTGTGGGAGGCCTTCCATGGCCGCGCCATTGCCTATGAGGCCGCCTTGGAGGCCGGTGATCACCCCGCCATGGCCGCTGCCCTTGCCCGCAATGTCTGGCGCGAGGATGAAGCCGGCCCGGCTGCGGAGCGTTTGGCGCGCATTGCCTTTGCCCAGGCGGAAAACCTGCAATCCCAAGACTTTGCGCAGCTTCTGGCTGGGCAGGCCAGCTTTCTGGCGCCCGAGGCCATTCCCGATGCTGCCTGAATTCTCCCGCCGACAAATCCTGACCGACCCGCCCCAGGCCGGGGTGGAGGATCAGCTGGCGGCAAGCCCAGCGGAATGCGCTGCCCTTGCCAAGCGCTTTGGGATTGAGGCGCTTGCCCATTTCAGCGCCCGCTTCACCCGCAAACCCTATCCCGGTGGCGGGATTATGATTTCCGGGCGGCTCAATGCGGGACCAGTCCAGCTTTGCGTGGTCAGCCTGGAACCGGTGGCCGAGCGTTTGGATAAGCCCTTCACCCTGGTCGTGCTGCCCGCCGATGGCGCGCTTTCGGAAGACCCGGATGGGCCGGATGAAATCCAGGCCGATGTCACCGGCCATTTCGACCTGGGTGAGGCTTTGGCTGAGGAATTGTCACTCTCCCTGAACCCCTATCCGCGCGCTGCCGGCGCAGATTTTCCACTGACGCCCGAGGAAGTGCCCGAAGCCACGCCGCGCACCCCCTTTGCCAAGCTCTCGGCCCTGCGCGGGGCCAAGGGCTGAACTGGACCGGCCAATGCTTGCGCCCCCGGCAAGGGGATGCTATGCGCCCGCCCCTGTTCAAATCCACAATTTCGCTTGAGTGAAAGAGACCCGGCGCCATGGCCGTTCCGAAAAAGAAGACTTCGCCTTCCCGCCGCGGCATGCGTCGCAGCCATGAAGCACTTAGCAGCTCCGCGCATCATGAATGCGCCAATTGCGGTGAATTGAAGCGTCCGCATCATGTCTGCTCCCATTGCGGCTATTATGATGGCCGTGAAGTGGTGGCGGCGGATCGCCTGAAGCCGGCCGTCCGGCTCTGATCCCGCTGAACCCAGGGCGCCGAGGCTCCCGTAGTGGCTGATAGAGTGCCCGCTTTCTCCCTGGCGATAGATGCCATGGGTGGGGATGCGGCGCCTGAGGTTGTGCTTGACGGCCTGGAACTGGCTGCTGAGCGTCATCCGGGCGCGCGCTTCCTTCTGGTAGGCGATGAGGCGCGGGTTGGTGGCGCCTTGGCGCGGCGCAAGCGTGCTGCGCGCATGTGCAGCCTGCGTCATGCCCCTGATGTGATTTCCGGCGATCTGAAGCCCACTGCGGCGCTGCGCATGCGCGGGTCTTCCATGCGCCTGGCGATTGACGCCGTGGCGGCTGGTGAGGCAGCGGGCGTGGTTTCGGCTGGGAATACCGGCGCGCTGATGGCGCTTGCCAAGATTGTCATCAAGACCATGCCGGAAATTGATCGCCCGGCGCTGGCGGCGATTGGCCCTTCCGCGCGCGGCGATGTGGTGCTGCTTGATCTTGGCGCCAATGTGCAATGTGATGCGCGCAACCTGGTGGAATTTGCCATTATGGGTGACGCTTTTGCCCGCGTGGCGCTCGGCCTCACCATGCCCAGCATTGGTCTTCTGAATGTGGGCAGCGAGGAATTGAAGGGCGATGACCGCGTGCGTGCCGCTGCTGAAATCCTGAGGGATTCGCACGTGGGCGCGCAGTTTCGCGGCTTCATCGAAGGCCATGACATCACGGCTGGCACGGTGGATGTGGTGGTGACGGATGGCTTTACCGGCAATGTCGCGCTCAAAACTGGCGAAGGCGCGCTGAAGCTCATGCGCGATTTGCTGCGCCAGGTCTTTACCAGCAGCGTGCCCGCACGGCTTGGCTATTTGCTGGCGCGCCCCGCTTTGGATCGGCTGCGCGAATGGATGGACCCGCGCCGCTATAATGGCGCCATCCTGCTTGGGCTGAATGGCGTGGTGGTGAAATCCCACGGCGGGACGGATGCGCTTGGCTTCGCCCATGCCGTGGATGTGGCCATGGATATGGTGACGCATGGCTATAATGATCGCATCAAGGATGGATTTGACCGGCTTGCTGGCCGCAACAGGCTGGCGCCTTCGCCATCTTGATGTAGCTTAGCGCCATGGTCATGCGTGCGTTGATCGCCGGTTGCGGCGGCTACCTTCCCCCTTTGCGGCTTTCCAATGATGAATTGGCAGCGCGCCACGGGCTTGAAACCTCTGACGCTTGGATTCAGGAACGCACGGGGATCAGGTTCCGTCATGTCGCCGCGCCGGATGAAGCGGCTTCTGATCTGGCCGCCGCTGCCGCGCGCGCGGCCCTGGCCGATGCTGGTGTGTCGGCGGCGCAAGTGGATGGCATTATCGTGGCCACCACCACGCCAGATTCAGGCTTTCCCGCCACTGCCGCGCGCGTTCAGGCCAAGATCGGCGCGGGCCCAGGCTTTGCCTTTGACATCACCGCCGCCTGCACCGGGTTCATCTATGGGCTTTCCGTCGCTGAAGCGATGATGCGTGCGGGCCATGCTCGCCATGTGCTGGTGATCGGCGCTGAGGTTTATACCCGCATCGTGGATTGGACCGATCGCGGCACTTGCGTGCTGTTTGGCGATGGCGCCGGGGCCGTGCTGCTGAGCGCCGGAGAGGGCGCCGGCACCAATAAGGATCGCGGCCTGCTTTCAACGCATTTGCATGCCGATGGCCGGCATGGGGATATCCTTGCGGTCGAAGGCGGCCCTGGTTCCACGGGCGGCACTGGCCTTTTGCGCATGGCGGGCAAGGAAGTTTTTCGCCACGCTGTCTCCAAATTGGCGGCGGTGGTGGATCAGGCGTTGGCCGCCAATGGGCTGACGCATGCCGATATCGATTGGCTGGTGCCGCATCAGGCGAACCTGCGCATCATTGAAGCCATGGGCAAGAAATTGAACCTGCAACCGGGGCGTGTGGTGGTGACGGTTGATCGCCATGCCAATACCTCGGCCGCTTCCATCCCGCTGGCGCTGGCTGAAGCGCGGGGCGATGGCCGGATCAAGAATGGTGATCTGGTGGTGATGGAAGCCATTGGCGGGGGGCTGACCTGGGGGTCCGCCATTGCACGTTTCTGAGAATTCACGCTCTGAGTGGTTGACGCCGCCGCGGGAAGCCGGTTTGCTTTAGTCAACAGGGACAAATTGGGACTGAAACGATGGAAACCATCACCCGGGCCAATCTGGCCGAGGCGATCTATGCGCAAGTTGGGCTTTCACGGAATGAAAGCGCCGATCTGTTGGAAAATGTGCTGGAACGTATTTCCGCCGTGTTGGAAGCTGGTGACTCGGTGAAGATTTCTTCCTTCGGCACTTTCCTGGTGCGCCAGAAAGGCCAGCGCATTGGCCGCAACCCGAAGACCGGCGTTGAAGTACCGATCCTGCCACGCAAGGTGCTTTCCTTTCGCCCGTCACAGGTATTGAAGGCGCGAATCAACAATGAAGATGTGGAAGACGAAGCATGAGCGATGCTGATGATGCGGATGGCAAAGGGCGACCGCGCAAGGCCCCAACCGCGTTTCGCACCATCAGTGAAGTCGCCGATGATTTGAATATTCCGCAGCATGTTTTACGTTTTTGGGAAAGCAAGTTTCCACAATTGAAGCCACTGAAGCGCGGCGGTGGCCGGCGCTATTACCGGCCAGAGGATATCACGCTGCTGAAGCGCGTGGGCGATCTGCTCTATAATCAAGGCTATACCATCAAGGGCGTGCAGCGGCTGTTGCGCGATGGCGCGGATGAGGGGCCGGGACCAGTGGCGCTGGAATTGCCTTTGGGTGATCCACCTCCTGCCACTGAGGCGCCGGAGGCTTTGGCGCTGAAGGCTGCGCTGGCCGAGCTTGAGGATATCGCGCGCGCGCTGCACCGGCTGGCGGCTTAGCGTTTCAGAGCATCTGTCCGGATCATCTCGTAAGGGTTGGCAATCCGGAAACGAGGGTGCTAAGCAACACAAAGTCGGAGCGTAGCGCAGCCTGGTAGCGCATCAGTCTGGGGGACTGGGGGTCGTGGGTTCGAATCCCGCCGCTCCGACCATTTCCACAAACATGGCAGCCGAGTTTTTTGTCAGCGCATCGGCCAAAGTTGCGACCAACTATTGGCAGTGCCATCACGCAGCCGGGCGCAGCTAGCCGAGCCTTCGCAGAAGCGCATGAAATCACGGGCGGCATTGGCGCTTCGTTCCCCCATGATTTCCTGCACGCCAGCCCAGGCCTGCTGCATGTGCGCGCTGGCGCCTTCCATCATGCCCTTTGCAGCATCAGCCTGACGCCGCGCACCAGACCAGAGATCCTGCGCCACATTCTCCGCCGCTGCTGCGGCGTGGGGTGCCAGTGCCTCGCCCAACGCGCAGAGGGCGCGCTGTTCCGCGCTTGGCGGATGGCCCATTACGGCATCCGCAAGCGCATCCCACGCACGGCCCGAACCCAGCATCAGCGAAACTGCCGCCCCGCCCGCTTGGCCGAGCATGCAGCCATAGCCCATGCGGGATTCGGGGGCGGGGTGTTTCGGCACCAGCGGCGCCGCAATCATGGCGTCAGGCAGTTTTGGGTTTGGTTTCGCAGGTTCCGATGCGCGCGATGCAATGGGGGCCATCAGCAGCGCCAGCAAAGCCGCGCCAGATGCCAACCTTTTCATGTGCGCTTCACCCCCCAGAACAAGGCCGGCCCGCCCTTCACCACATCGCGAATACTCCGCCGATAGGCTTGCGGCGGCAGCACCAAGCCAAGCGGAATGAAGGGCACTTCCTGCCAAACCACGCGCTGGATGTCTTCCGCGATGCGCCGTTCCACCGCCAGGTCAGGCGCGGCGAACCAGGCATCGCGCAACTCCTCAAGCTTCGGCATGGTGGGCCAGCCGGACCAGGCATTGGCGCCATTGCCGCGAATGGGCATGTGGCTGCCGGGTACTGAAACATCCAAGCCTTCCCAGGTGGTGCAAAAGGCGCTCCAGCCGCCTTGATCCACTGGGCCGCGATTGGTGCGGCGCTGGATTTGCGTGCCCCAATCCATGGAAATGAAATCCACATTGAAGCCGATGCGCTTCATCACATCTGCGGCCACCACAGCCAGATTCTGCAAGACCGGCAGATCGGTGGCCGACATCATCACTACGCGTTCATTCTTGTAGCCCGAAGCGGCAAGGGCAGCGCGCGCCGCATCCAGGCTGCGCGGGCCGGTCAGCACTTCAAGCCCGGCATCATTGGCAAGCGGCGTGCCCGGCGTGAAGACGCCTGCCGGCACATGGGACAGCGTTTGGTCCGTGCCAATGGCTGCATCCATAAAGACGCGCTGATCAATCGCGGGCAGCAGCGCGCGGCGCACCGCGATATTGTCAAAAGGCGGATGGAGGAAATTGAAGCGCAGCACGCCAAGATTGCCGGCGCTATTGATGCGGTCCACCACAATGTCCCGATGGCGGCGCAGCAGCGGCAGCAAATCCGCATGCGGCTGTTCCCACCAATCCGCTTCGTTGTTTTGCAGCGCGGCGGATGCAGTGGAAGGATCGGGCATGATGCGCCATTCGACGCGATCAAAATAAACCGGCTTGCCGCCCGCCATGAAGTCCGATGCTTCCTGGCGCGTCTGATAGCCTTCGAAACGATCATAAACAGCGACATCACCCGAGCGGAACAAATCCTGCCGGAAGCGGAAGGGGCCGCTGCCCGTAAAGTCACGGATTTGCTGGAAGGCATCGGTTTCCGCGATACGTTCGGGCATGATGGCGCAAATGCTGGCGGATGGCTTGCCAAGCGCCCAAGCCAAGCCCGCCCAAGGCTGCTTCAGGCGAATCTCAAAGCGATGATCGTCCAAGGCGCGCATTTCATTCAGCAACACGCCAAGCCTTTGGCCAAGCACATCGCGCTTTGACCAGCGCATGATGGAAACAATGCAATCGCGCGCGCGCACGGGTTCATTGTCATGAAAGCGCAGTCCAGGGCGCAGCGTCATGGTCCAGGTCAGGCCATCTGCGGAAACCTCATGCCCTGCCAGCATTTGATGCTTTGGGCGGAAATCTGCGCCCAAGCCGAAAAGCGTGTCATAAACCATCAGCCCGTGATTGCGGACAATGACAGCGGTGCTCCAGACCGGGTCCATGCTGGACAGGTTGCTTTGCGGAATGAAGCGCAGCATGCGCGCGGCGGTCTGGCCCGTGGCAAGGCGCGGCGCGGTGAGCGCGGCGCCCGAGGCAAGCATCAGGGAACGACGATGGATCATGGCGATACGCCCTTTGCTGGTTTCGTGGTGCTGAGCATTGGCCCTTGCACGATCAAGGGCAAGCCCGGATGTGAACTCGCTTGCCTTCTGCATTGCGGCCCGTGTTGCAGATGATGGGGCTGGATGGCAGCATAGGTCTGGTCAACAGGGTTGTCCGTGGCCGAGCTTTAACCCTATCAAGCAATAGGTCTGGTGAGATGAACCAAAGCCCAGGGCAGGCTGATCGCCTGGTATTGCTTGGCACCAAGGGTGGCCCGGCCATCAGAAAGGGCGGCCCTTCGCCCACAGCGCATTTATTGGTGATAGGCGGCCATCCTTATGTGATTGATTGCGGGCTTGGCGTGACGCGGGGCCTGGTTGAAGCCGGCATTGCCTTGCCGGAATTGCGCAGCATCATCATCACGCATTTGCATTCCGATCACGTGTTGGAATTGGGCCCGCTGATCCATACCGCCTGGACTGCCGGGTTGAAGGAAAAAGTCATTGTGCATGGCCCCGCCGGCACGGGTGCGGTCTGGCAAGGTTTTTTGGCCTCACTTTCGTATGACATTGCCATCCGCATTGCCGATGAAGGCCGGCCTGATCTGGCTGCTATGGTGGAGGTGCGGGAATATGCCGATGGTGATGTATTCGCCGATGAAAGAGTGAAGGTCACGGCGCTGCGCGTGCCGCATCCGCCAGTGACGGATTGCTTTGCGCTCCGCTTTGAACATGCCGCTGGCGCTGTGGTGTTTTCTGCCGATACCACCCATTTCCCGCCACTCGCCGCTTTTGCGCAAGGCGCGGATATCTTGGTGCATGAAGCGATTTATGGGCCGGGCGTTGATCGGTTGGTGGCGCGCGTTGGCAATGGGGCGCGGCTGAAGCAGCATCTTTTGGCGAGCCACACCTTGGCGGAAGATGTTGGGCGCATTGCCGCGGCGGCAGGCATTGGGCTACTGGCGCTCAATCATTTGGTGCCGGCAGATGACCCGCTGGTGACGGAACAGCATTGGGTAGAAGCGGTGCGCACCCATTACGCCGGGCCTTTGGTGGTTGGGCGAGATGGGATGGTGCTAGCGCTTGATTCTTCCCCCTCTTCGGCCCAAGGATCAGCCCCATGATCCTGCTGATCGACAATTATGATAGTTTCACCTTCAACCTTTTCCACTTCCTGGGCGATCTTGGCGCGCGGGTGGAGGTCAGGCGGAACGACGCCATAGACCCGCAAGGGGTACTGGCGATGAAGCCCGAGGCCGTGGTGCTCTCCCCCGGCCCCTGCACACCTAATGAGGCCGGCATTTGCCTGCCGCTGATCTCGCTGGCGGCCGAGGTGAAGCTACCGCTCCTCGGCGTATGTCTTGGGCATCAGGCGATTGGCCAGGCCTTTGGCGGGCGCGTGATCCGCGCGCCGGAGCCCGTGCATGGCAAGGTTTGGGATGTGCATCATGGCGGCACGGATGTCTTTGCCGGGCTGCCAAGCCCCTTCGCCGCCACGCGCTATCATTCGCTGATCGTGGAACGTGAGACCTTGCCCGAGTGCCTGCTCCCCACAGCTTGGACGGAAGATGGGTTGATCATGGGCCTCGCGCATCGGGAATTGCCGGTCTGGGGCGTGCAATTCCACCCGGAAAGCATCGCTTCCGCCCATGGGCATGATTTGTTGCGCAATTTCCTGAAACTGGCCGGCGCCACCCAGGGCGCTGCCATCCCGGCCTGATTCCATGTCGCTGAAACCCATCCTGGCACGGCTGGCTGATGGCGCCCGCCTGACGGAGGCCGAAGCCGAGGAAGCCTTCGGCATCATCATGGCCGGGGAGGCAACGCCCGCGCAGATCGCCGGCATGCTGATGGCCATGCGCGTTCGCGGCGAAACCGTGGCCGAGATGACCGGCGCGGTGCGCGCCATGCGTGCGCGCATGGTCGCGATTGAAGCGCCGCCGGGGGCCATGGATATTGTCGGCACGGGCGGTGATGCGGCGGGTACGCTGAATATCTCCACCACCACGGCCATGGTGGTGGCGGGGTGCGGCGTGCCGGTGGCCAAGCATGGCAACCGCGCGCTTTCATCGCGTTCCGGGGCGGCGGATGCCATCTCGGCGCTCGGTATTTCGCTTGATGTGCCGATGGAAAGGCTGCCGGAAGTGCTGCGCGAAGCGGGCATGGTGTTTCTGATGGCACCCCGCCACCATGCCTCCATGCGCCATGCCGCCGGGCCGCGTATGGAATTGGGCACGCGCACCATTTTCAATCTGCTGGGTCCGCTGGCCAATCCCGCCCGCGTCACACGCCAAATGACCGGCGCCTTTGCCTCGCAATGGTTGCGCCCGATGGCCGAAACCCTCGCCCGACTCGGCACGGAACGCGCCTGGCTGGTGCATGGCGAAGGGCTGGATGAGCTCACGCTTTCCGGCGAAAGCCAGGTGGTGGCGCTGGAAGATGGCGCTATCCGAGAATTTACCGTGACCCCGGAAGATGCCGGGCTGGCCCGCGCCCCGGCTTCAGCCTTGAAGGGCGGGGATCCTGCGGAAAACGCCGCCGCGCTGGAAGCCTTGCTGCGCGGCGCCCCTGGCGCCTATCGGGATGTCGTGCTTTTGAACGCTGCGGCTTCCTTGGTCGTGGCCGGCAAGGCTGCGGACCTCAAGGCTGGGGTGGCGTTGGCCGCCAAGGCCATAGACGAAGGGGCCGCCTTTGGAGTATTGGCGCGCCTCCGGGCGTTATGCCCCCCCAAGGACACTGCTGGATGAATGCACCCCATATCTCGGTGCCCTCGACCGATGCCGCATCGGTCCCTGACACCCTTGCCCGTATCCTCGCCGATAAGGCGCGCGAAGTTGCCGAACGGATGGAAATCACCCCGCAGGCGGAAATCGAACGCCGCGCTGCCGCCGCGCCGCCGCTTCGTGACTTTGTGGGCGCGCTGTGTGAACGCATTGGCGAAGGCCGCACTGGGCTGATTGCCGAAATCAAGCGCGCTTCACCTTCGGGCGGCTTGATCCGTGATCCGTTTGAACCCGCCGCCCTCGCCCGCGCTTATGAAACAGGCGGCGCCGCCTGCCTGTCTGTGCTGACCGATGCGCCCTGGTTCCAAGGCGCGGTGGAGCATCTGGAAGCCGCGCGCGCCGCCTGTTCGCTGCCGGTGCTGCGCAAGGATTTCATGATCCATCCCTGGCAGGTGTTTGAAGCCCGCGCCATGGGCGCCGATTGCATCCTGCTGATCATGGCGGCGCTGACGGATCAGCAAGCCAGCGAATTGGAAGCCATCGCCCGTTCCTTGGATATGGCGGTGCTGGCCGAAGTGCATGACCGTCGCGAATTGGACCGTGCCCTTGGGCTGGAAACGCGCCTGATCGGCATCAATAACCGCGACCTGCGGAGTTTGCAGACGGACCTTGCGACCAGCGAAATGCTTATCCCGCTGGTGCCGGCGGATCGCCTGCCGGTCGCCGAAAGCGGCATTCGCACCCCCGATGATGTGCGCCGCATGGCCGCCGCCGGGGCGCGCTGCATCCTGGTGGGTGAGCATCTGATGCGCCAGGCCGATGTTGCCGCCGCCGCGCGCGAATTGGTGGACGTGTCCTGAACGACAAGCGCCTTACGCATTTTGACGCCGCAGGCCGCGCGGCCATGGTCGATGTTGCCGCCAAGGCCGAAACTGCGCGCACCGCGACCGCACGCGGACGCATTGTGATGGCGCCGGAAACGCTCTCGCTCATTAAGGAAGGCCGTGCGGGCAAGGGTGATGTGCTGGGGGTTGCGCGCTTGGCCGGCATCATGGCCGCCAAGCGCACATCCGATCTGATACCGCTTTGCCATCCGCTGATGCTCTCAAAAGTCGCGGTTGATCTGGAACCCGAAGGCGATGACGCCATTATCATTGAAGCCACCGTCAGCCTGACTGGCAAGACGGGGGTGGAGATGGAAGCGCTGACCGCCGTCAGCATCGCGGCGCTCACGGTCTATGACATGGTGAAGGCCGCCGATCGCGGCATGCGGATTGAAGATATTCGCCTGGTGCATAAGGCCGGCGGCAAATCGGGCGAGTTCATCGGTGGCTGAGAAGGGCGGCTTGCTGCCGGTTGAAGAAGCCCGCGCGCGCATCCTTGCCGCCCTGGCGCCTACCGCCGCTGAGACGCTGGCCCTGCCCGAAGTGGCGGGACGCGTGCTGGCGCGGCCCGTATTGGCGCGGCTGACGCAGCCGCCCGCCGATGTATCCGCCATGGATGGCTATGCTTTGCGCGCGGCGGATGGCGTTCTGGGCGCAAGGCTAGCCGTGATTGGCGCGGCGCCGGCGGGACATCCCTTTGCGGGGGCGGTCGGGCCTGGTCAGGCCGTGCGGATTTTCACCGGCGGCTTTGTCCCTGAAGGGGCGGATGCGATCCTGTTGCAGGAAGATGCCGAAGCCGCTGATGGCAAGGTTGTGGTCAAGGAAAGCGTCGCACCCGGGGGGTGGGTGCGCAAGCGCGGCCTGGATTTCGCCGAAGGTGAGACACTGCTGGCGGCAGGCCGGCGCCTGACGGCACGCGATATCGGGCTGGCGGCGGCCAGCAACAACCCTTGGCTTGCCGTGCATCGGCGCCCGCGCATGGGCATTCTGGCGACGGGGGATGAAATCGCGCTCCCCGGAGACCCCATCCCGCCCGGCGGTATTGTCAGTTCCAACGCCCACGCCTTGGCCGCCCTGATCCGTGCCGGCGGTGGCGAGCCCATCGTGCTGCCCATCGCCCCTGATGATGCCAGCGCGATTGCTGATATTGCTGCCTCTGCCCATGGCTATGATTTGCTGGTGACAACCGGCGGCGCCAGCGTGGGCGAGTATGATCTTATCCAGCAAGCACTGGGCGGCGAAGGTTTTGAACTCGGCTTCTGGAAAATCGCCATGCGGCCGGGCAAGCCGCTGATCTGGGGGCGGCTTGGCCGCGTGCCGGTGCTGGGGCTGCCGGGTAATCCGGTCTCGGCGCTGGTTTGCGCCATTATCTTCCTGCTGCCGGCGCTGGCGCGGCTATCTGGCCTGCCCGGCGCGCCCACGCCAAGCCGGCGCGTGATCTGCGCCACCGCCCTGGCCGAGAATGACCGCCGCGCCGATTTCCTGCGCGCGAGCCTCGATGCCGACGCCGAAGGGCGCATCACGGTGCGACCCTTCCCGGTGCAGGATAGCTCCATGTTGGCGACGCTCGCGCGCGCCGATGCGCTGGTACTGCGCGCGCCCTTCGCCCCCGCTTTGCCCGCGGGGGCTGAGGTTGAGGCGATTATCCTCGGCGAATTGGGGGTCTAATTCAGCGCTATTCGGCGCGTATCCCCAATTGCCGGATCAACGGGCCGAATTCACCCCAAAGCTTGCGCATATGTTGCAGCATGGCTTCCGGCCCCAGCGGGTCAATGTCAAAGCCCACAGCCTCATAGCGCTGGCGTACTTCCGGCACCGCCATGCCGTCGCGGATTTCAGTATAGATGCGGTCAATGATCGGGCGCGGCGTGGCGGCGGGCACCATCAACCCGTTCCAGCCGCCAACATCATAATCGGCCGGCCCGCCCACGGCGGCGACTGGCGGAATGCCCGGTACCTGGGCCGAGGGCTTGCCGGTGGTAAGACCAAGCGCACGCAATTGCCCATCGCGCACTAGGCGCCCGGCGGCGGCGGGCGTATCAAACCCGAAATCCACCTGGCCGCCGAGCAATGCGGCCAACGCTGGCCCGCTGCCCTGGAAGGGCACATGCAGCGCATCCAGCCCAGATTTCGCCAGGAATAGCGCGCAAACCAGATGCTGCGCGCCGCCGATGCCTGATGAATTGAAGCTGTATTTCCCTGGATTGGCCTTCAAAAGCGCCATGAAGCTCCGCAAATCCTGCGCCGGGAAATTCGGCTTCACCAGCAGCATGAAGGGCGCGATCCCGAAAATCACCACCGGCGCCAATTCACGTTCAGCATCATAGGGCGTGCGTTGCACCAAAGGGCTGAAGGTGATGGGCCCGATCGAGGCTGAGAGGATAACATTACCATCCGGCGGTGCCTTGGCCACCAGATCCGTGCCGATCTGCCCGCCCGCGCCGGGGCGATTTTCCGGCACCACCACCTGGCCCAGCCGTTCGGACAGGCGCTGCCCGGCCAGCCGCCCGACCACATCTGTGGCCTGACCCGGCGGCCAGGGAATCACCATGCGGATTTGCCGGTTCGGCCAGGGTGCCTGCGCTGCGGCTGGGCTTGTCGCGCCGCGCAGAATGGCAGGGGCGGCGAGGGGTGAAAGCGCAGTCAGCGTCAAAAGCCGGCGGCGGTGAAACATGGAAATCTCCCTTGCTTTGGGGTCATAGCGCCCCTTTTGCGTGCGGGAGCATGGCGCATGGCGCCCTGGCGCGCTACCTCATTTTTTCGTGCTTTTCCCTTGATCCCGGCCCCTTCCAAGTCGTAACCAAAGCGCGGGCCACGCCCCCCCACCGGGGCGCATTCGCTTCTGGAAGGGAGCCACATCATGGCAAGCGCCACCAAGCCGGGAATCCGCCCGGCCAATCCTCGTTTTTCATCCGGTCCCTGCGCCAAGCGCCCGGGCTGGTCACTCGCGGCGCTTGAAGGCGCACTGCTGGGGCGCAGCCACCGCGCTGCGACGCCCAAGGCGAAGCTCGCGGAAGTGATTACGCTTTCCAAATCCATCCTGGGCATGCCTGCCGATTGGCGGCTTGGCATTGTGCCGGCGTCTGACACGGGCGCGGTTGAGATGGCGCTTTGGTCCATGCTTGGCGCACGCGGGGTGGATGTGCTGGTCTGGGAATCCTTCTCCAAGGATTGGGCGACTGATGTGCTGAAGCAATTGAAGCTTGCTGATGCGCGCGTGCTTGATGCGCCCTATGGCAAGTTGCCTGATCTTGGCGCGGTTGATCCCAAGCGCGATGTCGTTTTTGTCTGGAATGGCACGACCAGCGGCGTGCGCCTTACCAATGCTGATTTCATCAGCGCCGATCGCGAAGGGCTCGCGATTTGTGATGCGACCAGCGCGGCCTTTGCGATGGATCTGCCCTGGGCGAAACTGGATGTGGTCACCTGGTCTTGGCAGAAGGTGCTGGGGGGCGAGGCCGCGCATGGCATGCTGGCGCTTTCGCCCCGCGCCGTGGCGCGCTTGGAAAGCTATTCCCCGCCCTGGCCCATGCCGAAGATTTTCCGCCTGTCCAGCGGTGGGAAGTTGAGCGAAGGCGTGTTCAAGGGCGAAACCATCAATACGCCTTCTATGCTCTGCGTTGAGGATGCTTTGGATGGGCTGCGCTGGGCGGAAAGCATTGGCGGGCTGAAGGGGCTGATTGCGCGGAGTGAAGCCAATCTCGCCGCCATTGCGGATTGGGTCGCGGCGGGCAGTGGCTATGGTTTTCTGGCGCAGGATGTGGCGACGCGTTCCTGCACTTCCATCTGCCTGACCATCACCGCGCCTTGGTTCGCGGCGCTTTCAGCGGAAGCCCAGGCGGCGGCGGCGAAGAAGATTGCTTCCCTGCTTGAAAAGGAAGGGGTCGCGCTGGATGCCAGTGCTTATCGTGATGCACCGCCGGGGCTCCGCATCTGGGGTGGTGCCACGGTTGAAACGGCGGACATCAAGGCGCTGCTGCCGTGGTTGGATTGGGCTTTGGCCAGCGTGCAAGCCGAAATGGCAGGGGCGTGAGGCCCATGCCGCGCGTTCTGATCTCAGACAAACTCAGCCCCGCCGCGGTCGCGATTTTTCGTGAACGCGGCATTGAAGCCGATGTGAAAACCGGCCTGACGCCGGCGGAACTCCGTGCCATTATTGGTGAGTATGATGGCCTCGCGGTGCGTTCCGCCACCAAGGTGACGCGGGAAGTGCTGGAAGCGGCGCCTCGTTTGAAAGTGGTGGGCCGCGCCGGCATTGGCGTTGACAATGTGGATGTCACCAGCGCCACCGCGCGCGGCGTTGTCGTGATGAATACACCTTTCGGCAATGCGATTACCACCGCCGAACACGCCATTGCGATGATGTTTGCGCTCGCGCGGCAATTGCCTGAAGCCTCGGCCTCCACCAAGGCCGGCAAATGGGAAAAGAACCGCTTCATGGGGGTGGAGCTTTTTGCGAAAACGCTCGGCCTGATTGGTTGCGGCAATATCGGCGGCATTGTCGCTGACCGCGCCAATGGGCTGAAAATGAAGGTGATTGCCTTCGATCCTTTCCTTTCGGAAAAACGCGCCGTTGAAATTGGTGTGGAGAAGGTGGAACTCCCTGAATTGCTGGCGCGCGCCGATTTCATCACGCTCCATGCGCCCATGACAGAACAGACGCGCAATATCCTCTCACGCGAAAATATTGCGCGCATGAAACAGGGCGCGCGGCTGATCAATTGCGCGCGCGGCGGCCTGGTGGATGAGGTTGCTTTGGCTGAGGCTTTGCAATCCGGCCATTTGGCCGGCGCGGCGCTTGATGTGTTTGAGGTTGAACCCGCGACAGACAGCCCGCTTTTCGCCTTGGAAAACGTGGTTTGCACCCCGCATCTGGGTGCGGCGACGAATGAAGCGCAGGAAAATGTGGCACTGCAAGTCGCCGAACAAATGTCGGATTTCCTGCTGACGGGCGCGGTTTCCAACGCCATCAATATGCCGAGCGTCACGGCGGAAGAAGCGCCGCGGTTAAAACCCTATATGGAATTGGCGCGCTTGCTCGGTTCCATGGCGGGGCAGCTTAGCGCCGGACAGGATGATGCAATCAAGGCGATCCGCATTGAATATGAAGGCCATGCGGCGGAGCTTAATCGCCGCCCGCTGACGGCCGCCGCTTTGGCCGGTGTGCTGACGCCGCAAATGGGCGCGGTGAATATGGTGAATGCGCCGGTGCTGGCGAAGGAACGCGGCATTGATGTGGCGGAAACCATCATGGAACGGCGCGGCGAATATCAAACCCTTCTGACCATCACCGTCACCACCACTCAGGGGGAGCGTTCCATCGCCGGCACGCTCCTCGCGGAAAACAAGCCGCGCTTGGTGGCCATCAAGGGCATTGCGGTGGAAGCAGATTTCGCGCCGCATATGCTGTATGTGACCAATCAGGATAGACCGGGATTCATCGGGCGTTTCGGCACGGCGCTCGCGGAAGCGGGCATCAATATCGGCACGCTGCATCTGGGCCGCGCGGCGCCGGGAGGCGATGCGATCTGCCTAGTCGGGCTGGATGGCCCGATGCCGGAAGCGGTGCTGGCCGAAGTGCGGCGCCTGCCCTTGGTGGTGCGCGCGACGCCTTTGCGTTTTTAACCCCTACCCACCAAAAACGCGCGCGAAAATGGTCTCCACATGGCCAAAATCGCGCGCTGGATCCATGGCGCGATCAAGTGCTGCGCCATCCATCAGCGCGGCCACGCCGGCATCTTCCAGCAAATTGGTGCGGAAATCCTTGGCCTCCGCGCTGCCCAAAGCCTGCCAGGTTGCCATGGCGCAGCGCTGCACGGTGGCATAGGCATCTTCACGGCTCATGCCCGCTTGGGTCAGCGCCAGCAGCACCTTCTGGCTATGCAACACACCGCCCAGGCTTTCCAGATTGGCCTGCATCCGCGCCGGATAGATGGTGAGCTTTTCCATCATGCCGGTCAGGCGCATCAGCGCGAAATCAAGCGCAATTGTCGCATCCGGGCCAATCACGCGTTCCACCGATGAATGGCTGATATCGCGTTCATGCCACAGCGCCACATTTTCAAGCGCGGGCACCGCATAGCCACGCACCAGCCGCGCCAGACCCGTGAGGTTTTCACTCAGCACCGGGTTGCGCTTATGCGGCATGGCGGAAGAACCCTTCTGCCCGGCATGGAAGAATTCCTCGGCTTCGCGCACTTCGCTTCGTTGCAAATGGCGCACTTCAGTGGCCAGGCGTTCAATGCCCGTCGCCACCACAGCCAGCGCCGCGAAAAATGCCGCGTGACGGTCACGCGGGATGACTTGCGTTGAAACCGGCTCCACCGAAAGGCCAAGCTTGCCGGCGACAAAGGCCTCCACACGCGGGTCAACACTCGCGAAGGTGCCGACAGGGCCGGAAATGGCGCAGGTCGCGACTTCGGCCCGCGCCGCCACCAGCCGCGCGCGGTTCCGGGCAAATTCAGCGTAATGCCCGGCAAGCTTCAGGCCGAAAGTGGTTGGTTCGGCATGGATGGCGTGGCTGCGGCCGATGGTGGGGGTGAGTTTATGCTCCATCGCCCGCACCTTGAGCGCCGCCAGCAGCGCATCAACATCCGCAATCAGCAAATCCGCCGCCTGGGTCATTTGCACGGCAAGGCAGGTATCCAGCACATCGGAAGAAGTCATGCCCTGATGCATGAAGCGCGCTTCCGGCCCAATGCCTTCCCCCATCCAGGTGAGGAAGGCGATCACATCATGGCGCGTGACGCGTTCAATCTCATCAATCCGGGCGATATCGGCATCCGTGATACCCGCCGCGCGCGGGGCGCCTTTCTCGCGGATGATCTTGGCGGCTTCAGTCGGAATGGTGCCGATGCGGCCCATTTCCTCAGCCGCCAGGGCCTCAATCTCGAACCAGATGCGGTAGCGATTGGTGGGCGCCCAGATGGCTTCCATTTGCGGGCGGGAATAGCGCGGGACCATGGCGGAGACTCCAAAACGGCCATTTCCCTGTGGCGCCTTGGAAGGCTGATGGCAAGCTTTGGACCTTCTGCCCGCTTGCGGGGTGGCACCGGGCTGGCTAAAGAAACCGTAATGTCAAACTCAAAAGTCGGAACTCCATAAAAATGTTGGAAATGCTTCCCGAGTGGCTTCAACCGCTCGCCATGGTTCTGTTCATTGACGTTGTGCTCGCGGGCGATAACGCCATCGTGGTGGGCATGGCTGCGGCTGGCTTGCCGGCGGAACAGCGGAAAAAGGCCATTTTTTGGGGTATTATCGCGGCTACTGTGATGCGAATCGGCTTCGCGTCCATCACCGTTCAATTGCTTCAAATTGTTGGGATTGTGCTGGCCGGTGGCGTTTTGCTGCTTTGGGTCTGCTGGAAAATGTATCGCGAATTGCGTGACGGCGGCAGCCATGGCGACGCTTCGGTCACCGATCAGCATGAAGGCGTGGAATCGCTCGAGAATGGTGCGGCCCCTGGTGCGCCTAAAAAGACGCTGCGTCAGGCCATCACCCAAATCCTAGTGGCTGATGTTTCCATGTCGCTCGATAACGTGCTTGCCGTGGCAGGTGCAGCCAAGGATCATCCTTATATTCTTGTCATCGGGCTTGCGGTTTCCGTGGTGCTCATGGGGGTTGCGGCGACGTTCATTGCGCGCTTGCTCGATAAGCATCGCTGGATTGCATGGGCCGGGTTGTTCATCATCCTGTATGTCGCGGGCATGATGATTTATGAAGGAACCCAACAGGTTACCCAGCAGGTAGCCGAGGCTTATGCCTATCTGTTCCTGCCGCTTGGCTTCCTGGCCTTGCCGGGGGTCTTCCCGGTCTGGCTTTGGGTCGGCGTCACTTTCCTGCAACTTATTGTCTATACGGGCATCGCCGCCTTCGTGTCCGATGTGGTTCGGCAAGCGCGGCGCGGTTCATCTGCCGCCCATGGCTGAATTGCGGGGCTCCACGCCCCGCAGTTACCCGTTTAATTTTTGCGTCGCTGGCGCCGGCCATGGCTCATGCGGAAATGCTGAGCCCTGATCGCGGGAGCGATTTCACCCAATCAGGCTAGTGGTGCGATTCATGCTGACCTGTCCCGATCCTGGGGGGCGGTCCCGCGCACCACTAGCAGAATATTTGGTGGGCCGATTCATGCTGCTCTGGGGAACCGACAGCAGCGATCGGACCACAGGGGGCGCGGGCAGGGCTTGCCGAGCCACGCTACCCCTGCCAAACCCTGTCCCCGCTCATGACCGAAGATTTGCCCAACCCCGCCCTGCTGCCTGCCGGCTTCGCCGATCTGCTGCCGCCCGACGCGGCGCGGGAGGCTGCTTTGGTGGAAGCCATGATGGCGGCCTTCGCCCAGCATGGCTATGAACGCGTCAAGCCGCCGCTGTTGGAATTCGAAGACAGCCTGCTGACAGGCTCGGGCGCTGCGGTGGCGGATCAGACCTTCCGCCTGATGGACCCTGTCAGCCAGCGCATGATGGGGCTGCGCGCTGATACCACGCCGCAAGTGGCGCGCATTGCCGCAACGCGGCTTGCCGCCGAACCGCGCCCCTTGAGGCTTTGTTATGCGGGCCAGGTGCTGCGCGTGCGCGGCACGCAATTGGCGCCCGAACGCCAGCTTCCCCAGGCTGGGGTTGAAGTGATTGGCAGCGATGCGATTGAAGCCGATGCTGAAGTGGCGATTGTAGCCGTGGAAGCCTTGGCCGCGATTGGCGTGGCACCCGTCAGCTTGGATGTTACGCTGCCCAGCCTGACGCCCGCTTTGCTTGATGCCGCAGTACTGGCGCCCGCGTTACGCGCCAGCCTGGCCCGCGCGCTGGACCGCAAGGATAGCGCGGCGGTGGCGGCGGCGGTGCGCGATTCGGGGGCGGTTGTTTTGCAGGCCTTGCCCGCGCTGATGGCGGCTTCCGGCCCGGCCTCTGCCGCGCTTACCGCCTTGCAACAGGCTGAATTGCCATCTGCCGCGCGCGCCTTGGCGCAGGATGCGGCTGCCGTGATTGCCGCCATCGCGCGCCGCGCGCCGGGGCTGCGGATCACGCTTGATCCCGTGGAGTTTCGCGGCTTTCGCTACCACACGGGCGTGGCCTTCACGCTGTACGGGCCGGGGCTTGGCGGGGAATTGGCGCGTGGTGGGCGTTATGTTTCCCACAATGGCGAACCGGCCACGGGCATGACGCTTTACCCGGATGCGGTATTGCGCGCGGCACCGCGCAGCGTGGAACCGGCGCGGCTTTTCATTCCGCTTGGTGCGGATGGCGCTGCCTTGCGCGCGCAAGGCTTCATTACGGTGGCGGCGCTTTCGGCGGCTGATACGCCCGAATCTCTCCGCTGCACCCATTCACTTCAGGACGGGCGCGCTGTGGCGCTGCCCCGGAAAGGTTAGAACCATGGCCAATGTCGCCGTGATCGGTGCCCAGTGGGGCGATGAAGGCAAGGGCAAAGTTGTTGATTGGCTTGCCTCCCGCGCGGATATCGTGGTGCGTTTCCAGGGCGGGCATAATGCCGGCCATACGCTGGTGGTGGGCGATCAGACCTATAAGCTTTCGCTGCTGCCTTCGGGCGTGGTGCGCGGCAAGCTTGGCATTATCGGCAATGGCGTGGTGCTGGACCCGGATGCGCTGCTGGCCGAAATCGCCAAAGTGACCGCGCAGGGGCTTTCCGTGACGCCCGAGAATCTGCGCATCGCCGATAATGTGCCGCTGATCCTGCCCCTGCATCCCGCTTTGGATAAGGCGCGCGAAGCGGCGCGGGGCGATGCGAAAATCGGCACCACCGGGCGCGGCATTGGCCCCGCCTATGAAGACAAGGTGGCGCGGCGCGCGATTCGCTTGTGTGATCTGGCGGAACCCGAAACCCTGTCCGACAAGCTTGATGAGCTGCTCCGCCATCACAACACGCTGCTGCGCGGGCTTGGTGCGCCGGAATTCGAAAAACAGGCGCTGCTGGATAGCTTGCTTGCGCTGGCACCAAAGCTGCTGCCCTTTTCGGAAGCGATCTGGGAACGCCTGGATGAGGCGCGTAGCAGCGGCAAGCGCGTGCTGTTCGAAGGCGCTCAGGCGGTGATGCTGGATGTGGATCACGGCACCTACCCCTATGTCACCAGCAGCAATACCGTCGCTGGCAATGCCGCCGCCGGGGCGGGTATAGGGCCGGATGCCATTGGCTTCGTGCTGGGCATTGCCAAGGCTTACACAACCCGCGTTGGTTCCGGCCCTTTCCCGAGTGAATTGCATGATGAGATCGGCAAGCGCCTGGGCGAACGCGGCCATGAATTCGGCACCGTCACGGGGCGTCCCCGCCGCTGCGGCTGGTTTGATGCCTGCATGGTGCGTCAGGCGGTGAAGGTGGGCGGCGTGCAGGGCTTGGTGCTGACCAAGCTTGATGTGCTGGATGGCCTTAGCGAATTGAAAATCTGCACTGGCTACACCGTGAATGGCCAGGTGATGAAGCGCCTGCCCACGGGGCAACGCGCGCAAGCGGCAGCAGAACCCATTTTTGAAATCATGCCCGGCTGGCCCGGTTCCACCCGCGGGGCGCGTTCCTATGCCGAATTGCCGGCCGAGGCGGTGAAATACATCCGCCGGATTGAGGAATTGGTGGAAGCCCCCGTGGTGCTGCTTTCCACCAGCCCTGAACGTGACGACACCATCATGATGCGTGACCCCTTTGCGGGGTAGCTGATGGCCGCACCCCCGCTTCTGATCCTGCAGGATATCCGCCTGGGCTTTGGCACCACGCGGTTACTGGATGGTGCCTCGTTATCCGTGGCGCCTAGCGAAAGGCTGGCGCTGGTCGGGCGGAATGGCTCGGGCAAGTCAACGCTGTTGAAGATTGCTGCCGGGCTGATTGAAGCGGAAGGTGGCACGTGCTTTTTGCAACCAGGCGCCACGCTGCGCGTTCTGGATCAGGAACCTGATCTTTCCGGCTATGCCGATGTGATGTCCTATGTCGAAGCAGGGCTTGGCCCGGCGGATGATGCGTATCGCGCGCGCTATTTGCTGGAAAGCTTGGGAATGAGTGGCGCGGAAGCGCCGGCCGCGCTTTCGGGGGGTGAAGCACGGCGCGCCGCGCTTGCCCGCGCACTAGCGCCAGAACCTGACATTCTGTTGCTGGATGAACCGACCAATCACCTCGACCTGCCGGTGATTGAATGGCTGGAAGCGGAACTGGCCGCGAGTGCATCGGCTTTGGTCCTGATCAGCCATGATCGGCGCTTTCTGGAAGGGCTTTCCCGCGCAATGGTCTGGCTGGATCGCGGCACAACGCGCCGCCTGGAACAGGGCTTTGGCGCTTTTGAGGGCTGGCGCGATCAGGTGTTGGAAGAAGAAGAACGCGATGCGCATAAGCTTGCGCGCAAGATCGTGCGCGAAGAACATTGGCTGCGCTATGGCGTGACCGCGCGGCGCAAGCGCAATGTAAGGCGGCACGAAAACTTGCAAACCTTGCGTACCCGGCGGCGAGAGCGCAGCACCGCGCCCGGGCGTGTGAGCATGGCCGCGACCGAGGCTGGCGGGTCCGGCAATCTGGTGATTGCCGCTGACAATATCAGCAAATCCTTTGGTGACCGCCCAATCGTCACGGGGTTTTCAACACGCATCATGCGCGGTGATCGCGTGGGTATTCTGGGGCCCAATGGTGCGGGCAAGACGACGCTGTTGAACATGTTGATCGGTGCGCTGGCGCCGGATGCGGGGCAGGTTTTGCTCGGCGCTGGGATTGAAATGGTGGGGCTGGATCAGCGCCGCGCGGCGCTTGATCCTGCAGTGACGCTGGCGGAAGCGCTGACCGAAGGGCGTGGCGATATGGTGCATGTGGGCGGCGCGCCTCGGCATGTGCTTGGCTATATGAAGGATTTTCTGTTCACGCCGGAACAGGCGCGCACGCCACTTGGCGCGCTTTCCGGCGGAGAACGCGGCCGGCTGATGCTGGCGCGCGCCTTCGCCAAGCCATCCAATCTTCTGGTGCTGGATGAACCCACCAATGATCTGGACCTGGAAACGCTTGATCTGTTGCAGGAATTGATCGCGGATTACGCCGGCACGGTGTTGCTGGTGAGCCATGATCGCGATTTCCTCGACCGATGCGTGACCAGCGTGATTGCGTTTGAGGAAGCCGGGCGCTGGCAGGAATATGCCGGCGGCTATAGCGATATGGTGGCGCAGCGCGGCCATGGCGTGCGGGCGCGGGCCGCTGAAAAGCAGGCGACGGCCCCGAAGCGAGAGGTGGCAGCTCTAGCCAAGCAAGCCCTGCGCAAAAAGGGCCTGGGCGCGGTGGAACAACATGAATTGAAAACCCTGCCGGCGCGGATGGAAAAGCTTGCGGCGGAAATCACCGCACTTGAAAAGCGCATCGCCGATCCGGCGTTTTACGCACGCGATGCCGCTGGCTTTGCCAAGGCGACCAGTGCACTTGGTACGGCACAGGCCGCCTTGCAGCAGGCGGAGACGCGCTGGCTGGAATTGGAAATCCTGCGTGAGGAAGGCGGCGGGTAACCCACGCCGTTTAGCAGCGTTCCAATAGCCCGAGCGCCACCAGGCGCTGACAAAAGGCCAAGGCGCCTTCGCCAAGACTGGCCGGCGTGGCGCCTTCGGCCAATTGCGCAAGCCAGGTGCATTCGGTGGCGTTCAGATTTTCCACGCCGCCATACCAGCGAAGCGCGCCACCACCTTCGGGCAGCGGCACCAGATGATGATGCATGGCGTCCGACAGGCGGAGCTTTGCATCTGCACCGGGCGGGCGATGCGCGAGGCTGCGCTGCGACAGCGGCAGCCTATCCCGCGTGATCCGATCCATGGCAGCCAGCGCAAGCCGCTCCAGTGCCGCTTCTGAAGATAGCGCGGCAAGTGCAGGCGCGAGCCGCGCGGCGATGGCGGCAGTGCCTTCTGCTTCCCCCAATCGCCAGGAAGGGATGCTGGTGCGCAAGGCTGGATTTTCCGCTTCCAGAGTTTCCAAAAGCTCCCGCAACATATCGGCCATGGAGGCTTCCAGGAAACCGAGGGTGATATGCAGCGATGGCGCATCGCCCGATTGCGCCGCCGCTTCATGCATAACGCCGCGCGGCAGGTAAAGCGCATCACCTGGATTGAGCGTGAGCGCGTGCGGCGTGCCGGCAGGGCTTTGCTTATTCGCCCATGGCGTGGCGCGGCTTGGCAAGGGGAAGGGGATGTCATCCCAAACGCGCCAGGATTTGGCACCCGATACCTGCATCACCAGCACGTCATGCGTATCAAAATGCACGCGGAAGCCCTGCGCGCCGGGGGGCGTCAGGTAGATGTTAGCCTGCACGGGATGCAGGAACACCTTTTCCAAGCCACGGCAAAACTGTGCGAGCGGCGCATGCATTTCGTGAAATTGAGAGACAACCAGGCTGCCGCCCGCATCATGCCGGGCAAACAGACGCGGCAGATCAACGCGGCTGCTATCGGCCTGCAAATACTCATCGGCCGGGATGGCGGCACTGCCCTGCCGCCCACCATCCGCCATGGTCACGCGCGGATGACGCGCCGCATCAGTGCGCAGAAACGCATCCAGATCAGTGATTGAAAGCAAGTCCGCGTAACGGTCCGTCCCGCCCCCGGGCAAAAGCCGCCAGGCCGAGCCTTCACGCAGGGCGAAGACCTGCGCCGGCGTCAGGCTACCAAAAGCCAGACGCCAAGCCGCTTCACCCAAGGTTTCAGTCATAACGCAGGCAGTGGTTTAGGTGCCGCGCCGGCCGCGGCCTGCCTCATCGCGCGGGTCTGAATCCGTCATGGCCTTCTGGCGCGCGCCGCGACCATTGCCAGGGCCATCGCCAGGATCAGCATCCGTGAGGCCCGTGCCGCGCCGCGCACCGCGCCCATTGCCAGGACCATCACCGGGGTCGGAGTCGGTCAGGCCCGTGCCGCGCCGCGCGCCGCGACCATTGCCAGGACCATCACCGGGGTCAGCATCCGTCATGCCCGTGCCGCGCCGTGTGCCGCGGCCATTGCCGGGGCCATCGCCAGGATCGGAATCGGTCAGGCCCGTGCCGCGCGAACGGCCACGTCCACGCCCTGGTCCATCGCCCGGATCGGCATCGGTCACAACAGGGATCACGGGGGCTTGCTGCAATGGTTCTGCCGCAGCGCTCCGCGCCACACCCAGAACGGCCGGCGCGGCCGCCAGATGCAAGACGAGCAACCTGCGCCCCAAGGGGCCTTGCTGGGATTCGGCTGACTTACTGTCCGGTTTGCTGTGCGGCATTGCTCGGCCTCCTCATTTTGGGAATGCTACTTCGCTAATCCCATTAAGCCCGACTAGTGTGACGTTGAAAAGTGAACAATCATTTATCAATTCGATGCGGCGCGGAATAAGGCAGATTGTGTTGCCAAATGAAGCCGATTTTAATTATTTTTTTACCAAAACATATTGGGCGTTGCAGCGTGTTCATTGGGGCGTGAATTGAAATTAACTCGCTAAAGGCGCAAAGGAGGGTAGCATGTCCGCTGATCACTTTTTCGTGAAGCGGTAATCGGAGAATCCCATGGCTGAATCAAAGCCAGCCTCAGAGCCAGTTTCCTTGCCGTTGCACCGGGTCAGCGCGTCTCAATTGCTGACCTTTCTAGCGACTTTACCGGTCGCCTCGGCTGCCTTTCTGCGCGCTTCGGGCTTTACGGCCAAGCCGGGTGACATTGCCTTGATCCCGGGCGCTGATGGCTTATCTGGCGCTGTGCTTGGTGTGGGTGCGCAAGCATCGCCTTGGCATTACGGCGCAGCGCCATGGGCGCTACCCACCGGAAGCCGCTGGCATTTGGCGGGCGATATGGCCGATTCAACGGATGCTGTACTGGGATGGCATTTGGGCGCCTATCGTTGGTTGCGCCACAAGCAGCCAGGGCGCGCGCCGGCTGAATTGATTGTGCCCGATGGTGCCGAAATGCCGTTGATGATCGCGGAAGCCATTTGTGCGGCCCGCGATCTGATCAATGCGCCAGCGGCGGAGTTGGGCCCACAACAATTGGCGGAAGCCGCGGCAGCGCTGGCAGACCGCCATGGCGGGCGCGCTGAAATCATTACCGGGCAGGCCTTGTCAGAGGGTTTTCCCTGCATGGCTGCGGTGGGTGCTGGCAGTCCGCGCGCGCCGCATCTTGCCGTTTTGCATTGGTCTGGGGCGGCCGATGGCCCATTGGTTGCGCTTTGCGGCAAGGGTGTTTGCTTTGATACCGGCGGGCTGGATCTGAAGCCTTCCGCCGCCATGCTGCGCATGAAAAAGGATATGGGCGGCGCCGCCGTGATGATGGCGGTGGCTGAGTTGGTGATGCGCGCCAAGCTGCCCATTCGCCTGTTGGTGCTGATTGGCGCGGTGGAAAATGCCGTCTCAGGCCAGGCAATGCGGCCCATGGATGTTTTGCGGACACGCAAAGGCTTGCGTGTTGAAATCGGCAACACCGACGCTGAAGGCCGCCTGGTCTTGTGCGACCTGCTGCAGTTTGCCGCCGAACAAGCGCCGGCACTGATTCTGGATGCCGCCACGTTGACCGGCGCGGCACGTGTGGCGCTTGGCCCCGATTTGCCGGCGCTTTTCAGTAATGATGACGCGCTGGCGGAAAGCCTTTTGGGTGCCGGCAATAATGTTCAAGACCCGCTCTGGCGATTGCCCTTGCATGATGGCTATGATGGCTGGCTGGATAGCCCCTTTGCCGATCTTTCAAATGTTTCACAAAAGCCAATGGCCGGTGCTGTAACGGCGGCGTTATTCCTGCGCCGTTTTGTGCCGCCGGATCAGCGCTGGGCCCATTTGGATGTTTATGCATGGAATGATGCAACGCGCCCTGGCCGACCTGAAGGCGGCGAAGCGCAGGCGGCACGCGCGATCTTCGCAATGTTACATGATTTCTCGAAGGGAATGTGATATGCGCCGAAACTGACAGCGGGTTGACGTTTCGGAACAAGCGGAAACTCTTTTTGTTAACAATAAGCAAGACAGGTCAGGGCATAGAACCTGGCTGTCATACGGAAAGGAAGAATGTCATGGCCAACAATAACGGTTCGGAGCATCTGATCCGCGTATTGCAGGAAACGATCGTCACCCTGGTACGCCGCGATGGTGCTGATCTTTCGTCGCGCCAGCTTGGTGTGATGCTCATCAGCTACCTGACTGATGGGCCGCATACGGTGCGCGGCCTGGCGGCAAAGCTGAATGTTTCCAAGCCCGCCATTACCCGCGCGCTGGATCGCCTGGCTGATCTGGATCTTGCCCGGCGCAAGCCAGACCCTTCTGATCGCCGTTCCGTCCTTGTGCAGCGGACGCCGAAGGGTAATGCGTTCCTGCGTGAATTGCGCAATACCATTCTTGCCGCTGAACAGCGCGTGGTTGTGGAAGCTAAGGCCGAAGGCGCCCGCAAATAGATTGTTGCAGGGTGGTCAGCTTCGGCTGATCCCCCTGTTGCCTTCACTGCTGGGGCAAAGCACTTTGTCCTTCCCGGCTGCTGCTTCGCTTGACACGCGGGCGTCGCGCCGCTTCGGCAAAAAACGCGGTGCTTGGGCCCTGGCATGACCGATATCGCCTATCTCCTCTCAAAGATTTTATGGTTTCCGGCGCGGCCGGGCCATTTCGCGCTCATTATCGGTGCCATCGGGCTTGCCATGATCTGGCGCGGGCGCCGTTTTGGCCGCTGGCTGATCTTGTGCTGCCTGAGTTTTTTCTTCCTGCTGATCGCAACGCCCATCAGCCAGTTCATCCTGCTGCCTTTGGAAGACCGTTTCCCGCGCCCGGCTGAAGCGCCCGCACGGGTGGATGGCATTGTGGTGCTGGGCGGTGCGGTGGATCAGAACATTACCGATGCGCGCGGCATTCCCGCCATCAATGGCGCGGCGGAACGCATGACAGAAGCCGTGGCACTCGCGCGGCGTTTCCCCGATGCGCGCATCGTCTTTACCGGTGGCCAGGGTTCCTTGGTGCATGGCGGGCTGACGGAAGCCGATGTGGCGCGCCAATTCTTCGAAAGCCTGGGCCTTTCAGGCCCGCGCGTGATTTATGAGGCGGAAGCCCGCAACACGCATCAGAATGCATTGCTGACGCGGGATTTGGTGCAGCCCAAAGCTGGTGAGGTTTGGCTGCTGGTGACCTCAGCCAGCCATATGCCGCGCAGCATGGGCGTGTTCCGCCAGGCCGGTTGGAAAGATATTGTCGCTTGGCCGGTGAATTACCGCACCGGCCATAGCTTCGCGGCACTTTACGATGCGCCTTTGCCGGAACGGCTGGGCCAATTCGAATGGGGTTTCCGTGAATGGGTGGGGCTTGTTGCGTACCGGCTTATGGGGCGGACCGACGCGCTTTTGCCGGCACCCTAGCGCGGTTCCCGTTCACCTCGGCTTCAAAATATGTTGTTTGGTCGCATTTTCCGAGCCGCCAAGTGTTTCCACTTGGCTTGAAAATGCGTTGTTTGGTCGCATTTTCCGAGCCGCCAAGTGTTTCCACTTGGCTTGAAAATGCTTCAATCAACCTTGATGTTGCCATCACGGATAACGCGCGCCCATCTTTCACGATCGGTTGCGATGAAGTCTCGAAAGGCTTGTTGCGTCATGGGTGCGGGTTCTGTGCCTTGAGAGACAAGCCGCGCGCGGAAGGCTTCCCGCGCCAGCGCCGCATTCACTTCCCGGTGTAGCCGATCCACGATGGCGGCAGGTGTACCGGCAGGTGCCATCAGCCCATAAAAGCCAACCCCTTCATAGCCCGCCACACCAGATTCAGCGATTGTGGGTACATCCGGCAAGGCAGGATCGCGCCGCGCGGTGGTCACGGCAATGGCGCGCACGCGCCCGCCCTGGATATGCGGCAGCGCGGTTGGCGTGGTGTCGAACATCATGGAAAGCCGACCACCGATGGTATCCACCATGGCGGGACCCGTTCCGCGATAGGGTATATGGGTGATGTCCACCCCGGTCATTTGCTTGAGCAATTCCATGAACAGATGCTGCGCGCTGCCCGTGCCGCTTGACCCGTAATTTAACTCACCCGGCTTGGCGCGCGCCATGGCCAGCAGCTCGGTCAAATTGCGTGCCGGTACGGAAGGATGCACCACCAAAACGGAGGCGACGGTGGAAACCATGGCAACCGGCGCCAAATCCCGCGCCGGATCATAAGCAAGGCGGAGTAGCCCCGGATTGATCGCGAGCGGCCCTGTGGAGCCCATGAGTAGCGTGTAGCCATCAGCTGCGCTGCGCACGACCGCTTCCGTACCAACTGAACCGCCCGCACCGGTGCGGTTTTCCACGACAACGGATTGGCGTAGTGCTGGCGTCAATTCCTCGGCGATATTGCGCGCCAGAACATCCGCCGCACCGCCAGGCGGAAAGGGCGAAATCAGCCGAAGGCTGCGCGCGGGCCAGGCTTCCTGAGCGGAAGCCAGGGCAGGAAAAGCAAATAGCCCGGCAAGGGCAGCGCGTCTTGTTGTCATGGCATCATCCTTCAGGGTCGGGGGCGGGATGTTCATGGCGCTTCGGACAATGCGTCAAGGCTTGACGATCAGCACCATACATCCAGACTGGTGTTGAAGCCCCCTTCAAGGAAGCCACGCATGTCCATGCCCCTGCTGTTCACGCCCATCACGCTGCGGTCCGTAACACTTCCCAATCGCGTCGCACTTTCGCCGCTTTGCATGTATTCGGCCAAGGATGGGCTGGCGAATGGGTTTCACTTCTCGCACCTGACCGCCGTGGCGCGCGGGCGTGCTGGCTTGGTTTTCACCGAAGCGACCGCCGTAGCGCCGGAAGGGCGCATTACCCATGGTTGTTGCGGGCTTTGGAATGATGCGCAGATCGAAGCCTATCGCCCCATTGTAGATGCCATCATCGGCTTTGGTTCCGTCCCCGCCATTCAAATCGCCCATGCCGGCCGCAAGGCTTCCGTGCAGCCGCCCTGGAAGGGCAGCACGCCGCTCCGCGCCGAAGATGCCGCGACGGGTTCGCCCCCTTGGGAGTGTTTTGGGCCAACGGCTGAACCGGTGGGCCCGGGCTGGCATGCGCCAACCGCCATGACGGAAGCGAAGATTCAGGAAACCGTGCAGGCCTTCGCCGCCGCTGCGGTGCGCGCTGCCAAGGCGGGGTTCCGCGTTTTGGAAATTCATGGCGCGCATGGGTATTTGATTCAGGCGTTCCTTTCGCCCATCGCGAATAAGCGCAATGACCGCTATGGCGGTGATCTTGCCGGGCGCATGCGCTTTGCCTTGGAAGTGACCGAAGCGGTGCGCGCGGCTTGGCCAGCTGATTTGCCACTATTCTTCCGCATCTCCGCCGTGGATGGCCCGGCTGAGGGCTGGAGCCTGGATGATTCTGTAGTGCTGGCGAAGGAATTGAAGACGCGCGGCGTGGATGTGGTGGATTGTTCGGCTGGCGGGATTTCCGGCGGCCCTGCCTTCCGCGCCAATGACTCAGGCCAACCTTTGCAGAGCCGCGCCGAACGCCCGCCTGGCTTCCAGGTGCCCTATGCGGAACGTGTGCGCCGCGATGCTGATGTGAAGACGATGGCGGTTGGTGTGATCATTGCCGGTGATCAGGCGGAAGCGATTTTGCAGGAAGGCCGCGCTGATCTGATCGCTGTCGGGCGCGAATTGATGTATGATCCCTATTGGACGTTGAAAGCAGCCGAGAGCCTCGGCTGCGACCCGGGCAATAAGATGTGGCCCGATAATTATGGCTGGGCCATCCAGCGCCGTTCGGAAATCATGGCAGCGGCGGGGCGGCGATAAGGCAAACGACCCTTGCCGGCTGGGTCGCCCACGCCCATTCGCGCGCGGTGGGGATTGAACCACGCTGAGGCTTTGGCCAGTGGCGTCGCGTCTTCAGAAGACGGTCTGGCCCTCGCGCGAAATCCCCCTATAAGGCGCCTGCCCCTTTCAGAAACGCAGAGCCTTCATGATTCGCCTCGATAACATCAGCAAGCAAAACGGTCGGCAGATCCTTTTCATTGAGGCCTCTGCCGCGCTGCAAAAGGGCGAGAAAATTGGGTTGGTCGGCCCGAATGGTGCCGGCAAGACGACTCTGTTCCGCATGATGACGCAGCAAGAACAACCCGATGAGGGGTTGGTGATTGCTGAGAAGGGCCTCAGCATCGGCTTCTTCAGCCAGGATGTTGGGGAAATGTCCGGCCGTAGTGCGGTGGCCGAGGTGATGGATGGCGCGGGCGCCATTAGCGAAGTGGCAGCCGAATTGAAGGCGCTGGAAATTGCGCTCGGTGATCCAGACCAGGCCGATCAGATGGATCAACTGATTGAACGCTTCGGAGAGGTGCAGGCGCGCTTTGAAGAATTGGGCGGCTATGCGCTGGAAGGCCGTGCGCGTGAAGTTCTGGCGGGCTTGAGTTTCAGCCAAGACATGATGGAAGGCGATGTTGGCGCCTTGTCTGGCGGTTGGAAAATGCGCGTGGCCTTGGCGCGCATTTTATTGATGGCCCCAGATGTCATGCTGTTGGACGAACCCAGCAACCACCTTGATCTGGAAAGTCTTATTTGGCTGGAAAATTTCCTACTGGCCTATGATGGCGCGCTGCTGATGACATCCCATGATCGGGAATTCATGAACCGTATCGTCAATCGGATTATTGAAATTGATGCGGGTTCACTCACCACCTATGCGGGCAATTATGAATTTTATGAACAGCAGCGCGCGCTCAATGAAAAGCAACAGCAGGCGCAATTCGAACGGCAGCAAGCCATGCTGGCCAAGGAAATAAAATTCATCGAACGGTTCAAGGCCCGAGCGTCCCATGCGGCGCAGGTGCAAAGCCGGGTCAAGAAATTGGAAAAAATTGACCGTGTGGAACCGCCCAAGCGGCGGCAGACCATATTATTCGAATTTCCGCCCGCGCCACGTTCTGGTGATGATGTCGTCAATCTCAGGAATATTCACAAGAAATACGGCGATCGGGTGATTTATAATGGCCTGGATTTCCTGATCCGGCGGAAAGAGCGCTGCTGTGTCATGGGCATTAATGGTGCAGGCAAATCAACCTTGCTGAAGCTGGTGACCGGCTTTACGCAACCCGATGATGGCACGGTTACGGTGGGCGGTAGTGTCAAATTGGGCTATTTCGCGCAGCATGCCATGGAATTGTTAGATGGTGAGCGCAGCATTTTTGAAACCATGGAAGATGCTTTTCCGCGCGCAGGCCAAGGTTCCTTGCGTGCCTTGGCCGGGTGTTTCGGCTTTTCCGGCGATGAGGTGGAAAAGAAATGCCGCGTTTTATCTGGCGGGGAAAAAGCCAGGCTGGTTATGGCGCTGATGCTGTATGATCCGCCCAATTTCCTGGTACTGGATGAACCGACCAATCACCTTGATATGGCGACCAAGGAAATGCTGATCAGCGCCCTGGCGGCTTATGAAGGCACCATGCTTTTCGTATCGCACGACCGGCATTTTCTGGCGGCACTTTCCAACCGCGTATTGGAATTAACGCCAGAAGGTATCCATGATTTCGCTGGTGGCTACACAGAATATGTGGCGCGCACCGGCCAGGAAGCCCCTGGCCTGCGTAGCTAGAGACGGCTTTGATGCGGGTTACGTGAACAAAGCGCGCCTTATTCCACCCTGATCTTGCCGGCGCGCGCGATGGCGCCGAATTCCTCACGCTCTGCCCGGATGAAAGCCAGCATTTCGGCGGGCGTTGTGAAGCGCGGCGCAGCGCCAAGATCACGGATGCGGGTTGCAATCGCCTCGTCCCGCAGGGCCTGATTGATCACGCCATTCAGCTTTTGAATGATGTCATCCGGCGTGCCCTTGGGCGCCATGAAGGCATACCAAGCCACCCATTCGCGCTGATCAAGGCCAAGTTCCATCATGGTTGGCACGCCTGGCAGCCGGTCCGATCTTTCGCGGCCCGTCATCGCCAAGGCGCGCAACCGACCGCCCGCGATATGCCCGCCACTGGCGCCAAGGCTATCCACGGTAATCGGCACCTCATTGGCGATCACCGCGGTCAAGGATTGCACGGTGCTGCGATAGGGCACGCCTGGCATATCAATTCGGTGGCGCAGCTTGGCTTCTTCCGCGACCAGATGTGGAATGCTGCCCGATGAAGGATTGCCATAGCGCCAAACACCTGGCTCTGCGCGGGCGCGCGCGATGAATTCCGGCATGGTCCGGAAAGGCTGCGACGGGTTAACCAACCACACAAGCGGCGAGGTGACGGCGACCGAGATGGAGGCGAATTCCTCCACCGGATCGAAAGGCATATTGGGATAGATGCTGGAGCCGATGGAAATCGCGCCGATATGGGCGAACATGAAGGTATTGCCATCAGGCCGGCTACGCTGCAGATCCTGCATGCCGATAATGCCATTCGCCCCCGGCTTGTTTTCCACCACCACCGGCTGGCCGAGCAATTCGCCCAGCCTAGGTGCGAGGATGCGCGCATAAACCTCATACCCGCCGGCGGCGCTGGGGACGATCAGGCGCAGCGGGCGGTTCGGCCAATCACGGGTCTGGGCCATAACGGGTGGCGCTGCCAAAAGGCCGAGCGCGGCGCGGCGTGTGATGCGCATGGTTGTTTACTCCCCAAAAAACAACGTCACAGGCCTGCTGCCCATGCGTCTTTATGACCGAGGATATTCACCCTTCGCCTGAGACAGCAAGCGTGGAATGGCCACACTGCTTCATGACGGCGAAAGCCCCGCAAGCCTTGCCGCGCGTCGTGCATTGGCTAATTCATCGCTCAGAAACCGCGCAAAGCCATCTGGTGTGCGTTGTTCCGGGCCGGCCAAAATGGCACCTACTTCACTGATGCGTGATTGTGTTGCGGTATCATCCAGCACCGCCGCCAGTGCGGCATGGAGCTTGGCGATAACCTCAGCCGGCGTCGCGGCTGGCGCCAATACACCGCCATAGCTGCCGGCGGTGAAATTGGGCAGACCCGCTTCGATGAAGGTCTGCACACCCGGCAGACGCGGAGATCTTTCCTGTGTTGCAATGGCGACAATGGGCGCCTTGCCATCTTGATGCAGCGGCAGGGCGGATGGCAATTCCACCATTCCGGCATCAACCGTGCCGCTGATCAAATCCGCAACCATGGCGCTGCCGCCGCGATATGGCACATGGGTTGCACGCACATTCGCCCCGGCCATCAATAATTCCAAGGCAAGATGCGCGGCGCTACCACTGCCAGGTGTTGCAACAGTCAAGGCACCATCACGCTGGCGCATCAGCGCAATCAATTCCGTCAAGCTTCGCACAGGCAAACGTGCTGTCACTTGGCAGATCATGGGCAAAATGCCCACAAGGCCAATGGGGCGGAAATCACGCTCTACATCGTAGGGAATATTTGCTTGCAGCACAGGATTAGCCGTGAGCGGCCCGCCTGCACCAAATAAAAGCGTGTATCCATCGGCTGGCGCACGCGCGACCAATTCCGCCCCAAGGCTACCGCCGGCGCCGGCGCGGTTTTCGATGATGATTGGCCTGCCCAAGCGTTCCGCCATGGGGCCTGCAACCAGGCGCGCCAGGATATCCGTGTTTCCACCAGCGGCGAAGGGCACGATCATGCGAATGGGGCGGTCTGGATAGGCCATGGCGCTGCGAATGATGGAAGCCGCAGCCAGCGGCGCCGCCGCGCCCAATAGTAGGCGACGTGAAATCATGTGCGTATCCTCCAAGATCGCGTCTATGCGCGCTGGATGGTAGGCTCGCACTGCCACGCAGGAAGGGCAAGTACGGCTTGCGGTATTGGTAGCCCTGCCGCAGCATCAGTGCCCAAGTGATAGGAGAGTGACCGATGGAACAGCGCCCCCTAGGCAAGACCGGCCTCAGTGTTTCCGTTTTGGGTTATGGTTGTGGCGCCATCGGCGGCTTGATGGTGAAAGGCACCGCAGCCGAACAGGACCGCGCCATTGGCCGCGCCATTGACCAAGGCATCACGTATTTCGATACGGCATCCGCTTACGGCGATGGCGTATCCGAAAGCAATCTGGGCCGGGCGCTGAAAGCACTTGGCGCAGAGGTGATCATCGGCACCAAGGTTCGCATCCGAGGGCCGCAACGCACGGATATTGCGGGAACCATCGCGCAATCCATTGACGCCAGCCTGGCCCGGCTTGGCCGCGATAGCGTGGATATCTTTCACCTGCACGAACCCGTCACCCAATCAGGCGAAGCGCCGAGCTTTACCGCCGAACAGGTCTTGCAGGAGGCCGTGCCGGCACTCCGCAAACTGCGCGATCAGGGCAAGATTCGTTTCTATGGCATTACAGGGCTTGGCGATGCGCCCATGCTGCGCCGTGTTTTGGATGAAGGCTGCTTCGCCACGGCGCAGATGCCCTACAACATCCTGAACCCGAGCGGTGTGACACCCTTGCCCGCAGGATCACCGATGCCGGATCTGGGTGGGGTTATTCATCACGCCGGGATGGCAGGGATTGGCGTGATGGCCATTCGCATCCTTGCAGGTGGAGCCCTGAGTGGTTCAGAAGATCGCAGCCACCTTGGCGTGCCGAAAGTCGAACCCATCGCCTCCGGCGCCAGTTATGCCGCGGATGTGCAGGCGGCGCGGCGCCTGCTGCCGCTGATCCAGGCTGGCTACGCCAAGGATTTGGTTGAATTGGCGCTGCGCTTTTCCGCCATGCCGCTCGATATCAGCACGGTATTGGTGGGCACAGCCAGTATCGCGGAACTGAACCATGCGGTGGCAGCGATCAATCAAGGGCCGCTCCCGGCCGAGGCAATTGCCATGATCAATCAGCTACAGCATGGCTGAAGCGCGAGAGGGGCTCATGTCCCTTTTGATTGTCCCGCAGCGCGACATTCAGCGGCGCTGGGGCGCTTCAACCCCATAATGTCGCGCAGCGTGCTGCCCGGATATTCCTTGTGGAAGACGCCTCGGCGCTGCAATTCAGGCACAACAAGACGCACAAAATCCTCATAAGCGCCGGGGATATGCGTGGCGGCCATGACAAAGCCATCGCAGGTGCCCCCATGGAACCATTCTTCCATCTGATCCGCAACCTGCTTCGGCGTGCCGACAAAAGCGTGATGTTCATGCACGGTGCCGCGGCCTGAAACCTCCACAAAATCCCTCACGCTTGGGTTCTTCTTGCCGGACAGCATGATCACGCGATCACGAAACCCATGCCAGGAAAGCCCCGCGAGTTCATCATCCGTCAGCGGTTCATCATAGGGCTTGCTGCCCAGATCCCAGTTCAGCACTTCGGAAAGTAGTGTCAGACCATCAATGGGCCTTGCGGTCGCTTCAATCACTGCCTTTTTCTCGGCAGCCATATCGGCGCTTTCGGCGGGAATGGCGTAGCAGGCGGGCAGGATTTTCACGCTGTCAGGATCGCGCCCTTCAGCGGCGACGGCTGCGCGGAATTCGCGATATTGTTTCTTGCCATTCTCAAGATTGGGATAGATCACGAACACAGCCTCACCCCAACGCGCGGCAAAGCTACGGCCGCGACCGCTTTGGCCTGCCTGCAACAACACGGGATGCCCCTGCGGCGAACGCGGCACGGTGAAAGGCCCGCGCGATTTGAAATACTTGCCCTGATGATCCAGCCGCCGCACGCCATCTGGCTTGGCGAAGGCGCCTGATTCTTTATCCACGATCAGCGCATCATCATCCCAAGCGCCCCAGTGGCCCATGACCACTTCCATGAATTCATCCGCGCGATCGTAACGCAGATCATGTTCCAGATGTTCGCTATGGCCGAAATTCAGCGCTTCACTATTGTTCAGTGACGTCACGATATTCCACGCCACGCGCCCATGCGTCATGAGATCCGCGGTCGCAAAAAGCCGCGCGACGTGATAGGGTTCGTAGTAGGTGGTGGAATAAGTGGCACCCAGGCCAATGCGCTTGGTGGCAGCGGCCATCATCATCACAATGGTCAGCGGATCAAGCTTCACCGCGCGCACGCCATGCGCCACCGTATTGCGGAAATCATCGGCATAGATGTCCGGCATCGCGAGCCGATCATCAAAAAATGCCATGTGGAATTTGCCATCTTCCAGAATACGCGCGATGCGCTGGTAGTAATCGGGCGTCAGAAAATCGCTCATGGAAGCAGGATGCCGCCAGGAACCCGGTAGGTTTGAGCAATTCTGCGCCTGCAGGAAGGCGACCATGGTCATTTGGCGATTAGCGTTCGGCATCGGAAAAACCCTTCAGATCACACGGGGATTTCAACATCAAGCAAAGGCGCATGCTGCTGGCAGCCATAAACATCAGTATCGCCAATGCCCCCTGCGGGCACCAGGCGCGGCAATGTGGCCTTGATTGCCATGGCAGCATCATAGGGCGTCAGCAATACATCTTCCGCCGCCACACCATAAAGCCGCGCAAACAAGGCTTCGGTAATCACGCCGGAAGCGCGCACCTTTTGATACAGTGCGCTATCGTCGAACACGATATCAATCGTCAGATCAAACGGCCCGGCATTCTTGCTTTTGCAGATTCGCGCCAATTCACGGATGCTTGGCATGATCGTCCTCAGATATTTTCATAGGTGATGGGGAAAATCTCGCGCGGGTCATCCAGTTCCAGCACGTGATGGATGTTGAAGCGATAGACCGGACCCACCGGGATATCGGAAGGCGAAAAAGGAAAGGCCATATTCCCTTCGCGGCAGAGCCTGCCCGGGAAATCCGTATGCAGCATATTGGTACGCGCAATCCCCAAAACGGCCGCGGCGATTTCTGGCGTTTCAGCGATGACTTCAATCACAAAGCCAACCTCATGGCCCGCCACCTGCTGCACAGGTTCGCGTGCGCCCATCACGCCATCCAGGCCATAGGTACGAATGATAAGTGAGTAGCTTTCGGGCGCTACACCAAAAGCGGCCGCCTTTTCGCGCACAATGCCGCGCACTTCTTCCAGGAATAAAGGCAGGCGCGCAATCAGCAGCGGGTCGCGTGTGCCGCAAATGGAAATGCAGCGATGCCCCGCAAATTCCACGCCTTCCAGCTTCACCGTATATTGGGAAGCGGGCGTCCAGCGCATGCCGCTGATCCGCACCGCACGATCACTCAAAGCATCAAAGCGGCAATCGGATGTATCCAGCATGCCGCCAGGTTCGATGTGATGAATGGGGCTGCTGTTTTCATGAAGCGAGTGATTGGCAATCGAAAGCGGCGTGCAGCGCCGGATGGGGTTCATCGGTTCGCATTCCACACCATCTTCGCGCACCGTCACCAGCAGGCAATCATGGCCCTTGGGGATGGAAGGAGTCGCGCCGCATTCAAGCATTTTGCCGGCATACCAGGCGGGGGCGGGCGGCAATTGCGCGCGGATGGCAGCGGCGGCCCAGGGCGCGGGATCACTCGCGCGGCCCGCCAGGATCACCTGCGCGCCATTATCCAAAGCCTCCATGAAGGGTTCGGGGCCCATCATGGCGACAACTCGGCTGGCACGGCCTAAGGTTTCGCTGGTAAGCGCTGGTAGATTACTGAGCGGGTGGATGCGCCCCGCCGCCAAACGGCGCTGCAATTCCGCGCGCGGAGGTTCGGCACGGATCAGCGCCATGCGGAAATGCAGCCCTTCTTCCGCGGCGATGTCACGTACCAGCTGCGCTGTCAGATCAAGATGCGGATCGCCCCCCGCCCCGCCAGAGGTGCCAATCATCAGCGGGATGCCAGCGCCAATCGCAGCGCGCAGCATCAGGCGCAAATCGCGCTTGATCGCCATGGTCGAGCAAAAAGGCACGCCCGCACCCAGATAATGCGGGCCGGGATCAACGCTGCCGCCATCAACACCAATGATATGTGGCGCGCGCGCCATGCCGGCCTGAAGGCTTGCTTCCGGAAAGCCGTAGCCCAGAATCGCACTGGTGGAGAGAAGGCGAATTTCCTTCATGTCGTCTCTTGCCCTTTATCGGCGGGGCTTGCGCCGCGCTTGGGGCAAAGGCTGCCATGAAGCATGCGGCGCGTATAGCGCCCAAGGCGCCTGTTACAGCAGCACCATATCATCGCGGTGGATGATTTCATCCCGCCCGCGCCAGCCGAGGATTTCCTCAAGCGCCTCACTGCGATGCCCAGCAATCAGGCGCGCCGCTTCGGCATCATAAGCGCTAAGCCCGCGCGCCACTTCAACGCCTTCGGTATCGCGCACACTGACAGGATCGCCCCGCGAAAACTCACCCTCCACGGCGCGCACGCCGGCGGGCAGCAGCGATGAACCGCGCTTCAGCGCACGCGCCGCGCCTGCATCCACCACCAACACACCAAGCGGGGCAAGGCTGCCCGCGATCCAGCGCTTGCGTGCGCTGCGGCCTTCCGGCAGCGGCAGAAACCAGGTGCAGCGCGCCCCTTCTTCCAGCGCACGCAGCGGATGGTCGCGTTGGCCAAGCGCAATCGCCATGGCCGTACCGGCACCGGTTGCGATGCGCGCCGCGATCAGCTTTGTCCGCATCCCGCCCGAGGAATAGCCAGGCGGTGGTTCGCCGCCCATGGCCATGATTTCCTCCGTCAGGCGTTCCACCACGGGCAAATGCTGCGCGCCCGGGTCCTTGCGCGGATCGGCGGTGTAGAGCCCATCAATGTCTGAAAGCAGCAGCAGCGCATCGGCCTGGATCATCTCGGCCACGCGGGCTGCCAAGCGATCATTGTCGCCGAAGCGGATTTCCGCTGTCGCCACCGTGTCATTTTCATTGATCACTGGCACGCAGCCAAGGTTCAGCAACGTGGCGAGTGTGGCGCGCGCATTAAGATAGCGTCGGCGATCTTCCGAATCTTCCAGCGTCAGCAGCAATTGCGCCGCATTCAACCCATGCGCGGCCAGCGCTTCCTGCCAGGCGCCCGCCAGGCGAATCTGCCCAACCGCCGCCGCGGCTTGTTTTTCTTCCAACCGAAGCCGCCGACGCGTCAGGCCAAGTGCCTTCCGCGCCAAGGCAATGGCGCCAGATGACACCACCACCACCTCAGCGCCACGCGCCCGCAATGCCGCGATATCCGCAGCGACCGAGGCAAGCCAGGCGGCGCGCGGCGCGGCGGTGGCATCATCCACCACCAACGCAGAGCCTATCTTCACGACAATGCGCTTGGCATCCTTGAAGCAGGGCTGGGCCGGATTGATCATGGAATGGCGCTTACCACGCTCAAGCCCAGCCTGTCAGCGCGCCGCCGCAATCATGTCAGCAAGCGCGCGGAGCAATTCGGGCACGCCCTCACCACTAGCGCCGCTGATCAGCATGACAGGCTTGCCCGCCGCGCGGGACAGCGCCTTGACGCGTGCTGTGCGGGCTTGTGGCGTCATGGCATCGGCCTTGTTGAGCGCCACCAATTCCGGGCGATCTTCCAGCCCATGGCCGTATTCGGCCAATTCATGGCGAATGGTGCGATAGGCCCGCGCAGGATCGGCGGCAGAGCCATCCACCAAATGGAGTAGCACCTTGCAGCGTTCCACATGGCCAAGAAAGCGCGTGCCAAGCCCAGCCCCTTCCGCCGCGCCTTCAATCAGGCCAGGCAGATCGGCCAACACAAATTCCTCGGTTGCGTTCAGGCGCACTACGCCAAGCTGTGGGTGGAGCGTGGTGAAGGGATAATCCGCAATCTTCGGGCGCGCGGCAGATACCGCAGCCAGGAAGGTGGATTTGCCGGCATTGGGCAGGCCAACCAGCCCGGCATCAGCAATCAGCTTCAGGCGCAGCCATAGCCAGCGTTCTTCCCCCGGCCAACCCTTATCGGCGCGGCGCGGCGCGCGATTGGTCGAGGTTTTGTAATTTGCATTGCCAAAGCCGCCATCGCCGCCGCGGGCCAGCACCACGCGTTTGCCGAGCTTATCCAGGTCCGCGATCATGGTTTCGCGGTCTTCGGCAAAAATTTGCGTACCCACCGGCAATTTCAGCACCACTTCGTCACTGGCCGCGCCGGTGCGGTCGGAACCGGCACCATTGCCGCCCTTGCGCGCCTTGAAGTGCTGCGCGTAGCGGAAATCAATCAGCGTATTCAGCCCGGCCACGGCTTCGGCGATCACATTGCCACCCTTGCCGCCATTGCCACCATCCGGGCCGCCGAATTCAATGAATTTCTCGCGCCGGAAGGCAATGACGCCATCACCGCCATCGCCGGCCTTCACCCAGATTTTTGCCTCATCAAGGAATTTCATGGGTCAATCCGCGGGGCCTCATGTCCCCAAAAACAAAACGAGGGCCCCAAGGGACCCTCGCTTTCAGGAAAGCTCTGGAAGCTAGGGTTATTCCGCCGCCTGCGGCAGCGGCTGCACGTTCACATGCACGCGGTCTTCGCCCTTGCGTTCAAACACCACGCGGCCATCAACCGCGGCATGCAGGCTGTGCTGGCGCCCAGCATAGACATTGGTGCCCGGAATCATCTTCGTGCCGCGCTGGGTCACAATGATGGACCCCGCATTCACGGTCTGCCCACCGAACAGCTTAACGCCGAGGCGCTTACCCGCGGAATCGCGACCATTGCGCGAAGAACCGCCTGCTTTCTTATGTGCCATGGCTTGGTTCCTTTCCGATCAGGCTGCGTTGATGGAGGCGATACGCAGCACGGTCTGGTGCTGGCGATGGCCATTCTTGCGGCGGCTATTCTGCCGGCGGCGCTTCTTGAAAATCAGGATGCGGTCGCCGCGATTCTGTTCCACCACGGTCGCCGTCACGCTGGCGCCAGGCACGGTCGGCGCGCCAATGGAAAGCCCCGCTTCGGTCGCGATGGCGAGCACGTCATGCAGTGTCACCGTGGCGCCCGGTTCGGCATCAAGCCGTTCGACGGTAAGCACGGCGTCTGGCGTGACGCGATATTGTTTCCCGCCGGTGCGGATTACTGCATAGGTCATGGGGATGCCCCGAAACTCTTTCAAAAGCGTGTCTGGCCGGCTTTTGCCAAAGGCAACAACCGCCCGCCCCGGGCGCGGAGCGCCGGGCCGGAAGAGGCGCGCATATAGACGGGCATGCGCCTAGCGTCAACGGCGGAGATTGCGCCCGGGACCGTGGGCATTTATATGAGCCTCGTCGTTCGAGGGGAGTCCCGCTTCCCCTACACGCTGGAGAGGTGCCGGAGTGGTCGAACGGGTCGGTCTCGAAAACCGAAGTACGGGCAACTGTACCGTGGGTTCGAATCCCACCCTCTCCGTTCTTGGACTACCAGCGCCTTTGGCTAAGGCTGTTTGTAGAAGCACCACTACCCGGGCGGTTCACCTTGGGTCAAACCTTGATCAATTCAGCGCATAGGCGCGGGATATGCTGGGCAAAGGGGAAGAACCCACGACCCGCCAGCGGCCAGGAGGCTTCATCCCAAGGGCGGCGGAGCGACACTACCGGATAGGGGCGCAAGATATCCGCGAGCCAACCAATCGGCGCTTCCGGCATAACCACAGCGCCCTGCGCCAGAAAATCAGGCAAATCATCAAGCGCCACCCGCTCAGCCGGCACACTGAAATGTTGCGCGGCGCGCGCTAAGCCATCTTCCAAGGCGCCATCAACAAAGCGCTGCACCAGCGGTGCGCTGCCATGCGGTGAACGCGCCGCCGGGCAGCAAAGCCCAACCACGCGGGTCACCTGCAACCCTGCAAGCGGCACGCTTTCGGGGTGCAGATCATCCTCATGCAGCAGCAGCACCGCCGGGCCACGCGGCGGCGCGGGCAAGGCAGGAATGGGGTGCGGCGCGGGGGGATCAGGCTCCTGCAAGGGTGCCGGCACTTCGTTCAAGGCGCCGTGCGGGGTGAAGCGCCCGCCCGTGTGGCGCGCGATATTCTCGGCCCGCGCCACGTAATGCTTACCCTTGGTATGCAGCCCGGCCACCCAACGCCAGGACAGCGTGTTGGAAGCTGCATCCCCATCCAGCAAATGCCGCAAGAAGAAATCGGCGCCCAAAACCCATGGCAGGCGCAGGGTGAAAATCCAAATACTCGCGAACCACATGCGTGCGTGATTATGCAGATAGCCGGTTTCAATCAGCTCCTCCGCCCAGGCATCGAAACAGGCGATCCCGGTCCGCCCCGCGATGGCCGTGGTATAGCCTTCAGGCGGCGCTTGCAGTGCGGTCGCGACGCGGGCGCGATACTCCAGCCAAACTGCGGGGCGCTGCGCGAGCCAACCCTTCCAATAGCTGCGCCAGAAAACTTCCTGGATGAATTTCTCTGCCATCTCCGCGCCATGGGCGGCGATGGCTGCGGCCACGACTTCCTGTTCGGTGATCAGCCTATGCCGGATATAGGGCGACAGGGCCGAGACATGGCCAGGCTTTCCAGGGCCAGGGTCGAAATTGCGTCCTTCCGCATAGGCGCGGCCAATGCGGGGGGTGAAATCGGCAAGCCGTGCAAGGCCTGCGGCGCGGGTTGGGTGCATTGATTGCGGGGTTTAGGTTGTTCTGGGCGGTAGCGCCAAACTAAAGCTTAATTCGGAAACATCACGGGCGCAGCTGGTGGCTGATGCCAAGTGCTGCCAAATCTTCAGCGCTATCCACATCCCGCTTGGGCGGCAGCAGCGCCACGCGGTGATTATGGAAATTGGCCATTGTATCAGCAAGCGCATGCGGGCCGGACCACCGCACCTTGGCGAAAGGGCGATGCAGGCGCCGGGGGCCGAAGCCCACCAGCCAATAACCCCCATCCAAGGCCGGGCCGAAGACCGCATCCGCCCTTCCCAGGGCGCGAAACCCAGCAGCGATATCAGCGGGGCCAAGGCCAGGGATATCGCTGCCGACCAAAATGGCGCGCGGGAAGGGCGCCATGGCCTTTTCCATGCGGCGCCCCAAATCGCCAGTAACTTGGCCCATGCGTGGCGTACCGGGAGGCGCCAGGCGCCCCCAATCCGCCCGCGCCCCGGCTGGCGTAATGGCCAGAATCGTGCGCCATCGGCGATCGCGCGCAATGGGCCAGGCGGTGGCTGCCAGCATGTGCCGATAAAACCGCAAGGCGCCGCGTGCGCCGATACCCGCGGCCAAGCGCCGCTTCACCGCGCCAAGCCGCGGCGCGCGGGCGAAAATGATCACAATGAGGCGGCGCATCCGCTGAACAAAGCCGATCAGCGCGGGCTTGCTTTCTAACCGATGTCCCTATTTTGTTCCGTCACCTCTTCTATTTTTTTTATGTTTCTTGCTTTATAAAATGCTAACGCATAGAACATAAGAGAGATAACTGGAATTACAAAATTAGGCACTGGGTCAGTAGCCATTAAATCCATAAGTCCGTTTTGTAGAACTACTAACAAAATAATAATAACTATTAACGAGATCTCAAATATTATTCTTTTATTTCCGGAATTAACTTCCATTAATCTTCTTTTATTTGCTGAACGACAAGCAAGTGCTGAAAGAAGCATAACTTTTCCCGCTAACAAATTTCCACTCAATGTTTGTAGTCCTGATGCCCAAGTCAGGATAGCTAAAGCGATGGCTAAACTTGTCCATATATGTTTTCTCATATCGTCTCAATCCGTTTATGTACTGAGTTGCGAATAGAGCATTTTCGAGCCAAGTGGAAGCACTTGGCGGCTCGGCAAATGCGATCAAAAAAAGTTTAGTGTTTTTTTCGTGAACGGAGGTAAACGGGAAACGCATAGACCCGCGCAATCCGATCCGGCGAAACACCGGCGAACCAGAGCGACAGGCAGAACAGGTTTCGCGCTGAACGCGCATACCAGCCATCCCGCTGCCATTTCTCGGCTGAGGTGATGAAATCCGCTGGCAGGGCGACTAACGACTTGCGGCCAATGCGGCGGATCAGCGCCACGTCTTCCATCAGTGGAATAGGCTCAAAGCCGCCAAGCGCCTGGTAGAAATCGCGCCCGATCAGCAGGCCCTGATCGCCATAAGGCAGTCCAAGCCATTGGCAGCGCCAGGCTACCATGGCTTCCAGGCGCTGGGCCTCGGGTGCCGCATCATCCAGGGCAAAGCGGAAATAGCCGGCTTGCTGCGCGGCTTCGGGGTGTGCGATGAAACCCGCAACCGCTTCCTGCCAAGCCGCGCCTGGGCACGTATCGGCATGCAGCGCCAGCAGCCAGGGCTGGCTTGCAGCTTCGGCAGCGGCGCGCAGCTGCGGGCCGCGCCCGCGCGGGGCTGTAATCACCTGGGCGCCGCAGGCCCGCGCGATGTCGGGCGTGCCATCCGTACTGCCGCCATCGGCAATGATGATTTCCGCCACTGCACCGCGCAAAGCCGTGAGCGTCGCCGGCAGGCTTGCGGCGGCGTTCAGTGTCGGGACAAGCGCAGAGACGGGCAAAGGGCTCATTTGTTCTTATTTTGTTCTTGACTCGCCCTAGCCTTCCTGCCAGGGTGTCGAGGATTGGAAAGGGAAGCATTTCATGCCCGATGGTATCCCCAACCTGACCCTTGGCGATAGCGGTGCGCAATGCTTCGCCATGCCGTCCCTTGCCCGCAAGGGGCGCGGAGCGGCCTCAAACCCGCCGGTGCGCTTTGAACCGGCGCGGCGGGAGGCGTTTGATGATGGCTGGGCGACGCTTGAACAAAGCTTCGCCGAATTGCCGCCTTTGCCAACCAGCCTGACCGAGGACCACGCTAAATCCGCGCTGAGCTATAATGAAAGCCCGGATCTAGGTTTTGACCGGTCCATCAACCCCTATCGTGGCTGCGAACATGGCTGCATCTACTGTTATGCGCGGCCATCCCATGCCTATCTGGGCTTCTCGCCAGGGCTCGATTTCGAAACGCGGCTGATGTTCAAGCCCGATATCGCGGCCCTGCTGGAAAAGGAACTGCGCAAGCCAGGCTATCAGCCCCGCCCGATTGCCCTTGGCGCCAATACGGACCCCTATCAGCCAGTGGAACGCCAATTGGGGCTGACGCGGGCCGTGTTGGAAGTGCTGGACCGGTTCAGCCACCCCGTTACCATTGTCACCAAATCCGCGGGCGTTCTGCGCGATAGCGATATTCTGCAGCGCCTGGCCGCGCGCAATCTGGTGCGGGTGTGCCTTTCCATCACCACGCTCGACCCTGCCTTGGCGCGCATCATGGAACCACGCGCCGCAACGCCAGCGCGGCGGCTACAAGCGATCCGTGAATTGACCGCGGCGGGGGTGCCAACAGCCATCCTGGCCGCGCCCATGATCCCGGCGGTGAATGACATGGAATTGGAGCGCCTGTTGGAACAGGGTGCGGCGGCAGGGGCGACCAGCGCGGGCTATGTGCTGCTGCGCCTGCCTTTGGAAATCAAACAGCTTTTTGAGGAATGGCTGGCGCGCCACATGCCGGATCGCGCCGCGCGGGTATTGTCGCTGATCCGCCAAACCCGGGGCGGCGCGCTTTACGATAGCCGCTTCGGCCAGCGCCAGACCGGTAGCGGGCCTTATGCTGAATTACTGGCCCGGCGCTTCACGGTCGCGATGCGCCGGCTTGGGCTGGAAAAGCGCGGCGGCGGCACAGGCGCGCTGGATTGCGGGCACTTTGCGGTGCCGGGGGCGCAGATGTCGTTGTTCTAAGCATAGGCTTGCCCCGCCCTGCTGGACGGGTAGGGGTTTTTCCGGGCAAGGAAAGCCGCGCTGTTTCAGTCCGGAAGGAATCGCCTTGGCCTCGCCCGATCTGCAAGCCTCTCTCCGCCAGCATCAGTCCGGCAATCTGGACGCGGCCATTGCGGGCTATCGCGCCTTTCTGAACCACGAACCAAAGCATGTGCAAGCCAACCGACTGCTTGGCTTGGCGCTTTTTGCGCGTGGTCAGGTGGCGCCAGCGCGTGAGGCCTTGGAACGCGCTGCCGGCCTCGCGCCTTCCAATGCGGAAGTGCTGAATGATCTTGGCAATGCGCGTCGCGCAGCCGGCGACAAGGCGGCGGCCCTTGAGGCATTCAACGCCGCGATCAAGGCCGATCCGGGCTTCGCTTTCGCCCATTTCAACCTGGCTGATGCCTTGCTCGAAGCAGGTGATGTGATCCGCGCAAGCGGCGCTTATGAAGATATCGTCACGCGCGGCTTCGCCGGCATTGATGGTGATTTTCATGTCAATCGCGGGCTTTGTCTGTTGCATTTGGATGAAGCGCCGCAGGCGCTGGAAGCCTTCCGCGCCGCTTTGGCGCTGGAACCCGGCCATTCCCGGGCCGCCGCCGCGCTTTCCGATACGCTGCAAAAGCTTGGGTCTCATCGCGATGCGGTGATCTTCCTGACTGGCTTTTTGGACAAGCAGCGCGCCAGCCTTGAGACCTTGCTGTCGCTCGGTAGCGGCTTTCTTGGCCTGCGTGATTACCCACGCGCGCTTGGGCTGTTTGAACGCCTGGCAACAGTCAAACCGCCGGTCGCCAAGGCTCTGATCGGCAAGGGGTTGGCGTTAGGTGGCGAGAACCGCCATGAAGAAGCAATCCACGCCTTTGATGCGACGCTCGCACTTGATGCGCGCGATGTGGAAGCGCTGATCGGCAAGGGTGTTGCGCTGAAGGCTTTGCGCCATGTGCCAGAAGCGATTGAGACCTATCAGCGCGCCATTGAAGTGGCACCGCGTAACGCCAATGCGCATCTGAACCTTGGCAATGCCTTGGCGCTGGTCAACCGGCATAAGGAAGCGCTGGCGTGTTATGAACGCGTGCTGGCGCTTAACCCGAATTCGGCGGAAGCGCTGAATTATGAAGGAAATTCACTGAATGCGCTGGATCGGCCGGCGGAAGCTGTGGCGCGGTTTGAAAAAGCCGTCGCGCTTGATCCCGGCATAACGGAAGCACTTTCTTCGCTGGTCTATACCAAGCAAAAGCGCTGGGATTGGGCCGGGCTTCCGGATCAGCGCCAATACCTGCTGGATCGCGTGCGCGCACGGCAATTCATTGCCAATCCCTTCGCGCTGCTCGGTATTTGCGATGACCCAGAACTGCACCAGATCGCCGCCCGTGCCTATACGCGTGAAACCTTGCCGAGCCCGCCCGTTGTTCAGCCGCCGCCCGCCACACAGCGTGATCGGCTGCGTATCGGCTATTTCTCCGCCGATTTCCATAATCACGCGACCATGCATCTGCTGTCCGGTGTCTTGGAATGCCATGACCGGGACGCCTTCGAAATCCATGCCTTTTCCTATGGGCCAGAGAAGGAGGATACGATGCGCGCGCGCGCGCGCGCCACGGTGGATCACTTCCATGAATGTGCGCGGCTGTCTGATGGTGCGATCATCGACGCGGCGCGCAAGGCTGGGCTTGATATCGCCGTTGACCTGAAGGGCTACACGCAGGATGCGCGGCTTGCGCCGTTTGGCGCGCGCCTCGCGCCCGTGCAGGTGAGCTATCTTGGCTATCCCGGCACCGTGGGTGCTGATTTCCTCGATTACATCCTGGCGGATGCGACCGTGCTGCCCATGGATCAGCAGGGTTTTTATGATGAGAAGATCATCCATTTGCCGGATAGCTATCAGGCAAATGATGACCGGCGCGCTATTGCGCCCGCAACACCATCACGCGCTGAAGCCGGGCTGCCTGCCGATGGCTTTGTCTATTGCTGCTTCAACAATGCTTATAAGATCACGCCTGAATTCTTCACTATCTGGATGCATATTCTCAACGCCGTACCCGGTTCTGTGCTGTGGCTGCTTGCCAATGATGCGGAAGCGATGGATCGGCTGCGTGCGGTTGCGGCAGGGCAGGGGATTGATCCGGCGCGGTTGGTCTTTGGACCTGCGCTTCCCTCAGCGCAGCATCTGGCGCGGCAGCGGCTTGCGGATCTTTTCCTTGATACGCTGCCCTATAATGCGCATACCACGGCGAGTGATGCGCTTTGGGCTGGCTTGCCAGTGCTGACGCAAATGGGGCAGGCCTTTGCCGGTCGTGTGGCGGCAAGTTTGCTCAATGCCGTTGGCCTGCCGGAAATGATCACGCAGGATGCAACTGATTATGAAGCTTTGGCCATTGCGCTTGGCCGCGACCCCGCGCGCGCTGCCGCGCTGAAGGCGAAGCTTGCCGCCGCCATTCCGAAAGCCCCGCTTTTCGACACGCCACGCTTCACGCGCCATCTGGAACACGCCTATCGCATGATGTGGCAGCGCCATATGGCTGGCCTTGCGCCTGAAGCTTTTGTCGTGCCGGCTGAAGCATAGCTGCCGCGCCATGCCGGATTTCGCCGCGTTGTTCGCCTCGGGCCAGGTGGCTGATCTGATGGTGGCGGTATTGATGGCGGAGGCTTTGGCACTGCTCGCCTTCTGGCGAATAACCGGGCGCGGCCTGCCGCCGCGATCCGTTTTCGCGCTGGTGCTGCCGGGCGTGTTTTTCGCCCTCGCGTTGCGCGCGGCGCTGACGGGGGCCTGGTGGGGGTTTGTCTCACTCGCCCTGACCGCCGCGTTTTTCGCCCATGCTTGGGATTTATGGCGCCGCTGGCGCGGCTGAAGAAATGGCCACCTTTGGCAAGTGACCCCATGTTGCGCCGCAGCCGCATCCGGGCGGAAGACAAGCGCGCAAAGGCGGTGCAACATGCGCGAAACACATCGCCAAGGGGGAATCCGCCATGTCATCGGGCAGCTATGACCGCGCCAGCTTCAAGGGCCTGACCTTCCACGACGCCGTCGCGCGTTTCCAAGCCGGGCAGGATAACCCCCGCGCCTATTTGGAACGCTGCTTCGAGGCAATTGCGGCGAAGGATGGCGTGGTGCGCGCCTTTGTCGTGCTGAATGAAGCGGGTGCGCGCGCCGCCGCCGATGCCTCTGCCGCGCGCTACAAGCAAGGCCGCGCGCTTTCCAGCATTGATGGTATGCCAATCGGTATCAAAGACCTGATCGAAACCATGGATATGCCAACGCAAATGGGCTGCGGCGCATTCACCGGCAATTTCCCGAAGCGTGACAGCATCATGGTGCGCGCTTTGCGCGATGCTGGCGCGGTGATCATTGGCAAGACGGTCACGGCGGAATTGGGCATGGCCCATCCCGGCCCCACCACCAACCCCTTTGATGCGCGCCGCACGCCGGGCGGTTCATCCTCAGGCTCAGCGGCGGCGGTTGGGGCCAATATGATCCCGGCGGCGATTGGCACGCAGGTCGGCGGGTCCATCATTCGCCCCGCTTCCTATTGCGGGAATATCGCCCTCAAACCCACGCAAGGCGCGATCAATCGGGGGGAGAGGCAATCGCTCAGCCAATCCACCGCCGGCGTGCATGCCAATAGCCTCGAAGATATGTGGGCGGTGGCAATTGAAATCGCGCGCCGTGCGGGGGGCGATCCCGGCGCGCCGGGGCTTTTCGGCCCGCTGGCCGCGCCCGCGCCAGTGAAACCCGCGCGGCTGATTGTGATGGAAACCGAAGGCTGGGTGGATTTGGATGCGGCCTCCATCGCGGCGTTTGAAGGCCTGCTGGCGAAGCTGCGCGCCGCCGGGGTGGAGATTTGGCGCCGGGCCGATCATCCGCTGATTGAAGGTTTTGAACGCGCGCTTGCCAATGCGAAAGCGATCACCGCCGATATCTGCGCCTTTGAACAACGCGCGGGCTTGCAGCATTTGGCGGAAACTGCGGCAGACCGCGTGAGCCCCCGGCTATTCACCCGCTTGCAGCATGGCACCAAGGTTGATCTTGAAACCTATCGCGCCCGGCTTTTGGAACGGGACGAGCTGCGCGGGCGCCTGGTGTCGCTCGCACCTTTGGCGGATGGGTTGATTGCGCTGTCATCCCCTGGCCCGGCACCGGTGTGGCTTGGTGATCAGCCAGGCCAGCCGATTGCGCCGCGCCCAACCGGCGATATCAGCTTCAATGCGGGTACATCTGCGCTTGGCTGCCCGGCGGTGACGGTGCCGCTGCTGGCGGTGGGGGGCATGCCCCTTGGCGTGCAGATCATCGGCCAATGGCATGAAGATGCGCGGGCCACGGCGATTGCCGCTTGGGTGGCGGAGGTGGGCTAACCCAGCAACACCCCCCGAAAGGCCGCGAGCCGCGTCGGGGTCAGGCCAAGCCCATCCTCAAGCAAACCAACCTCAGACCCGAAGGGGGTCACCGCTGCTTCCAGCGCGGCGGCCAGTAGCGCCGGATGCGTGTCCAGTATCGCCTGCTTCGCTTCCTCCGGCGCGTCATCCGGCAAGGGGTGGTCGCGCCGCCAGAAGCGGTCTGTCGCGACATAATCCGCCAGGATTTGCTCCCGCGAAACGCCAAGCGCGGACAGGATGAGCGCAGCACCAAGCCCCGTCCGGTCTTTCCCCGCCGAGCAATGAAACAGCAGCGGTCGGCGTTCATCTTCCAGGATCAAGTCACAAAGCTGGCGATAGACTGGCAATTGCTCGGTCGCGTAATTCAGATAGGCCACGCCCAAAAGCCGCGTGGTCTCCGCCCGCGTCGCCGCACCATTGGCCAGAAGGTCTCGCAAGGATGCGCCGATGCGCGGTTCAATCGGCAGCGGCACGGCCCGTGCGCCAGGCGGCAGGCGGGAAGGGGATGCCGCGGCTTCGCGCGTGCCGCGCAAATCGCACACGGTGCTAAGGCCCGTGGCTTCCAGCGTCACTAAATCCTGATCTGTCAGCCGATGCAGGGCATCGGACCGGAACAGCACCCCATGGCGCAGCGCCCTGCCGTGATGGCCGTGCCACCCCCCCAGATCACGGAGGTTGGAGGCACCTTCAAGCGGGATAAGGCGGGGCAAAATCTGGGTCATGAGCGATTTATGCCAGAAAGCGGCCCCCCCGCCCATGCGGCGGGATTGTTTCATGTGGGGCGAAACTATTTTAGAAGGCACGCGGCATTTGCCGGTTTGGGAATAAGACATGGGCACGGCCCTGGAAATTTTGATCATCCTGCTGCTGGTTCTGCTGAATGGCGCCTTTGCGATGTCGGAACTCGCCATCGTGTCCTCTCGTCGGTCCAGGCTGATGGCGATGCAAAAGCGCGGCGTGCGCGGTGCGGATACAGCGCTGGCGCTGGCCGAGGACCCGCAGCGCTTCCTGCCGACTGTGCAGGTGGGCATTACCATGGTCGGCATTATCGCCGGTGCCTTTGGTGGCGCGCGGCTGTCCGGCACCATTGCCCATGCCCTGGAAATGCTGCCCTTCCCCGTGCCCTTCGTGCAGGAAGTCGCCTTCGCGCTGGTGGTGCTGGCGATCACCTATCTCAGCCTGATCCTGGGTGAATTGGTGCCCAAGCAATTGGCGCTGCGGGAGCCTGAGAAAATCGCCATTCTGGTCGCGCGCCCGCTGGCGCTGCTGGCGCGCATCACATCGCCGATGGTTTGGCTTTTGGGTGCATCGTCTGCCCTGGTGCTGCGGTTCTTCGGCCCCGCGCCGACTTCCGATCAATCCGTGACGGAAGAAGAAGTGAAGGCCGTGGTGGCTGAAGGCGCTGAGGCTGGCGCGCTTGAGACCGAAGAACGCCACATGATCGAACGCGTGCTGCGGTTGGGCGACAAGCCAGTGCGCGCGCTGATGACGCCACGCAATGACATCGCCTGGCTTGACCGTAATGAGCCGTTGCGAAACCTGCCTGAGAGGCTGCGTGCCGCGCATGTCACGCGCTTTATCGTGGCCGATGGGCGAGTGGATAATGTGGTCGGCGTGGTCGCGGCCAAGGATTTGCTTGATCAGCTGCTCGCCGGTGGGCCAATGTCACTTGATGCCGCTTTACGTCAGCCGATGGTGCTGCCCGATACGCTGACCGCGCTTGATGCGCTGGAACGCCTGCGCGGAGACCCGCTCGGCATGGCGCTGGTGCTTGATGAATACGGGTCCTTTGAGGGCATGGTGACCGCTTCCGATCTGTTGGAGGCGATCATCGGCGAATTGGGCCCAAGTGAGCCCATGCCATCCGAAGCGGCGGTCATGCGCTTTGATGGCTCACTGTTGCTGGATGGTAGCATGCCTTCTGATGAATTGCGCGCGCGGCTTGACCTGCCGGAAATGCCCGGCGCCGGGACCTATCACACAGTTGCTGGGCTGATGCTGGCCCTGCTGCAACGTGTCCCGCGTGAGGGGGACCGCATCGTCTGGGCCGGCTGGCGCTTTGAAATTGTGGATATGGATGGCAGGCGCGTGGACAAAGTGCTGGCCAACCGGGAAGAAGCGGGCGGTGATGGTGGCGGGTGAGGATTTTTCTTGTCCGTATGTGATCCGTACGTTATAGAGGGGTTCTGAAGGAGCGCCGCCATGTCCCTAGCCCTTGCCGCTACTGTCACCGCCCCGGAAGGCGGCCGCATCGAATTCCGCGTGCCGGCTGAGGAAAAGGCCATGCTCGCCCGTGCGGCGGCGCTGATGAATATGGACCTGACCACCTTCATCCTGGGCAAAATGCTGCCCGAAGCGCGCGCCGTGATTGAAAATGCTGAACGCCTTGCGCTTTCTGACCGCGATAGCCTGCATGTTCTGGCGCTTTTGGAGAACCCTCCCGCACCCACCGAAAAACTCCGCCGTGCTGCAAAGGCTGCCCGCAGAATCACGTGAGCATCCCTTGGCGGGAACAACCGCTTTCCCGCAGCCATGACCGCAAGGCGTTTGATTGTGGCGAACCAGCGCTGAATGAGTTTCTGGCGCGCTATGCGCGCCAAAGCCATGAAAGCGGTGGGGCCAAGAGTTTTGTGGTGGTGGACCCCGCCGTACCGCAGAAAGTACTTGGGTATTATTCGTTGAGCGTCGGCGCGCTTGCCTATGCCCGCACGCCCGCGCTGCTCACGCGCGGCCTTGGGCGCTATGAGGTGCCGGTATTTCGCCTCGGGCGTCTGGCCGTTGCGCGGGAATGGCAGGGACAGGGCATGGGCGGGGCGCTGCTGATCGCCGCCGGGCGGCGCTGCATCGCGGTGGCTGAGGAAGTGGGCGGGATTGCCTTATTGATTGACGCGAAATCGGACCGCGCCGCGCAATGGTATGAAGGTTTTGGTGCGTTCCGCCTTGAAGACGCGCCGCTGTCGCTGGTTTTGCCGCTTAGCACCATCGCGCAGGCGATGGCGGGCGCGTGATCCTCGGGGGCTTCGATGCCGGCGGGGGCATTTGCGGAGACCTTAAGGATGAGCATGAAATTTCCCTGTCAGGAATCGCGTCGCCCTTGAACGGCGCATCATTTTGATGCAGATATACGTTATGCCAAATGCTTCTTCTGCCACCCGTCCGGGCGTGACTGTCCGCCTCGAGCCTGAGGCGCATGCGCGGCTTCAGCAAATCGCCAAGGCCGAACATCGCTCGGTCGCCGCGGTGTTGGAAGTGCTTGTCGAACGTGAAATACGCGCGCGCGACGAAGCCGAGCGCGCGATCCGCCTGCATGTGGCACCGGAACTCCAAGCTTTGCCATTCGGCGATCCCGATCGTCGGCCGGGCGAGAGTGACAAGAGTTATGCTCGCCGCAAAAAGACCATCGACGCGTTGTTTGGCCGCTGAGGCGGCGTGGCAGATTGTCCGATCCCGTCCGGGTGCTTTGTCTGGACCATGTTCCCGTTCGGTCCGCCGGCTCCGCCTGACCAACCAGGGCCAGTGCGGCACATCGCCTATGTGCTGGCTACTGACAGTAAGCCAAAAGTGCCAATGCTGCTGCTGGCCTACACAAGTTCTGGGCCATGGCGCGGCGCCACGGCGCGGCTGCCGCTTGGCGTAATGGAATTCGAGGATGCGGCGGCGCGCGCCGTGGGCCAGAAGCCGTTCCACATTGATTTACGCTGCCTCGCGCAGGTGCCGCTGGCAAAGCGCTGGTTCCCTGACATTGGCCAGATAGGCTTCGGCATTATCGGCACGGCCGGCGCCCGAGTCCGCGAGCGGATTGATGTGATGCTGAGCGACCTGGTGACGCGCAACCGCGATCTGATTGAAATGCGCGGGCCTCGGTAGGGCATCCAATTCACACCGAACCCTTGCGCTCCACCACCAGAATACGCGCCGCACCAATCGGGTGCGCCACATGCTCATCACCGACATCGGCCACGAAAACATCGGTGGGCCCAAGCCTGACCGAATGTTCCTGACCGTTCAGCCGATATTTCATTTCAACCGCACCATCGAGCACGACGAAAACCTCCGCCCCATCATTGACGTGCCAGATATAGGGCTGGTCGGTCCAATGCAGCCGCACCGTGGCGCCTTCAATTTCCGCGAAATCGCGGGCACCCCAGGCGCGGGTGGCGGTGAAGCTGCGATTATCCTGATAGATGTCAGGCATGGGTCTCTCCTGCCGCTTGCGCCACCCCTACTGCCCCGCCGTCTTCGCAATCGGCGCAATGAATTGCGGCTCGGTATCCCAGGGGAACAGGATCCAGGTATCCTGGCTCACTTCGGTAATGAATGTATCCACCATCGGTTTGCCGGCAGGCTTGGCATAGACCGTCGCGAAATGTGCCTTGGGTAGCAGCGCGCGCACCACGCGCGCCGTGGTGCCGGTATCCACCAGATCATCCAGCAGCAGCCAGCCCTCCCCCTCGCCCGCTGCATCGGGCATTTTTACCACAAGCGGCTCGCCCTTGGTTTCCTCATCGTAGGTGAGGACCGATACAGTTTCGATCAGTCGGCAATCCAATTCGCGCGCCACCACGGCCGCTGGGATCAAGCCACCGCGGGTGATCGCCACCACACCGCGCCAGGGGCCGCGTTCCAATAGCCGCCAGGCGAGTGCTTTGGCATCCCGATGCAATTGGTCCCAAGAAACCGTGTAATATTTCTGCGCCATCAAAACATCCTTCCGCCATTCGGCACGCGTTGATCAGGGTTAAGCAGCACAACCGCGCCTGCCTGATCTGGCATGCCCAGCACCAAAACCTCACTCATGAACCCCGCAATGCGGCGCGGGGTGAAATTCACCACCGCCGCCACCTGCCGCCCCACCAGCGCTTCCGGCGTGTAATGCACTGTCAATTGCGCTGAGGATCGCTTCACGCCGATCTCCGGGCCGAAATCAATGCTGAGCTTGATGGCGGGCCTGCGCGCCTCCGGAAAGGGCTCAGCGGTCAGGATGGTGCCGACCCGGATATCTATCCGGTGAAATTCATCGAGGGTCGCTGTGGGTTCCATGGCGGGCGTTTAATGCAGATTCGGCGACGGCGAAACAGGCCCCGTGCCCCCGGGGCTTTTCCCGGCGGGCCAGAGGGGGCATGAAAGGGGCGTAACTGCACCTGATGAAAGCCTGACCCAATGCGTGATCTTCACCTTGCTGGCCGCAGCCCCGCCTATGGCACCCACGGCATGGCCGCCACTTCCATGCCCCAAGCCACTTTCGCCGCGCTTGAAATCCTGCGCGCCGGGGGCAATGCCATGGATGCCGCGATTGCCGCCTGCGCCGTGCAATGCGTGATTGAACCCGAATCCACCGGCATTGGTGGGGATTGCTTCTGCCTTTACGTGCCGGCGGGCAGCAGCACGGTGGTTGCGCTGAATGGTTCTGGCCGCGCCCCCGCCGCCGCAACGCCCGAGGCGCTGCGCGCCACCGGCACGACCAAGCTTGAAAATACCTCGGCCCATTCTGTCACGGTACCGGGGGCGATTTCGGCTTGGGAATTGCTCAATCGCAGCCATGGCAAGCTTGGCCTGGACCGTATTCTGCAAGCGGCGATTCATTATGCGGAAGAAGGCTTCCCCATCACGCCGCGGGTTTCAGCGGATTGGGAAGCCTCAGTCGAGAAATTGCTGAAGAACCCGGCCTCGGCCCGGCGCTTCCTGCATAATGGCGCGGCACCCATGCTCGGCGCGCGGTTTCGCCAGCCGGAATTGGCCAAGACGCTCCGCGCCATCGCGGCACGCGGCGCGGCGGCGTTTTATCAGGGCGAAGTGGCGGCGGATATTGTGGCGACCTTGCGCGCCGCAGGCGGGCTGCACACCGAGGAAGATTTCGCCAATGGCCAAAGCGCGGCGGAATTCGTGACACCCGTTTCGATCCCCTGGCGCGGGATGGAAGTGTATCAATGCCCGCCCAATGGGTCTGGCCTGCATGCGCTGCAAATCCTGGGCACGCTTGCCAATCTGCCCACGCCGGAAGGCGGGCCGCTTTCCGCCACGCGCTTGCACCGGCATATCGAAGCTGCGCGCATGGCCTATCGGGATCGCGATGCTTTCCTGGCCGATCCCGCGCAGGTGAATGTCCCGGTCGAAAAGCTACTGAATGCGGATTATCTGAAGCGCCTGGCCGGCCTGATCCGCGATGATGCGGCGCTGCCGGAATTGCCCGCGCCTGGTGAGAGTGATCTGAACAAGCACAAGGACACGGTTTATCTTTGCGTGGTGGATAAGGATGGCAATGCCTGTTCCTTCATCAATTCACTGTTCGAGAGTTTTGGTTCAGGCATCCTTGCGGAAAAATCCGGTGTCATGCTGCAAAATCGCGGTTTCGGCTTCCGCTTGCAGGATGGCCACCCGAATTGCATCGCGCCCAATAAGCGCCCGCTGCATACCATCATCCCCGGCATGGTGATGAAGAATGGCCGCGCGATCATGCCCTATGGCGTGATGGGCGGGCGCTATCAGCCCACGGGGCACAGCTACTTCCTGACCAATCATTTCGAATTCGGGCTGGATGTGCAGGAAGCGATTGATCTGCCCCGCCTGATGCCGCAGGACGGCAAGGTGCAGGTGGAACGCGGCTTTAGTGGTGCCGTCATTGATCAGCTGAATCGCCTTGGTCATGTCTGCGAAGCGATAGACAAGCCCCATGGCGGTGGTCAGGCGATTTTCATTGACCACGAAAAGGGCTGCCTCGTGGGTGGGTCTGACCCGCGCAAGGATGGCTGCGCGATGGGTTACTGAAACCCGACTGCGCGCTTAAGTTCAAAAAATTCAAGGAAATGCCCATGACTGAACCTTGTGACCTGACCGCGATTGAAGCTCGCCGCCTGATCGGGCGGCGCAAGCTTTCCCCCGTTGAGTTGCTGGAAAGCTGCCTGAAGCGCATCGGCGAAGTAAACCACGCGGTGAATGCCGTGGTGGCTTTGGACGAGGACCGCGCCCGCGCGGCGGCGCAGGAAGCCGAAGCTGCCGTGATGCGCGGGGATGAATTGGGCCTGCTGCATGGTCTGCCCATCGGCATCAAGGATCTGGAAGAAACCGAAGGGCTGCGCACCACCTATGGCAGCCCGATCTTCCGCGATTTCATCCCCGATGCGGATTGCGGCATGGTCGCCAATCTGCGCGCCAATGGCGCGATCATCACGGGCAAGACCAATACGCCGGAATTCGGCGCGGGTGCGAATACGCGCAACGCCGTCTATGGCGTAACCGGCAATCCCTTTGACCCGATGAAATCTGCGGCAGGTTCTTCGGGCGGTTCGGGTGTGGCGCTGGCTACCAATATGTTCCCGATCTGCTCGGGCTCTGATACCGGCGGTTCCTTGCGCAACCCGGCGGCCTTCAATGGCATTGTGGGCTATCGCCCATCGCCCGGCTTGGTGCCCTCAGAAAAGCGCGCGCATGGCTGGTCCGGCCTGCCGGTGCTCGGCCCCATGGCGCGTAATGTGCCGGATGTCTGCCTGCTGCTATCCGCCATGGCATCCGATGATGGGCGCGATCCGCTCGCCTACACGCTCCATGATGGCTATGTGCGCGAAGAACCAAGCCTTTACTTCCCCGTGCCACGCTATGATTTGGCGAGCCTGCGTCTGGCCTTCAGCCCGGATTTCGGCATGGCGCCAACTGAAAACCACATCCGCGACATCTTCGCCGACCGCGCCGGCGCCATAGCGCCCATGTTTGGCGCGGCGGAAGCGGCGCACCCGGATTGCGCTGGCGGTGATGAGGCGTTTGAGGTGCTGCGCGCCGCGGGCTTCCTGACATCTCACCTTGAGAAATGCCGCACGCGCCCGCAGGATGTCGGACCTAATGTGCGCGCCAATGTGGAAGAAGGGCTGCGCTATAGCCTGGATGATTACGCCCGCGCGGCGGCGGCGCAGACCAAGATGTACCGTGCCTGGCAGGGGTTTTTCGCCGCGCATGATGTGCTGATCACGCCGGCCATCACCATTTCTCCTCGGCCATGGAAAGAACTCTACCCTGCCGAGATTGATGGCAAGCCGACACGGACTTACTTCCATTGGCTGGCGCTGGCCTATTACCCGACGCTCTGTGGCCATCCCGCGATTTCGATCCCGATGGGGCTGGACCGCAATGGCATGCCCTTCGGCCTTCAAGTGGTGGGGCCGCGCGGGGGGGATCGGCTGGTGCTGGGCGTCGCGGCGGCGATTGAGGAAGCCTTTGCGGGCGATTCGCTGCGCTGCCGCCCGGTGCCGGATTTGGCGAAGCTGAAGGCCGCCAAGCCGGTGAAGGAAATGCCAGGCGCGGTGGGTTGGGATTGATCCGCGCGCCTTTTGGCGCGGTGGGGATGGCTTAGCCCTCTCGCCGCGCCAACCCATTCCCGCCATGCGACCCTTGTTGATTGGATCGGAAATCTATCGCGGTTCCACCTATGGGCCGAAGCATCCGCTGGCGATCCCGCGGGTTTCCACAACGCTTGATCTGATCCGCGCGCTAGGTTGGGTGGCGCCGGAGCAATACATCGAAAGCCCGCGCGCCACTGCGGAAGAATTGCAACGCTTCCATGGCGCGGACTACATCGCTGCCCTGATGCGCGCCGAAGAAACCCAAAATGTCAGTGCCGAGGATCGGGAGCGTTTCCGCATCGGCGCTGATGGTAACCCGGTTTACCGCGAAGTTTTCCGCCGCCCTGCCACCAGCGCCGGGGGCGTGATGCTGGCCGCGCGGCTGACGGCTGAAGGTGGCGTGGTGCATGTGCCAGGCGGTGGCACGCATCATGGCCGGGCGGATCGCGCTGCCGGCTTTTGCTATGTGAATGATGCGGCGCTGGGGTTATTGGCGTGGCGCGATCAAGGGCTTTCGCCACTGCTTTATGTGGATATTGACGCGCATCACGGCGATGGCGTGCAGGACGCCTTCCATGATGACCCGCATGTCTTCACGCTTTCAGTGCATGAGGAAGGGCGCTGGCCCTTCACCGGTGGGTTCGGTGACCGGGCAGGGGGCCATGCTGCGAATATACCGGTGCCCAAGGGGTTCAATGACAGCGAAATGGACTGGGTGCTGCACGAAGCCATCCTGCCCATCGCGCGTCGCCTTAAGCCCGCCGCCATCATGCTGCAATGCGGCGCCGATGCGCTGGAAGAAGACCCGTTATCCAAGCTAGCACTTTCCAATAACGCCCATCGCGCCGTGGTCGCCGCGCTGAAGGGCCTGGCACCAAGGCTGATTGTGCTGGGCGGCGGTGGCTATAACCCCTGGAGTGTCGCGCGCTGCTGGGCCGGGGTGTGGGGCGAATTGAACGGCCACGCCACGCCGGAACGCCTGCCGGCTGCGGCAGAACAGATCCTGCGCGGCCTGAGTTATCACCGTGCCGCCGGGCGCAACCCACCAGAGCATTGGTTCACCACCTTGGCCGATGCCGCCCGCCCAGGCGTAGTGCGCGCCGTGCTACGCCGCGCGGCGGCCGCTGCGCTTGAGGCGCTTCCTGATCCCGTGTCATGAAGCCCCTTATGCAAAGACGTTCCCTGCTGGCGCTTGGCGCCCTGCTACCCTTCACTGCCCTGGCGCAACCGGGGGTGGATCGCCCTCAGCCGCGCCTGTCGACCGAACCCTTGGTGTTTGAAACCCGCGATGGCCGACGCCTGGCCTTCACGGTTGAGATGGCCATTCAGCCGGAACAGCAAATGATCGGTCTGATGTTCCGCCCGGAAGTGAAGCCGGATGAGGGCATGCTATTCGATTGGGGTGCCCCGCGCGAAAGTTCCATGTGGATGCGCAATACCATAACATCCTTGGACATGGTGTTTATCGCCGCCGATGGGCGGGTGCACAGGATTGCGGAACGCACCGTGCCCTATTCGCTGGCCAGCATTTCCAGCAATGGCCCGGTGCGTGCCACGCTGGAACTGGCCGCCGGCACGGCGGAACGGCTGAATATTCGTGTGGGCGACCGTGTGCTGCAGCGGATTTTCGGCACCACCCCGTAATACAAGGCTTGCCCCGCGCCGCCGCTGCCCATAGGGTGCGCCACAATCGGGGCGTGGCGCAGCCTGGCTAGCGCGCCTGTTTTGGGTACAGGAGGTCGGAGGTTCGAATCCTCTCGCCCCGACCATGAGTTACCCTATTGCGGCTGAATGCCGGCAGCGCGCACCACCGTCGCCCAACGATCAACCTCAGCCCGCACAAGCCGCGCCAGCGCTTCCGGTCCCATTTGGTCCGGCGAGGCGGGGATGGAGCCCAAATCCTCAATACGTTTCCGGATGGCGGGGTCATTGAGTGCGGCACGCAACGCCTCATCCAGCTTCTGCACCACGGGCGCGGACGTGCCACGCGGCGCGAAAATCGCGTTCCAGCCTTGGAAGATATAGTCAGGCACCCCGGATTCGGGCGCTGAGGGCACGCCCGGCGCATTGGGGTTGCGCGTGGTGGCGCCCGTCAGCAAGCCGCGCATGGTGCCGGCTTGGATTTGCGGCACGGCGGCGGGGGCCAGCAGGCAGGCGCTATCCACTTGCTGTGCCACCACATCATTCAAGGCTGGACCCTCACCGCGATAGGGGATTTCGTTCATGCGCGCGCCGGTCAGATGCGCGAACAGCGAACAGGCGAGGTGATTGGTGGACCCGATCCCGGCATTGGCATTGGAAACCTGGCCTGGATTGGCGCGAACTCGTGCCAGGAATTCCTGCATGGTCTGCGCCGGGAAGCCATTGCGCACCACGAAAAACAAGGGTGTGCCGGCAATCAGCCCAATCGGCTGCAATTCGCGCGGATCATATTGGATGGACCGATAAATTGAAGGCGCCGCCGAATGGCTGCCAAGGCTACCCACCGTCAGCGTATAGCCATCCGGTGCCGCTTGCGCGCCGCGCGCCCCGCCAATGGTGCCGCCAGCGCCCGAGATATTCTCCACCGTCACGCGCTGACCCAGCGTCTTCATCATGTGGTCGGCCACAATGCGCGCCAGCACATCCGTCGCCCCGCCGGGGGCAAAGACTACAAGCATATTGATGGGGCGATTGGGGAAATCCTGCGCGGCTGCGGGTTGGGCAAGACCCAGGAACAAGGCGGCAAGGGCCGTGATGATGCGTTTCATGATGCTTCCTCCCATCGGGCTTTGCTGCCGGGTTTGTCCCGTTCTGGCCCATTGTGATGGAAGCTTCCCCAAGGCCCTGCCGTCAAGCGCCACCCCTTGCGCCATTGGCCTTGGCGTTTCAGGGTCTCGGCCAGCAAGACCAGGAGAGACCCATGCTGCCGCCGCGCGAGAATATGACCATCTGCTTCGCCCATGTCGCCTATCGCTTTGCCGATCGCTTCGCGCTGCGTGGCGCCGGGATTGATTTCTTTGAAGTGCGCAACCGGGATGATCTGGATGCGCGGATTGCGGGCGCCGATGTGCTGGTCTGTTCCGGGCTGTGGCGCAATGATTTGCCGAAGCTCTCGCCCCGCCTGCGCTTTGTGCAATCCGCCAGCGCCGGGACGGATCAATATGACCGCGATGTGTTGCGCGCGGCGGGTATCAGGCTGGCGAGTGCCCAGGGCTGCAATGCCAATGCGGTCAGCGAACACGCCATTTCGCAGATTCTGGCTATCCTCCGTCGCATTCCGGAAGCGCGCGACAATCAGGCCAAGCGCTTCTGGCGCGGCATGATGGGCGATTTCGCCAAGCGCGAGGATGAAGCCGGCGGCAAGACAGTGATTGTGGTGGGCACGGGCCGCATTGGCGGGCGCATTGCCCGCATCTGTAAGGCGCTTGATATGCATGTGATTGGCGTGCGCCGTGATGCCCAGGCGGGGGCGAATGGCGCGGATGAGGTGCATTCCTTCACGAACCTGCCCGCGCTTTTGCCGCGCGCGGATTTCGTTGTGCTGGCCTGCCCGCTGACAGATGAAACGCGTGGCCTGATTGGTGCTTCTGCTCTGGCAGCGATGAAGCCCACCGCGCATCTGGTGAATGTCGCGCGTGGGCGCGTCGTGGATGAACCGGCGTTGATTGAAGCCTTGCAGGCCGGGCGCATTGCTGGCGCCGCGCTGGATGTCACGGTGGATGAACCGCTCCCGGAAGCAAGCCCGCTTTGGACCATCCCCAATGTGCTGATCACGCCCCATACAGGCGGTGAGACGCATAAATACGAAGACAATGTCTTGGACATGATGATGGAAAATCTGAACCGGCAATGGCGTGGTGAAACTGCCTTGTTCAATCAAATCGTTTGAGGTGCGTGATGCAGAGCCGTGAAGGCGCGCTTGCCCGCGCCGCGACTTATTTCGATGATGGCAGCTACAAGAAATTGCTGACCGATCTTGTCGCCATCCCCTCCACCGCGCAGGAGGCAGGGCATGAGGCGGATTTGCGCCATTATTTGGAAGGCGCCATCGGGCCTTGGCTGGAAAGGCTGGGCTTTACCGTCACCATCCATCCCAATCCGCTGGAAGGCTTTGGCCCGATTTTGACGGGGGTGAGGATTGAAGATGCCGCAAAACCCACCGTGCTTCTCTATGGCCATGGGGACACGGTGCGTGGCCTGGATGATCAATGGCGCCCCGGGCTGAAGCCTTGGGAATTATACGAAGAAGATGGCCGCTGGTATGGCCGCGGTTCCGCCGACAATAAGGGCCAGCACGCGCTGAATATCGCAGCGCTTGAAGCGGTGCTGGCCGAGCGCGGCGGCAAGCTTGGCTTCAATGTGAAAATCATTCTGGAAATGGCGGAAGAACGCGGATCACGCGGCTTGCGTGAATTCGTCGCCGCCCATCGCGACATGCTGGCTGCCGATGTGCTGATTGCCTCAGATGGGCCACGCTGTGAGCCAGATGTGCCAACGATTGCGACCGGTACGCGCGGGATTTTTCAGTTTGACCTGGTGCTGAAGCTGCGCCCGGGTGGTGTGCATTCCGGCCATTGGGGCGGGCTGACCACAGACCCGGCCATTCGGCTCAGCCATGCGATTGGGGCCATTTGCGATGCGCGCGGCAAAATCCTGGTGCGCGATTGGCTGCCGCAAAATGGCGTGCCAGCGGAAGTGCGTGGCGTGCTGGATGGCTGCCCGGTGGGTGGCGGCGAAGGCGCGGCCACCATTGACGCCGATTGGGGTGAGCCTGGCCTGACGCCAGCTGAAAAGATTTATGGCTGGAACAGCTTCATTGTGCTGGCCATGCTTTCCGGCAAGCCCGATGCGCCGGTGAATGCCGTGGCGCCGGATGCGCGCGCCACCTGCCATATCCGCTATACGGTGGACACGGACCCGAACACATTCGAAGCAGCCCTGCGGCGGCATTTCAACGAACAGGATTTTGGCGATATCGTCATTGAAAATGCCGGGGTGCGTATGGCGGCTTCCCGCACACCACCCAATCATCCCTGGGTGCGTTGGGCGCAGGAAAGCATGCAAAAAACGCTCGGCAAGCGCGTGCAGATTATTCCGAATTCATCCGGTGGGCTGCCGGGGGATGTGTTTGTGGATCATTTGGGCGTGCCGCTTGTTTGGGTGCCGCATTCCTATAATGGCTGCAAACAACATGGGCCGGACGAGCATTTCCTGATCGCACCCGCGCGGGAGGGGATTCTGGCCTTCACCGGCATGTGGTGGGATTTGGCGCAGGGCGGCACGCCGTGATCGCGGTTACCTTTCTTCACGCGGCTTCTGCGCTGGCGCAATGCGGGGGTTACAGAAGGGGCGCATAAGCTCCCCCTCGGCATATTGCCGTTTGCAGGAGTTTGCCATGTCTTCCAAAACTTCCCGGACCCTTTTGCTGGCTTCGGTTTTCGCCCTTGGCACGGCGGGGTTTGCCGGCGCGCAACCCGCGCCTGGACCTGGCCCTGGTCCACAAGGCGCGGCCCCCCATCACATGCACCAGATGCATCACGGCCAGCGCGGTGATGGCATGATGGGCTTTGCAGCGGGTGAGGCTTTTGCCCGCGCTGACGCCAATAATGATGGCAAGGTGACGCGTGACGAAGCCAATGCCTGGCTTGCCGCGCGTTTCGCAGAAGTTGACGCCAATAAGGATGGCGGTCTGACGCCTGAGGAAATCCGCACCTTCTACAACGCCCGCCGCGGCGAAGGCCGTGGTCCGCCTGAGGCGATGCGTGAGCGCATGGAAACCCATCAGGCAGCGCGCTTCCGCTTCGTTGACGCGGACCTGGATGGCAAGATCACGCTGCCGGAGCTTCGCGTGATGGCGGATGCCATGTTCCGTTCCATGGATGCGGATGGCGATGGTGCGCTTGCACGTACCGAAGTGCAGCGCCGTGGCCGGCGTGGCGATGGCCCGCGCGCTCAGCAGCCCGCGCCGACGCAGCCTGCACCGCGGTAATCTTGTCGCAAAGGATGGCGCTTCTTGAACGGAAGCGTCATCCTTGCTTCGCGGCGATCTTTGCCGCTAATGCCAAAATACGTTCCGCTTTCTGCACAATCGGGTAATCCACAAAGCGCCCATCCACTTGGATGGAGGCAAGCCCGCCAGCCTCAGCTTCCGCGAAGGCTTCAACCATCCGCCGCGCGCGGGTGATTTCCGCTTCGGGTGGTGAATAGGCGGCATTGGCGGGCGCAATCTGATCGGGGTGGATGCATAGCCGGCCCTGAAACCCGAGCACCGCACCGCGCGCGCAAGAAGCCTCGAACGCGGCGGCCTCCCGCAATTCGATAAACACCGTATCAATCGGCGGCTCCAGCCCCGCCGCGCGGGAGGCAAGGACGCATTCGCTCCGCGCTGGCGTCAATTCATCCTCAGCCAAGGTCCATGTGATGCCAAGATCGGTGGTGTAATCGCCAGCGCCAAAGGCCAGGCGCCGGACGCGACCGGAAGGCAGCGCGGCGGCTGCGCGCGCCAATTCGCGGAGTGCCACCAAGCCGCGCGCGGTTTCAGTAATGGGCATCAGGTCAATGCCGCCGGCGGGCAGGCCGCGTTCGGCTTCCAGATTGCCGATCATCCAATCCACTGCCAGCAATTGGCCTGCATCTTCCAGCTTTGGCAGTACAATGCCGTCCAGCCTGGCACCAATCACGGCATGCAAATCACCAAAGCAGAATGGCGTGTCGAAGGCATTGACGCGCACATAGGCGCGGCATTGGCGCGGGTTTTCCAAAGCCGCCCGCACCGCGCCGCGCGCTGCTGGCTTGGCGGCGATAGCGACCGCATCTTCCAAATCCAGAATGGCGGCATCGGCGCCCACCTGAAGCACTTTTTCCGCCCGGCGCGGATGATCGCCCGGGGCAAACAGAAAACTACGATTTGGGCCGACTGCGTTCATCTGGTGCCATCCTTCGCGTGATCTATCCTGCTGGATCGGGCAGTGATCTGAAAGACGCAGACTATGTCCTGCCTTGCGCCGTCTGTCTCTGCACGCGGCGAATACAGGCTTCGGGACCGCCCAAATTCAATTCAGGAAGGGATTGCCCCCGCGCGGGCTGCGCGCGCGTGGCCCGTAATGGCGGCCGAGGTAATCCACGATGGTGGTGCGGAATTCACCTTCCAGCGGGTTCATGCCGTGCTTTTCCGCCATCCAATCCATCAGCTCATCCCAGCGATCGCGGGTGAAGGCGCTGCGGCGGATCAGCGCTGTGTTGTGGCAGGCGGTGCAATAGCCAAACACCTCGGAACGGCCTTCGCCTTCCGCCAGCACGGTTTCTTCTTCCTGACGATCCGCCAAGGCCGCAGCGGCTTCCGCCTGGCGCTGCGCCAGGTCAGGCGTTTGCGCCACCGTCGCTGAGGCAGCCAGGAACAACGCCACGGCGGCGTAATGCAGTAAGCGCATCGCGGGTTCAGCCGATCAGAATGGCAGCGCGGCTGATCGGATTGGCGCCATAGCCTTGCGGATTCCAATTGGCAGCCACATGCGGCTGCATGCGGCCATTGCTATCCGTCGCGCGGTACCAAATCTCAAAATAGCCATCGCTTGGCAGCGCGATACGGCCTTGCCAGCGCTGCCAGGAATGCCGGTTGGGCGGGGCATCCACCCGCATCGCCTGCCAGCTTTGGCCGAAATCGGTCGAAACATGCACATCACGCACACTCAAATCCCCGGCCCAGGCTTGGCCGCGAATATCCAGGCTGCGCGTACCGGCGGGCAGGCGCGCGCCGTGGGCGTGGCTGGTGAGGACGGAGCGCACCGGCATGCTTTCCATATCAACGAAATCCGCGCCATTATTGCGGCTGCCCGGGACGATGGGCCGCACGGGGATGCGATAGGATGTGCCGCCCATGCCGCGCCCGGTATGCGGCGCGTTCAGCACTTCAAGGCGCGTGAACCATTTCTGGCTAAGTGAGCCGGGCCAGCCCGGCACAATCAGCCGCGCCGGTGCGCCATGCATTTGCGGAATGGCCGCGCCATTCATGCGAAAGCAGATCAGCGTATCCTCGTCCATCGCTTTTTCAATCCGCATGCCGCGGCTAATCGCAGGCCCCTGCGCGGAGAGATGGCTATCGGCGCCATGCTGGCCGGTGAATTTGGCGCTTTCCTTCACGCCGGCGGCGCGCAGCACATCGCGGAGCCGCACACCGGTCCATTCCGCGTTCGAAATGGCGCCATTGCCCCATTGATTGCCAGCCGCCTGGGGCGAAAAGCCGGAACGCCCATTGCCGCCGCATTCCATTTGCAGCTTGCGTGTCACCACTTCAAAGCGCTGTTCAAGTTCGGCGATGGAAAGCTCAAGCGGGGTATTCACTTCCCCATCAATGCGGATTTTCCAGCCGCGCGGATCGGCCACCGGGTCAGGCACATTGCCGTTATTGCGGATGAAGAATTTTTCGGCGGGTGTGACCGCATCATCCAACAGATGCTCAGGCGTTTCCGCATTCAGCGGGCGCTCGCCCTGCATGATCAGTGGCGCCTTGCCTTCCATTTGCAGGAATTGCGGCTGAGCGGCCCCCTGCGCCAGCGCTGCCGGCACCAACCCGCTTGGCATATTGCGCGCGAAGGGAATGGTGGCACCCAAGGCCGTGCCCATGGCGGCAAGCGCCGCGCCCTGCAGCGCCCCGCGCCGGCCCCAGACCAGCGCATCAGCGCGCTCAGGGTCGTCGCGATAGAGTTCTTGAACCGAGCGATCTGGTGGATTTTGACGCGGCATGTTGGGCCTCCCTTGATTTCGCTTGTTTATGCCAGATCACGCCTTGGCGTTTCAAGCAAAAGGGTGTGACCCGCCCCCTTTCCCGCCACCGCCAAAGGCGGCAATCTGTTCCGACACAGGAGAGCACCATGCAAAAAATCGAATTGGGCCGTTCCGGCATTTTTGTCCCGCCCGTGGTTTTCGGCTGCAATGTCTTTGGCTGGACCTTGGACAAGGCGCAATCCTTCCGAATTTTGGATGAGCTGGTGGAGCTTGGCCTCAACGCGCTCGATACCGCGGATGTCTATGCCTATTGGGTGCCTGGCAACAAAGGCGGCGAGTCTGAGACCATCATGGGCGAATGGCTGAAAGCGCGCGGGCGCCGGCATGATGTGCTGATCTTGTCGAAGGCAGGCATGGAAATGCCGGGTATCGGCAAGGGGCTTTCGGCTTCATACTTGGCCAGCGCCATTGAAGCATCGCTCAGGCGCCTTGGGACGGATGTGATTGATCTCTATCAAAGCCACCGCGATGATGAGTCAGTGCCGCAGGAAGAAACGCTGGCGGCTTTCGATAAGATGATCAAGGCGGGCAAGGTGCGCGCCATTGGTGCTTCCAATTTCTCCGCTTCCCGCTTCAAGGAAGCGCTGGATATCAGCACGAAGCATGGCCTTCCGCGCTATCAAACCATGCAGCCGCATTACAATTTGCTGGAACGCGGGATTGAAGCCGACATGCTGCCGCTTTGCGCCGCCGAAGGCGTTGGCGTTATCCCCTACTACTCGCTCGCTTCCGGCTTTCTTTCCGGCAAATATCGGGCCGAGGCTGACCTCGGCAAAAGCCTGCGTGGTACGCGTGGCGCCGGGAAATACCTCAATGAAAAGGGGCTGAAGGTGCTGACGGCGCTGGACAAGGTGGCGGCGCGCATGGGTGCCACGCCGGCGCAGGTGGCGCTCGCCTGGTTCAAGGGCCGTCCGGGCCTGGCGGCGCCGATAGCCAGCGCCACAACCTCTGCCCAATTGGCAGACCTTGCCAAGGCAGCGGCACTTAAACTGGATGCCGTTGCGGTGGCGGAGTTGGATGCGGCCAGCGCGTGATCCTGTCGCACCCGCCGGCTAGAGCACGTTGCGTTCACATGGGTTCACGCAACCCGCTCTAGAGCTTTGTTTTTCGAGCATCTTCACGCGTTCAGATGATTCCATCTGAACGCGATCTGCTCTAGGCGCTATTTCATCTCAATCAATGCCGGCAAATTCCAACGCCCATCCAGTGCCTCCGCCTTCGGACCATAGAAGCGCCCGACGAAAAAGAACGGACCTTTTGGCGCCGGCAGCCAGTTGGCTTCCTTGCCAGGCCCAGGGCTTTCTGCCTGGATGTAGATTTCAAGCGAGCCATCAGCGCCTTTCACAAGGCCCGCCGTGCGATCACCAATCGAATAGCGGTTCAGGGGGTTATCCACCAAGAATCGCTGCGGCAAGTTGTACATGGTGATGGACCAGAATTCCGTCACCGGTGGAAGTTGGCCTGGCGCAAAGCGCAAGACCCAGCGCCGATTGCCATCCAGAACCTTACCATCACTGTCGGTCTGTTGGCTGCCATAGACAGCCTCTTCCTTCGTATTGCCGTAAATGCCTAGCATGGCGCCGTAATTGCGCTTTGTGATGTAGCCATCAGCCAATTCTTGACGCGTGCCGAACATCGCCCGTGAATCCTTTTGCTGAACAGCACCTTCGCGCAGCGTCTTGGCTGCTTCAGCGCTGCCCGCTTCTATCGCCGCCCGGATTTCCGGCGATAGCGTATTTGCATTGAAATTCCTGCCGGCACCAATGCCAATACGCGCAAAGCGGGCGAACATCTCTTGCTCTGAAGCCTGTATCGGCATGAAGGGCAGAAGCGCGTTCAGATAGGAAATGAACTCAATCCCCTCGGCCTTCGCGGCATCCCATACCGGCCAATCAATCGCAGGCGCGGCAGCAGGCGCGGCTGTGCCAGTGAATTGCGACAGCGGCGTGAGCTTATAGCCCGCCTGCACCGCCTGCAGCGCGGCGACATCCTCGGCGCCAAGGAGTTGCGTGCGCGTGAGGGTTCCCACGAATTCAGTTTCGGCCACGAAAACCTTGGTGATGCCGGCGGGTACAGTACCCTTCCAACGCGGGCCAACGAACAGATAGTTTCCAGCCTCCCGCCCCGTAGAGCGCACGCCGGTATAGGCGAAATTATGCGTGTACAGATCAAACCACTGGTTCACGTAATAGCGCGGCGCCGGTACCGCGGGCAGAGACAACACCATGGGTTCTGCACGTAAATCCAACCACGCCCAGGAATAAGGCGTGTCGTTATTGGGTGTCACAATATCCGTATCCGCGGGTGTGGCGGAACGCGCATAATGCCGGAACTGATTGAAGCCGCCGACATAGCCACCGAACGCCTTGTTTTGCGTCTGGTTATACATGGTCTGGTAGCCTTGCAGCGGCGCATAGGCATAGGCCCAAGCCTCCCGCGCGATGGCCTTGGCTTCATCGGGCGTGATGGCGGTGTTGCCCCATGATGGCCTGATGGTCAGTGCGATGGATGTCGAAAGCGCCAAGGCTGAAAGGCCGCGGCGATTGATGGATATAGACATGTCGGCCTCTTTTGGTTTCGTTTCAGGTTGCGCTACGGCTTATCTCACCAACTCGATATCATTCAGCTGCCAGCTTTTGTCGAAATAGGCTTCTGTTGCGGCGTAAAAGCGGAAATAGGGAAACCAGCCCTTGCCGGGGTTTGTCCTGATCCAATTCGCCGCATTGGCCGGCCGTTCCGGCCCGAAATAGACATCCACCGATCCATCCGCATTCTTGACCAAATCAGGATTGCGCGAGGAAAGATCAGCAGCACCCTGCGCGGTCACCAAGGGGCCGCGCGTCACATTGTCATAAAGCGTGATGGACCAGAATTGCCGCACCGGCGGGTTGGGCTCAACCCGCAAGCGATAGGTTTTGCCGCCATCAAGCCAATTGCCATCCCGATCCTTGGAGGTTTCAAGATACACCTGACCAAAGCCGACAATACGGCCCTGCATGCCAACCGACATGCCGATGGCTTCATAGAACCAGGATGAACGCTCATCGAACTGAACGCGATTCTTGTCGGGAGATTCCTGATCAAGATCGAACAGCACCGCATATTCCCAACGCTTGCCGGGATAAACGGTGGCACCCGCATAGCGCTTGTCATAGGCGATGGTGCGCGCCATCAATTCGCCAACCTTGGCTGCGTCCGTCAGAATGCGCGTCTGCCGCGCATCCGGGTTGAAGGCTTTGCCTGGTTCGATGCCAAGGGACCGCAACATGCCGAACATCACGCGGTCGCGGGGCGCCACCGGTTCATTGGCGTAAAGCTCGGTCAGCAGCTTCCAATATTCCAGCGTGTCGGGCTGCGCTGATTGCCAGGCGCGGCCACCCACCTCCAGGAATTTCGTGGGGGCGGGCTGTGCCCGTTGATTCCAGCCATAGATGTTGAATTTGCGCAACGTGGCTTCTGCCACAGCCCTGTCAGGATCAAGCCCGCGCGTGCCAAACCACACTTGGTTGCTGGGCGCGCGAAACACGGTGTAACCCGGCGCTGCAATATCAGGGCTGCCAGGCGGCAGGATCAGGTATTTGCCACCGGCGCCCTTATCCGGCCCTGTCTGGCCCATATCGGTGATCGGCTGCTGCCAGATGTCCATGACGCCGCCCGCTGTCAAACCTTGCGGAACTTCCACAACCATCGGCCCTTGCCGGGCCAGATCCCAGAAGCTGAAGGCATAAAGCGTGGTGATATTGGGCGTCAGCATGCCGGCCTTATCGGCCAAGTCGCGGTAGAACATGATATCGCCATTGCTGGCGCCCAGCGTCTTGGTTTGCGCATCATAAAGCGCCTTGAAGCCTACCGCCGGCAGCGCCCAGAGATACGCCTGGGTTGCCCGCTGGAAATCCATTTCGTCATGGAGCCGTTCCGCGGTTTGGCGGCTGGGAAACCCGTTCTCAAGCGTGAGATCGCCAAGCCGTGTCGGCACGGTTTGGGCAGCGGCGGAAGAAAGCGGCAGCGGCGCCATGATGGCGACAATCGCTGAGGCGATCACCGCCGAGGTCAAACGCTTCAAGGGGTTGGGCATGCGCTTCGGTCCTCAAAAAACACTGAAGGACCGTACTTGATGTGGTGATACTGTTAAACTGGCTCTGCGATACCTTTTCTGTACAAAGAATAGAACGCTTGATCGTCGGCGGTCAGCAGTGGCGGAATTGGGGTGAGCGCCTTAGGCCCGTCACCGCAAATAAGGCTCCACCGTCCCGGTTAGCTTCATGGTCAGCGGCTTGCCGCGGCGATCCAAGGCCTTGCCGAGACTGACCCGGACCCAGCGTTCCGAGACGCAATATTCCTCGACATTGTTCTTTTCCTGACCCTTGAAGCGAATGCCAACGCCGCGATTCAGCAGCGCCTCATTGTAAAAGGGGCTGCTTGGGTCATTGGATAGCCGATCGGGCAGGGCAGGGGTGTCTTCGGTCATGGTATGCTCCCGACGCGACTTCTGCCCGAGAGCCGCAGCGAAGGCAATTCCGCGCGATTGACCTGGCCGTGGCAAAAACGCAATTTCAAAGCCAGACCAACCCAAGGATGGTTCCGTGCACTACTCGCTGACCGAAGCGCAAACCGAACTCCGCGCGCAAATCCTGAAGCTCTGCGCCGATTTTGGCGATGATTATTGGCTGAAGATTGACCAGGAAGCGCGCTACCCGGAGGAATTCTATCGCGCCTTCGCGGCCGCCGGCTGGCTTGGCATTGCCATGCCCGAGGAATTCGGCGGCGCCGGGCTTGGGATTTCGGAAGCGACCGTGATGATGCAGGCGGTGGCGGAAAGTGGCGCCTGCATGTCGGGCGCCTCCGCCATCCACATGAATATCTTTGGGCTGAACCCGGTGGTGGTCTTCGGCACGCCCGCGCAGAAGCAGCGTTTCCTGCCGCCTTTGATTGCGGGTCAGGAGAAGGCCTGCTTTGGCGTGACCGAGCCAAATACTGGGCTGAACACAACAGAATTGAAGACACGCGCCGAAAAGCACGGTGACCGCTACGTCATCAATGGCCAAAAAATCTGGATTTCTACGGCCCAAGTGGCTGATCGCATCCTGCTGCTGGCGCGCACCACGCCGCTTGAACAGGTCAAGCGCAAGACCGATGGCCTCACGCTTTTCTACACCAAGTTGGATCGCGCCAAGGTGGAGGTGCGTCTGATCCATAAAATGGGCCGGCATGGCGTTGATTCGAACATGCTATTTTTTGATGGCCTGGAAGTCCCGGAAGAAGACCGCATCGGCGCGGAAGGGGAAGGCTTTCGCCTGATCCTGCACGGCCTCAATCCCGAACGCATCCTGATCGCGGGGGAAGCGGTGGGGATCGGCCAGGCAGCGCTCAGCCGGGCCGCGAATTACGCCCGCACGCGAGAGGTTTTTGGCCGGCCCATCGGCCAGAATCAGGGCATCCAGCACCCCCTGGCGCGGATCTGGGCGCAGTTGGAAGCCGCAGGCTTGCTGACCATGAAGGCGGCAGCCCTTTACGACGCTGGCCGCGAATGTGGCGCGGAATCCAATGCGGCCAAGTATCTGGCCGCCGAGGCCGGCTTCGCCGCAGCGGAAGCCGCCGTGCTGACGCATGGCGGCATGGGCTATGCCCAGGAATATCAGGTGGAACGCTATTTCCGTGAAAGCATGATCCCGCGCATTGCCCCGGTCAGCCGGGAATTGATCCTGAGCCACATTGCGGAAAAGGTTCTCGGCCTGCCGAAATCATATTGAAGGGGATGGTGGGCGCGACAGGGATTGAACCTGTGACCCTTCGCGTGTGAAGCGAATGCTCTACCGCTGAGCTACGCGCCCGACCGACGGGTGCTTTAGGGGGGCTGGGACTATCCCGTCAAGCTTGGGGTGGTGCTTAAGTGTGCGCGGCAAGAAAATATTATGATCGCTGCGATATTTATTTGGGTCTTCTGAAAGACCCAAGACATGAATGCGCCCTTAAAAAAATTAATCGAGAACCAAAAGCCGGATCGCCCGATTTTATGCTTTATTCATCTTCCCCGTACCGGTGGCACGACCATCAACCGCATGTTGAAATACACGTTCGGTGATCGCGCTATCTTCCATGCCGATCTTCTGGCCGAATATGGCGGGGAGGCTGAGCTTGCGGCCATGCTGCGCCAGGGGCATCAGCTCCTTCAGGGCGCGATCCTGATTGCTGGGCATTATGGCGTGGCCCATCCGTTGGTGGAACAGGCGCCGCGCCCCGTGGGTATTGCGGCCGTTTTGCGCGAACCCGTGGAACGTGTCGTCTCGCTCTATGATTACATTCGCGGCACGCCAGATCACCCAGAACATGCTGCGCTCAGTAGGCTCACGCTTAATCAGGCGATGGATTCGGTGCCGGAATTCGCGGCGCATTGCCGGGATGCGCAATTGCACACGCTGTTCAACGCCACGGATCAGAACGGCATCAGGGCGGCGCTCTGCCGCTACCCTTACTTCCTTGCCCGGATGGAGGCCTTGGACCTTTTTGCCCAAAGGTTGCTGGCGTTATTTGGTCTGAAGCTTGGCGGGGCGTTGCCGCGCTTCAATGAAAGGCCGCTGATGGCGGGGGTGGCGCCGGCGCGATCACAGCAAGATTACACTGCGGCCCTGGCGCGGCTGGAACGTTACAATCGTGCGGAGCGCGATTTCTACGCGCGCTTGCCGCCGGTGTTTACCAGCCGCCCCCCTGTTCCCCGGCATGCCCATAGCTAACGCCCCAAACGGCTTCACGGAACAAACCCAATACTGGAATTGGCGGCCGAATGGACGCTACTATCAGGATAGCGTGAGCAGCACGCTTCGGGCTGCGGGGCTTCTGCGCAACTACTTTCCCCATGCTCTTCGGTAAGCTCTACAGTTATGCATTGCATGAATCGCCTATCCAATTGAAACTGCCGCCGAAAGGTCAAGAAAATGACGGATATCAAAAATCTATTGCCGAATTTTCTTCTTGGATTCAGCGCCTATTTCCCGCAGGACGTGAAGTACCTGGCCTCACTCGCCGCCAAGGTGGAACAAGCAGATCCGAATTTGATCATTGATTATTTGGGCATGCGCATAGATCCTGATTATGAGCCGTTACAGCAAGCGCGACGCGGTGAAATCCTCACAAGGATACCGTTTCCGACTGACACGATTTTATCGGAAGGCATTGAATACGCGGCCCTTGCTCAAAGCCTCATGCATTCCGGCCCGTCTTATGATGTGGTTGAACTCGGCGCCGGATGGGGGCCGTGGGTTGCCAGGGCGGCCATCTGTGGACGGCGTTTGGGTAAGCCGCGGATCGAGATTTCTGCGATTGAAGCGGATGGTGCCAGGTTTGATGCGTTAAGGCGTCATTTGGCGCTTAATGATCTTGTTCCAATGTCGGCCCCCAATGACGGTGCCGCAGCAGACCTTGTCTGGCACCTTCATCAGGCAATCGCGTGGAATGATGAACAAGGAGCCCTTTGGCCTGATGGCGGGCTGGGTGATGCGGGACGCCAGGCAGTAGGTTTTCAAAAGAATGATGTGCAGCATAACCGCGCTCAGCAGAAAATCTCCACCCGGCAGAATTCCATTTTACTATCGCGCATCATTCAGAAACATCGAAAAGTGGATTTGCTGCACATGGATGTGCAAGGCAGCGAAACTGCGCTCATTGCCAGCGCGTTGGATGACCTCAACAAAAAGGTGCGCCATATCTTTGTTGGTACCCATAGCCGGCTTATTGAAGGCGAAATCCTCACACTGCTCCTGAAACAGGGCTGGAATCTTCTGCGGGAGGAGCCCTGTCTTTTTCGCGCCCGTCCTGATGGTGTTCCTCTTGAAGACATGACGATTAGGGATGGCGGCCAGCTTTGGCAAAATCCACGCCTGGTTGGCGGATAGCGGCTATTGCGCTGTTTTGGCCAAGCTATGTCGGCTGCGGCTAGAAAGCTTTTCTTTCGGCAGCGAGTTGCTGTAGTTACTGGCATCATGAGGCTCTCGCCGAAGCTCCTTCCTGCCCTGCTGCTGATCCTGGCACCCGCTTGGCTGGCCCCAGCCTCGGCTGTTGAAGCCGTTTATCAGGTGACCCAAACCGGCATCGCTGTCGTTGAAATCACCGCCCAATTTGAAGCACGGCCTGAAGGCTATTGGATGCGCTCGGTCAGCCGCGCGGTTGGTATTGGCCGGCTTTTTGCCTCGCATGAAATCCGATCTGAGGTTGAGGGCACCTGGCGCGCGGATGGTGTTGCGCCGCAGCGTTTCCAGGCCGAGGGGAATTGGCGCGGTGATGCCAGGCGCACGGTTTTGCTCTACCGCGATGGCACACCCCAACCGCTGGAAATGGAACCGCCCGAGGGCATCACGAATGAACCCGTGCCCCTGCCCGCGCGACGGGGCGCGATTGATGGGCTCTCAGCCTTTGCCCTGATGTCACGCACGGTCACCCAAACCGGACGCTGCGATGTGACCGGGCCGATTTTTGATGGCAGGCGACGGCTGGATTGGACGTCCCGCACCATCGGCTCGGCCCGCATCACCCATGCGGGGCAGGAGATCGAATCGCTCCAATGCGGGTTGGAAAGCCGGCTGGTCGCCGGGGTGCGTATTGGCGATGATCCTGCCCGCGCCAAACAGCCTCGCCAAGCCATGGCGTGGCTCGCCAAGGTGGATCCACGCCTGCCGCCCATCCCGATCCGCGTCGAATTCGCAAGCACCATCTTCGGCACCATGCGGTTGGAATTACAGAAGCTCAGATAGCGGCTTCAGCCGAGCAAGGCGCGCAGCGCCACCACATCAGCGGCAATGGGCGCATCACCCGCCATGCTGAGCGGGCCATAGCCCCAGCCAGCGAAAATCGCCCGCACCCCGGCACCCTGTGCCGCAAGAATGTCATTGGCGTGATCGCCAATCATCACGGCCTGTTCAGGCGCAGCGCCAGCTGCGGCGAGCGTTGCGCGCAAGTGGCCAGGATCGGGCTTGCGCATGGGGAAGCTGTCACCGCCACCAAGCGCGCTGAAATGCCCATCAAGCCCAAGCCCAGTGAGCAAGCTCCGCGCTGCGGCTTCCGGCTTATTGGTGCAGACCGCAAGCTGCCAGCCCGCATTGCACAAAACACCCAGCAATTCCGGAATGCCATCAAAAGCGCGCGTCAGCACCGCTGCATTGGCGCCGTAATCCGCCATGAAATGCTCAAACCCGGCCTCATCCAGCAGAAGGCCGCGTGCGGCATAGGCGCGTTCCAGCAGCACGCGCACACCATCGCCAATCATGCCCACAACCTCAACACGGGCAAAGCCGGGAAGGCGTTTCGCTGCCATCAGCCGATCAAGCGCGGCATGAATATCCGGCGCGCTATCCACCAGCGTGCCATCAAGGTCAAAGACCGCGCAGCGCAGGGCTTGATCAGGCATCGGAAGGCGGCACCCAGGGGATGCGCGCAACTTCGATCCCCTCTTCGCGCAGCGCCTCCGCCTCATCCTCACTGGCTTCGCCGAAAATGCCGCGGGCTTCGGCTTCGCCATGATGGATCTTGCGGGCTTCCTCAGCGAAATCGGCGCCGACATAGTCGCAATTTTTTTCGATTTCCGTGCGCATGTGCCGCAGCATGGACCGCAGTTCCGCCGGCATGGCAGCAAGCGCGGCTGCGGGCAGGGCAGGGGGTGAAGGCGGCGCGGGTGGCGGTGCGGCTGGCGCCTCGGCCTCGGGCAGCGCTTCCGTCTTGGTATTGCGCGCCGGGCGGCCCTTTTTCGGGATGGCTGGCGCCATCAGGCGCTTGGCAACCTTGGTTGGGCCGCAATGCGGGCATTCTACAAGACCAGCGCCCACCAGCTTATCGAAAGCCGCGCTATCCTTGAACCAGCCGTCAAACTCATGCGCCTGATCGCAGCGCAATTCGTAGCGGATCATGCCGCCATCACCGTGTTTTCGCCCTGAGCTGTCATCACGCTGTAATCTGGCACTCCCGGGCGCTGAGTGCCAGGGGCCCCGCCATCAATATTCATATTCAAAGGCAATCCCCACCCGGTCCCCCGCAAGACTATTGCCGCCGCTTTCCGCTTCCAGCCTGAGCCTTGGCATCAGGTCAATCTGCACGCCAACGCGTGGTGGTCCGCCATCAGCGCTTTGCTTGACCCCCACGAAAACACCATCGGCGACATAGCGCCCGGATTCCAGCGTGGCGCCCGGTTCTTCGCCCGCGCGTTGCTCACCTTCTTTCTCCTGCCCGATGGAGAGCCGATCAAGGGCCAAGGTGCGGCGAATGCGTTCCATCACCCCGCCTGGCCCGGGCAGGGGCCGACCTGTTGTGCCGGCCAAGGCTTCGGCCAATCGTAGCATCTGGAAGGGCGATAGATCCCCACCGCGCCTGCCAAACAGCAGCCGCGCCAGTACCTCATCCGCCGGCAATTCAGGGTTGGAGGTGAAGGTGATTTTCGGATCACGCGCCGGGCCTTCCACAGCGACATTCACCTCCACCTCCTCAGCGCGAGAGGTCGCGAGGACATCAAGATTGGGCATGATCCCACCGGCATCGAAGGTGATATTGGCGCGGTTCAGATCAAGCCGCCGATCCAGGACAGTCAGCGTCCCTCGGCGGAGCATGAAGCCACCATCCAAATGCGGCGCGGCCAGCGTGCCGCCCACGCGGACCTCACCACCCAATTCCGCCTCCAGCCCACGCCCACGCAGGAAAATCGCGCGCGGGGCGTCAATGGTCAGATCAAGCGCAATTGGGGGAAGGCTTGCCTCCGGCCCAGTGTCACGCGCCGGTGGCGCCAAGGGTTGGACACCGGGCGGGCGTTGGCCGCGTTCACGCACGCCGGGCAGGCGTCTGATTGAAGGCGGTAGCCGGTCTGGAATACGCAATTCGGCGCGCTGGAACTGCAATTTTCCGGAAAGCCGGCTTTCACCCAAGGCATCGCCCGCCAGGTTCAAATCCCCCTCAATTGTCGCGCTGCCCAGATCCGAATTGATGGGCCGCGCCGCATCAGCCCGAAGGCGAAGATCAAAGGGCAGGCGTGGCTTGCCAAGGTCTAGGAAGCCGGACCCGCCAAGGCTGCCGCCGCCCGCCGTGCGCGCGGCAAAGCGTACCAGATTCAGGCGCTGGCCTTCCGCTGCGATGGTCGCGGCAATCTCATTTAACGTCACGCCATGCTGCAAATCACGAAAGCTGCCATTGGCGATACTGGCCTGCCCGCCCAGGCGCGGTGCGGCCAAGCTGCCTTCAAGGCGCAGAGTAAGATTGGCAATGCCGCTGACGCGCTGCGCCCCAGCCGCAAGCAGGGGTTGCGCCACCGCGCCGAGATCAAGCCGCCCGGTGATGCTGCCGGAAAGCGGGGCCTCGGCACCAAGGCCCGCCACCCGTGCCGTCGCGGCCAGCCGGACTGCATTGCCGCCATTGACCGAGGCGCGCAGTTCCGCACCTTCTCCGGTACCGGTTGCTGCGACCGTAAGGCGCAAGGGCGGCACGCCGCGCGCTGCCGGCATGGCGCTGGTAATCGCAGGGCTTTCCAGCCGAATATCAAAGCGCGGTTCGTCAGCGCTACCATTTATCCGCGCTGTCCCTGAAAGCGTGCCTGCCAATTTCGCTTCTGGTGCGGCAAGCGCGGCGAAGGGCCCGATGGGGAGGGCAGCCAGCGTCGCATTCAGCGCAATCTCTGCCGCACTCCAGAAGCCTTCCAGCCTTAGCCTGCCGCCGCGGTTGCTGGTGATGATGGTCTCGGCCAGGCTGATGCGCCCATCAGGCGCGATTTCAAGGCGCGCTGGTGCGGTGAGCTTCACCTGTTCCGCACCATGGGAAAGTTCCAGCCTTTGCAGGGTAAGCAGGCGCGCTTCACCATGGCTGGTGAGGGCCGCTTCGCCCGCAAGCCGCGCTTCGCCATGCCGCGCGGAGAATTGCGCCCGCGCGTCATCCAGCCCACCGGCAAGTTCCATCTGCAACGCCACCGCGCGCCCATCCAACGTCACTTCCGGCGCGCTCAGTTTCACGCTGACCTGCTGCGCGCCATCCGCATCGCGCCCTTCCGCTTCCAGCGATAAACTGCCCGTCACGTCATGGCCGAGCAGTTTGGCAAAGGGCGCCAGATCAGGAATGGCGAGCGACAGCGCGCCCGCAAAAAGCGGCCTTTGCACATCAAGCAACCCGCTGCCGGAAAGCCGTGCTGGGCCGAAGGATGCATCAAATTTTTGCAAGCGCAGCGCACGCCCTTCCGGCACACCCAGCAAATCCAACATCACGGGCAACCCGCCATAGATGGCACGTAATTGAGCTTCGGCGCGCGGGCGTGACAAGGGCGTTTCCAGGCGCATATCCAGGCTGGGCGCGGTCAGCACTTCCGCGCCGCGCGTAATGCTCTCCCCCCGCGCTTGCAGGGTGATTGAAGGATCATCCCGCGCACCCCGCACATGACCTTCTGCGGTGAGCGCGCCAGCAAGTTCCGGCACCAGCCGCGCCAGATCCGCAAGCCGCAACCCGAAGCGGAGATCAAGCGTTTCGCCGACATCGCCCGAAGCAGTGAGTTCCGTGCCATCGCCAGTTAGCGTCAGGCTTTCAATCCGCGTCGGTGCTGTGGCGCGCGCCTGAAGCCGTGGGCTCGTTCCAAGGGCTGCGCCAAGCACTGGGATAGTGCTGGAAAATCCCGCCAGCGCCCCATCCAGCGTGACCCGAGGCGCCGCCAGCCTACCATCCACCTGCAAGCGCGCGGTGGCACTTTCCCACGCCACTTCATCCGGCAGATAGGCCGCGAGCATTTGGCTCGCGCCAAGCGCGATACTGCCTTGCACGGTAACTTCCTCGCGCTTCGGATCAAGCCTACCGGAAAGTGTTACCGCGCCAAGCGGTGCGCGTGCCGTGACGTCACGAAAGCTGATCAAGCCAGCGCGGTTGCGCGTTGCATCCAGCGTAAAATCCAACCGGCGGAGCGCCTCCGTGAGTGGCACGGGCAGTAAGGACGTCGCCGCGACATGGCCCGCAAGCCGCGCGAAGCCCGCACCGCGCGCGTCAGCACTGATGGTGCCGGCAAGCGCTGCCTCGGCCATGCTGCCAAGCTGCGCTTCGGCTGCAAGTGCCGCACCGCTGGCAGGACCTTCCAGGCAGAGCATCACTCGTGCCGGTTCAGAAGCTGCGCCAAGCGCGCTGGCCAGCACGCCCCCCGGTGGTTCGGCTAGATCAAGCTTTGCAAACAGCCGATCCGCAGCGGGGGCCAGATCAAGCTGAAGCCGCGCCGTGCCCGGCGCATCAAGTCGCGTGAGCGATACTTCCCCCGATAAGCGCGCATCCACCAGCGTTGCCTTGCCATATGCCGAAAGCCGGAAGGATTGGCCCACAACGCTTTCAGCAACATCAATTTCGTCAATGGCCAAGCGGTCAAGCCGAACCGCGAAAGGCAGGCGCGGCAGGGATGGCAATAGCTTATCGTCCTGCGCTTCGTCCTTATCCGAAGGCAGTCGGATCATCGTGATGCGCCGCGCCGTCACCTCATGCACATGTGCTTCGCGCCGCAGCAGCGCCTTCAGGTCAAAGGTGATGCGGGGGGCGCTGATATCCAGCCACGCGCTGCCCTCGTCCGCGAGCGTGAGGCGCGCGGCGCTGACCTCACGCGGGAGTGCCACCGTGAGCCCTTCAATCACCAGCCCCGGCACCAAGCGCCCCGCGAGCCCGGCCAGCGCCGCCGCCCCGCTGCCCCATTGCACCCAGGCCAGCATGCCGCCCAACAGCACGCCAAGGCAGAACGGTATCGCCACTAAAATGATCAGCAGGCGGCGCAAAAATCGCATCTCAAAAAGCCTGCCCAAAGCCGATATAGATTGCGAAGGATGGATCATCCTTTTGCCGATCAAGCGGCACACCTACATCAAAACGCAGCGGCCCGATCGCGGTCAAAAAACGTAGTCCAAGCCCGACGCCAGCGCGGAGCCCGCTGAAATCTGGTTTGGCTTCTTCCCCGACAGAGCCCGCATCCAAAAAGGCTGCCATACCCCAGCTTCGTGTGAGCCTTTGGCGCCATTCCGCGCTCGCTTCCACCAGGCTTGCACCACCCAAGGGGCGGTTGGCCGCATCCCGCGGCCCGATGGATTGATAGGTATAGCCGCGCACGGAACCGCCACCGCCGGCGTAAAAGCGCTTATCCAAAGTGATTTCATCCCGTGCCGCGCCCGGCGCGCTACCAAGCGCGGCACGCAGCGCCAAAACGCTGCCGCCATTACCGGTGATATCGAAATAGCTGGTGCCAATTGCCAGCATGCGCGTGAAGCTATTTGAATCCAATGCCGAGTAATAAGGAGTAGCGCTGACGCTGAAGCGCTGGCCCTGGCGGGGATCAAGCGGGTTGGTGGTATTGTCGTAGCGAAAGCCGCCCATCAGGCCAAAGAGCCGAAAGGCGTTCATATCGCCATCCCGCCCAATCTGCCCTTCCTCATAATTCGGCCCAGCCGAAACAGCCATGGTTTCCGAAAGGCGATGTTCCAAGGTGAAGGATGCCAAGGCAGCATCACGGTCATAGGCGCGCAACCTTTCACGTACCGCGCCGATTTGCGTCACGCTTTGCAGATCGCGCCCCAGAAATTCAGGCGTGCGCAGCGTGGAGAAGGCGCGATACGTGGCGTCCTCAATCCCGGTTTCGCCAATGCGCGCAACCTCGCCTTCCAGACGGAGCCTCTCGGCGCCGCCCAGGATATTGCGGTCTTCCCAATAGGCGCTGGCGGTCAGGCCGTAATTCGTCTCGAAGCCAAAGCGCCCACCCACTGCATGGCGCGGGCGTTCCTGCACCTGGAAATGCACGGGCAGGCGACCAGCCTGATCAAGCGCGGGCGCTTCCTGTGCGCGCACAAAGTTGAAAACGCCAAGCCCCATCATGGCCCGACGGGCGCGTTCCAGGCGTTCCGGCGTATAGGGCTGGCCTTCCAGCCGCCGCGCTGCAAGCCGTTCCAGCAATGCTGTGTTGGTGCGCGTGGCGCCGGCAACGCTGGGGCGGGCGAAATCGGCAACGGGACCGGGGGCGATGCGCCAGGTGACATCCATTGTCTTGGTGTCATGATCAACGACCGCTTCCCGCGTGACGATGCTCGCCAAAGGATAGCCCGCGCGGCGGAGTGCCAGCAGCAACGCCCCTTCGGCGGCCAGGATATCGGCGGGGCGTGCGGGGTCGCCTTCCGCAATCCGAAGCTCGGCGGCGGCTTCCTCCAGCAGCGTATCCTGCCCTGCGGGTTCCGCCCGGATCAGGATTTGGCCAAGCCGATAGCGCGGGCCGGGGGTCAGGATAATCGCAACCGGCACAGGCTTGTCCGGATCGGTGGTGGGCGGTCTGGCTTCGGTGGCGGCTACATCCTGCCCGGCAAGTTCAATGCGCGCTGCGCCGCCCCAGAAGCCCTCCGCCCGCAGCGCTTTTGCAAGGCGTGGCAGATCCGCCCGGGCGCGGGCAAGCAGCCCGTAGGCATCGGTCGGCGCGGTTTCCTGCAAGCTTATCAATTGGGAAACCGCCTGGATGGCAGAAATCAGGGCTGCGTCATCCTGTGGTGAAACCTCAACCCGATAGGCGACGCCTGGGGGTTCTTGCGCCAGCAGTGGATTTGCCAGGAAGATGCACGTGCATAGAAGAAGCCAGCGCAACCACCCTTGGTTGGTGGCGGCCTTGGCGGGGGAAGGGTAGGAAGGACGAATCATGACCGATGAATTTCACGCTACCCTAACTTCCTGGCGGCGACACCTGCACGCCCATCCTGGCCTGACGCTGGAAGAAGGCCCGACGGCGGCCTTTGTTGTGCAGAAGCTGCGCGAGATGGGCATTACCGACATCGCCGAAAATATCGGCGGCCATGGCGTGGTGGCAACCATTCGCCGCGGCGGGGGCAATCGCTCCGTCGGGCTGCGCGGCGATATGGATGCGCTGCCCATCGAAGAACAGGCGGATGACCTGCCCTGGCGGTCCACCGTGCCGGGCGTGATGCATGCCTGCGGGCATGATGGGCATACAACCGCGCTGCTGGGCGCGGCGCGCATGCTGCTGGACGATAAGGGCTGGACCGGTGCGGTGCATCTGGTGTTCCAGCCGGCGGAAGAAGGCGGCGGTGGTGCGCGGGCCATGATTGCCGATGGGCTTTTCACGCGCTTCCCGATGGACCGGATTTTCGGCTGGCATAATTGGCCGGGGCTGGCCGCCGGTACCATTGCCATTCATGACCGCGCGGTGATGGCCGCCGGTGCGCGGATTGAATTGATTTTCGATGGCCATGCCGGCCATGCCGCCCTGCCGCATCTCACGCGCGATCCGATGCTGGCCGCGGGCCATGCGATTGTCGCGGCGCAATCCATCGTGGCGCGCAGCGTGGACCCGCTGATGGGCGGCGTGGTCAGCCTGACCGTGATTGAGGGCGGCGAGGCGCAGAATCAAATCCCGAGCCGCGTGACCATCAAGGGCACCATGCGCTGGCTATATGACGAAGCGGGTGACGCCATCAGGGAAGGCTTGCAACGCATCACGGATGGCGTGGCGGCAACCTGCGGCGTGAAGGGCACGCTGATCATCAGCCCTGGCCTTGGCGTGACGGCGAATTCTCCGGCGGAGCGTGATTTGGCTGCGGCGGCGGCGGCGAGCGTCACCGAAACCCACCGCGATATGCGCCCGGCCATGACCGGTGAGGATTTCGCCTGGTTCCTCAAGGAAGTGCCTGGCGCTTTCGTTTGGATCGGCAATGGCCCCGCCGAGGAAGGGCGCGATCTGCATAATGCGCGCTATGATTTCAACGACGCGATTTTGCCGACCGCGTCGAAGTTTTTGATGGAAGTGGCGAAGCGGGCTTTGGGGGAGAGCCCGTAAAGGATTGGTCTTTGACTGAAGGAACTGATTAGTTGTGTGACATCGCTGTAAAAAGCATCTTGCATAATGAATGAAATTTTTTCATGAAAGACAAATGAATCTCAGTTTGGGTCAAGCCAAAGGTGGTACGTGATGTTCGGATTTGGAAAAAAGCGGGGCTCTGACGAGGATATGGAGCTAGTTGTTTTGCGCGCAGCGTCCCTGTGTCACGCTCTCTTGCTTGATAAGAAAACAATCCCTACCGAGAGCGATAGAAATCGATTAATCGATTTTTCAATAGCAGAGAAAAACTGCAAATTCACTAAAAATGAGAGACAGATAATTTCACTTGCAGTGCTTGCGATCACCTCAGATGTGACCTTTATGAATAGTCTCATGGCGGAAGTCGTCTCTAAAGGGGGGACCATAAGCCAAGAGTTACATCGTGAATTCTTAAGGCGCTTAGAGAGGATAATTGAGGGTTATTCAGGCTCTTCCTGACTTCAGGTTTAAGAAGTCCGAATCTGAAGGTATAACTTTCTCTATGGAAATCTTCGGGTTATTTCGTCGATCTGTTGCACAGTGCGCGTGACCTGTTCACAAGAAATCCAGCGTTGTTCGCGGTAACGACGCTCACCCTCCAAAAGGAAATTTTCGGGATTATTTCTGAACATTTGAATACTCCTCAAGTTATATCTTTTAAAATCGTTCCAATTCATTATTCTTATGACGGAATTTCTGATTTGCGCAACAGTCCGCTGATCTCCACAAACACGACTTGCGGCGTACTGACCAAGGGCGTTTTGAAAGAGGCTGTCAGTCGTCGCCGCATCTGGTGAAAAACTTTGCGCTATTGCCGGCGCGGAAGTTACCGAGCCAGCCGCTAAACAAAACCGACGCCTTGTGATCAGCATGATGCTACCCAGATCTTAATTCTACAAAGACCATAAGTCCTTCACCACATGCCTAGCCAAATGCCTACGCCGTGCACCATACCTATCGGGAAAAAAATTGCTCCAGCGATTAGAAAACCCCATTTACCCATCGATAGACACACTATTACATGGGTAAGCCATGCTGCGACTGCAGCTAAGCCGAGAGAAATTCCAGTAAAATTACTCATTTACTATTCCTCCAAAACTGAAGTGTATACACAGCCTTTTGGAATATGACAATTTTTTAACTAGCGTGGCCCTAATGTCAACAGGTTTTTGACGTTCCAAAAATGGGAGCTTGCGAGAGTTCAAAGACACGGGCCTTTCAAAGGCTGTGTCCTTGACTTGCATGTAGCCGTTACCGCGCAAACCCCGGCTGCTTTTCCACGAAGCGATTGGGCTTCAGGAAAATTGAGAGAAACAGCGCGCCTTCCGGGGCGCGCGCCACATGCGTATTGCCCGCCGGGCGCCAGACGAATTCGCCCGGGCCGCAGCGGCCTTCATCATCTTCCAGATAGCCTTCCATCACATAAGTCTGTTCGATATCCGTATGTTCATGCAGCGGCACTTCCGCACCGGGCGCCATGCGGAACAGGATGGTGGACATGCCGCGTGCCTCATCCCGACAGAGCAGCTTCATTTCAATCCCGGGAAATTCCGTTGCCTGCCAGGTCATTTGGTCGGGCTTCAGGTAATGGGAAGCGCGTGTCGGATCACCTAATTGGCTTTGAATGCGCTGCTTGGTTGCGTCATCAATCATGGTTTCTCTCCCGTTTTTGTCGGCTTCAAGCGAAACGCGCCTTGAGCCATTCACCGCCCTGCCGCGCTGCCCGATCCGCTGCCGCCACATGGCCAAGGGCGCGCAGGAAGCCGTGGATGGTGCCGGGGAAGGTTTCTTCTGTCACCGCCACGCCAGCGGCGCGGAGCTTATTGGCAAAAAGCCTGTTGTCATCGGCCAGTACGTCAAGCTCCGCGATATGCACCAGCACGGGCGGCAGGCCGCGCAGATCGGCGCGCATGGGGGCGGCGAAGGGGGTCACGCGATCCGCTTCCTTCGGCGCATAGCAGCGCCAGTAGAAATCCATCTTCTCCCGCGTCAGGAAATGCCCGGTGGCGAAAGCATCATAGCTTGGGGTGTTCATGGCGCTGTCCATGACACCGTAATTGATCAGCAGGCCGCGCAGCTTCAGCGCGGGATCGGTCTCCCGCAACAATAGCGCCGTGCCGGCTGCCAGATTGCCGCCGGCGGAATCGCCCCCAAGGATGATGCGGCTGGTATCCAAGCCCCATTCCGCGCCTCGATTAGCGACCCAGCGCGTGACAGCCGCGCATTCTTCCAAGGCTTGCGGGAAAATCGCCTCAGGGCTCAGCGCATAATCCACGCCAATTACAGCGCAGCCAGATGCGGCGGCATATTCGCGCATCAGCCTATCATGCGTATCCACGCTGCCCCAAACCCAACCCCCGCCATGCAGATAAACCAGCACCGGATGCCCCGTGCCCGCTGTCGGCCGATGAAAACGGCAGAGAATCCGCCGCCCACGCAGCGCCAGCCAGCGATCCTCACTTTCCGCCATCACCGCGCCACCCTTGGCGAGCGGCAGGCTAAGCCCATCATTCAATTCCCGTGAATTATCCAGCGGCAATTCCAGCTTCACCGGGGGCTGCGCCGCGGCGCGCGCCTCCATCATTTCGGTGAAGCGCAGCATTTCGGCGTCCCAATTCTCGCGGGCCATGGCGTTTCCTCATGTGGCGCCGGCAGAGGTTCCGGCAACGCATTATGGAGACGCTGGGGCTGGGAAGGGCAAGCCCCCCTTAGTCCGGGTTGGCTTCCGCAATCAAAATGCGCAGCCTTTGCGCCGCTGCCATGCCCTTGCGCGCCTGGCGCCAGCAGGTTTCCGCGACACGTTGATGAATGGCGAGCGCATCTTCGGCTGAGGTGACGCTGACAATCCCCTGCGCCCAGGCCGGATGCGCATCCACCGGGAAGGGGTTGCCAACCACAAAGGCGCGGTCGCGGCCCCGATAGATTGTCGCCAGGTTCAAGGGTTCGGGTTCCTGCAAAAGCCCAATCTGTACGCCAAGTGGCGCCTGTTCGATTTGATTGGCAAGGTTTTCCGCCTCAGTCACCGCAGCGGCACGCGCTTCGGCGCGGCTGCGTTCTGAAAGCGGCAGGCCGGCGCAGATGCCATCTTCCAAAAAATGCCGAATGGCCGCTTCCGACAGCATGGCAATGATGCTGGGGCGGCGCTGTTCCAGGATCAGCCGCCGTTGCGCGAGCAGGGTCAGGCATTGATCAGCAGCGCTCCGCGCCGCGACCCGGTCCGGCGCCAGATTGGCCGCTTCCACCCAAAGGCTGCGCAACACTTGATAAAGGCCATCATTTGCAAGCGCGAAGCAAAGCGCGCCGCCAAACTGCAATTGGCTATCGGCTTCCTCTTCAATATGGCGCAGCCGTTCCAGGAACGCCGTGATGCGGGAGAAGTAATCCACCCCAATGCCCAGCAGCGCGAGGGGGGAGACTTGCAACATCTCCGCCAGCCGTCGGACGGTATCAAGTTTGATAACCTCGCCCTTTTCATAGCGGTAGAGCGCGGCGCGGGAGATGCCGAGCCGGGCGGCGATTTCATCCGCCTTCAAACCTGATTCCAGGCGATAGGCGCGAAGCTGTTCGCCGATTTCTTCGAACCGCATGAGGTTGCTGCCTTAATTGGCTAAGCTTGGCAGGGGCCAAGAGGATATTGTTACGCGAAACGCTATCACAAAATGGAATTGTACAAAAATAAAAACTCACCCTGATTTTGGCTAAAATGCCAAAAAATGCGAAAGCCCCGCCGGAGCGGGGCTTTCCAAGCTGGATCAGGCCGCTTTTCAGGCGTCAGGCGCTACCGGATGCGCGGCGAGCGTCTCCAGCGCCTTGACCAGGCCGGAATGGTCCAAATCCGCCCCACCTGCCGCGGCCACGGCGGCGAAAAGCTGCTGGGTGGAGGCAGTATTGGGCAAGGCCACGCCCAATTCGCGGCCCGCTTGCAAAGCCAGGTTCAAATCCTTCTGGTGCAGGCGGATGCGGAAGCCGGGTGCAAAGGTCCGCTTGATCATGCGTTCCCCATGCAGTTCCAGAATGCGAGAGGTCGCGAGGCCACCGGTAATGGCTTGGCGCACCTTGGCCGGGTCAGCCCCCGCCTTGGAGGCGAAGGTGAGCGCTTCCGCCACCGCTTCAATGGTGAGTGCGACGATAATCTGATTGGCGATCTTGCAGGTCTGCCCCGCCCCCGTGCCACCGACTAGGGTGATGTTCTTGCCCATGGCTTCAAACAGCGGCTTGGCGCGTTCAAAGGCAGCCTCCGAACCGCCCACCATGATCGTGAGGCTCGCTTGCTTGGCGCCGACCTCCCCGCCTGAGACCGGGGCATCCAGGTAATCGCCGCCCTTGGCCGCGATTTTGGCCGCGAAATCCTTGGTGGCGGTCGGGCTGATGGACGACATGTCAATCACGAGCGTACCGGGCTTGAGCCCCTCAGCCACGCCACCCGCGCCGAAGAGCACGGCTTCCACATCAGGGGTATCGGGCACCATGATGATCACGGCATCCGCCCCGGCGGCGGCGGTCTTGCCATCCGGCGCCACGGCGAAGCCAGCGCGATCTTCGGCGATCAGGCTTTTGCGCTCCACCACCGTGATGGCGTGGCCGGCGTTCTTCAGGTGGCCGGCCATGGGGCGGCCCATGATGCCAAGGCCGATAAAGGTGATTTTCATTGCGTGTCAGTCCTTATAGGGGGCGAACCAGGAAAGCCCGGCCAGGGTTTCCCCGGCGGGGCGGTATTCGCAGCCGATCCAGCCGCGAAAACCAAGCGCGTCAATGGTCTTGAAGACGAAGGGCCAATTCACTTCGCCCGTGCCGGGTTCATGCCGGCCCGGGGTATCGGCCACCTGCATATGGGCAATCAGCGGCAGGTGCTTTTCGACCCGCTTGACCACATCACCTTCCGTGATCTGGCAGTGATACAGATCGAATTGCAGGCCAAGCTTTTCAGGGCCAATGGCCGCGATGATGGCCGCAGCCTGATCCGTGGTGTTCAGGAAAAAGCCTGGAATATCCCGGTGATTGATGGGTTCAATGATGGGCTTCACGCCTGCCTTGGCGCATTCTTCCGCCGCATAAGCCAGATTGGCGCCATAAACCGCGGTAAGTGTGTCATGCGCGACCGCTTCGGGCTTGAGCCCGGCCATGATGTGCAGACGGGGGCAGGCAAGGGCAGCGGCGTATTCCAGGGCGATTTTGATGCTGTCCCGAAAGGCGGCCTGCTTGCCGGGGAGGGCGGCCATGCCGCGTTCCCCCTTGGCGAAATCCCCCGCCGGCGCGTTGAACAGCACCTGCTGCAAGCCATTATCCTTGAGCCGCGCGGCAATTTCCGCTGCCGGGTGTTCATAGGGGAATAGGAACTCCACCCCCTTGAAGCCGGCCTTCGCCGCGAGCGCGAAGCGGTCCAGGAAGGGGACTTCATTGAACATCATGGAAAGATTGGCGGCGAAGCGCGGCATGGGCTTGGTTCTCTTGGACGGGCTGGGGGAAGCTAAAGCAGTTTCGCTGGCGGGGAAATCTCCCCCCGACAAAACCCCTTCCCGGCGGGGGCCGGCGCCCCTATAGGCGTTAGTCAGGCTTTAACAAAAAAAGGGAGATTGGGATGCGTAAGCTGTTATGGGCGACCGCGCTGGCCTGCGGGCTAGCGCTTGCTGGGGCGAATGCGGATGCGCGAACGGTACGCTGGGCGGCCTCGGGCGACCCCAATACGCTGGACCCACATAGCCAGAATGTGGGCACCGTCACCATGGTGCTGCAACAGGTCTATGACATGCTGATCAGCCGCACCCAGGAATTGGGCCTGGCGCCTGGCCTGGCGCTGCGCTGGGAGCAGCAGGAGCCCAATCGCTGGCGCTTTTGGCTGCGTGATGGCGTGAAATTCCATGAAGGCGAGGCCTTCACCGCCGATGATGTGGTGTTCAGCGTGACGCGCGCTTTGGCGCCGACCTCCAATTACGGGATTTTTGTGGATACGGTGGAACGCGCAGTTCAGGTGGAACCGCTGGTGGTGGAATCATCACCAAGCTGCCGGACCCGATCCTGCCCAATAAGATCGCGTCCGTCTTCATGATGTCACGGAGCTGGTCCGAAAGGAACAACGCTGCGCGGCCACAAAATACCCGCCAGCGCGAAGAAATGCACACGGTCCGCAACACCAACGGCACCGGCGCCTTCCGCCTGACGGCGCGTGAAGCCGATGTGCGCACCGTGATGACCCGCAACAATGATTGGTGGGGCTGGAAGGAAGAAGCCAGCCGTGAAGCGAATGTCACGGAAATCATCTTCCGCCCGATCGCATCAGATGCAACGCGCATCGCCGCCCTACTTTCGGGTGAGGTTGATTTTGTGCTTGATCCACCCTTGCAGGATTTGAACCGGCTGCGTCAGGCGCAGAATATCCGCGTGCTGGAAGGCCCGGAAGTGCGCACCATCTTCCTGGCGATGGATGTGTTCCGTGATGAATTGCTCTATTCCGATGTGAAGGGGCGCAATCCGATGAAGGATTTGCGCGTGCGCCAGGCACTTTATCACGCGATTGACATCCAGGCGATCAACCGCACCACCATGCGCGGCCAATCCGTGGTGACGGGCACCTTCTTCCCTTCGCAGGTCAATGGCTATGTGAAGGAAGAAGATGTGCGCTTGCCTTACGATCCGGCACGCGCGCGGGCGCTACTGGCAGAAGCGGGCTTCCCGAATGGCTTTGAAATCACGCTGGATTGCCCGAATAATCGCTACATCAATGATGAGCAGATTTGCCAGGCGGTCGTTGCCATGTGGGCGCGGGTTGGTATTCGCGCCAAGTTGAACGCCATGCCCTTGGCGCCCTTCTTTGCCAAGATCCAGCGCGATGACACTTCCATCTATCTGCTGGGCTGGGGCGTGCCGACTTTGGATGCGCTTTATTCCTTCCAATCCCTGGTCGCGACCCGCAATGGCGCACAGGGCGATGGCATCTGGAATTACGGGCGCTATTCCAACCCGCGCATGGATGAAATGATTCAGCGGATGAAGACCCAATCCGGTGAGGCGCGGAATGAGGCGATCCGTGAGGCGCTGAGGATTTATCGTGAAGATGTGCCGCATATTCCGCTGCACCATCAGATGATCCCCTGGGCCATGCGGTCCAACCTGACCATCCCGCATATGGCCAATAACCAGCCCTATTTCCGCTGGGCGAAAATGAACTGATCCCCTGGCGCGGCGGGTCATCCACCCGCCGCGCTTGGAGATTTTTTTTGGTCGCATTTTCCGAGTCGCCAAGTGATTCCACTTGGCTTGAAAATGCGACCTTTTGTTTGGTCGCATTTTCCGAGCCGCCAAGCGAGTCCACTTGGCTTGAAAATGCTTACTGGAGCTTTCCCTTTGTTCGCCTTCATCATCTCCCGCATCTTGCAGGCCCTGCCTGTGATGCTGACAGTTGCGCTGATATCCTTCGCCATGTTCGCCTATGTGGGCGATCCGGTGGCGATCATGCTCGGGCAGGATTTCACCGAAGCGCAGCGTCAGGCGCTGGTGCAGGATTTGGGGCTGGATCGGCCCTTCTGGGTGCAATTCGGCACCTTCATCGGGAACGCGGTGCAGGGCGAATTCGGCCTTTCCTATCGCTTGTCGCGGCCCGTTGCGGATTTGATCGCGGAACGCGCGCCGGCGACACTTGAACTGGCTTTTTGCGCGGCATCGGTCGCGTTGCTGATCGGCGTGCCGATGGGGGTTTATACAGGGCTTTATCGCAATTCTTGGCTGTCGCGCTTTTTCCTGACCTTCAGCCTGATCGGCGTTTCACTGCCCGTGTTCCTGATCGGCATTCTGCTGATCCTGGTTTTTGCCGTCTGGCTTGGGATGCTGCCTTCCTTCGGGCGCGGCGATACAGTGAAGCTTGGCTGGTGGTCCACGGGCTTCCTGACCTGGACCGGTATCAAGGCGCTGGTGCTGCCTTCCATCACGCTTGGCCTGTTCCAATTGACCCTGATTATGCGCCTGGTGCGGGCCGAGATGCTGGAAGTGCTGCGCACGGATTACATCAAATTCGCCCGCGCGCGCGGCCTGCCCAATCGGGCGGTGCATTTTGGCCATGCGCTCAAGAATACGCTGGTGCCCGTGATCACCATTGTCGGGCTGCAATTGGGCGCCATCATCGCCTTCGCCATTGTGACCGAAACCGTCTTTCAATGGCCGGGCATGGGCTTGCTGTTCATTCAATCCGTCAATCAGGCGGATATCCCGGTGATGGCGGCCTATTTGCTGCTGATCTCAGCACTTTTCGTCACCATCAATCTGATTGTTGACCTGCTTTACTACGCGGTGGACCCCAGGCTTCGCATTGGGCGCGGGCAGGGGGCGCATTGATCATGGCGGCAACACTCCGACGCTTTTTTGACAGTGATTTGTGGTGGTCTTTCACGCGATCCCCCATCACCATGATCTCCGCTGTGGTAGCGCTAATCTGCATCCTGGGTGCGTTATTCGCCCCTTGGATCGCGCCGCATAACCCGTTTGATCTTGCCTCCCTCAATCTGCTCGATGCCTTCAAGCCGCCTTCCTGGATTGAGGATGGGGAGGCGCAGTATCTGCTCGGCACTGATGATCAGGGTCGCGATATGCTTTCCGCCATCATGTATGGCGCACGGGTTTCGCTACTGGTCGGGCTTTCGGCGACGCTTTTCGCGACCACGCTTGGGGTTACGCTTGGGCTGCTGGCGGGGTATTTGGGTGGCAAGCTGGATGCGCTGCTGATGCGTATTTGCGATGTGCAGCTTACCTTCCCCTCCATCCTGGTGGCGCTTTTGATTGATGGCGTGGTGCGCGCTGCCCTGCCGCGCGAGGTGCATGATCAGATCGCGCTGCTCGTGGTGATTTTCGCGATCGGCATCAGCGAATGGCCGAAATTCGCCCGCACCGTGCGTGGCTCGACCATGGTGGAGCGCAACAAGGAATATGTGCAGGCGGCGCGGGTGATTGGGGTATCCCCGCCCAGCATCATGCTGTCGCACGTATTGCCCAATGTGATGGGGCCGGTCTTGGTGATCGCAACACTCAATCTGGGGCTTGCGATATTGTCTGAAGCAACGCTTTCCTTCCTGGGGGTCGGTGTGCCGGCCACGCAACCCTCACTCGGCACGTTGATCCGAATTGGCAATGACTTCCTGTTCAGCGGCGAATGGTGGATCACGATCTTCCCGGGTGTCACGCTGATTGCCATGGTGCTTTCCGTCAATCTTCTGGGCGATTGGCTGCGCGACGCCCTCAATCCGAAGCTCCGCTGATGACTGGCCAGAATCCCTTGCTTGAAGTGCGCCATTTGCGCGTGGAATTCCCGACGCGCCGCGGCACGTTGGTGGCGATTGATGACGTGTCCTTCACCATTTCCGCCGGTGAGGTGCTGGGCGTGGTTGGTGAATCAGGCGCTGGAAAATCCATGACCGGGGCGGCGATCATCGGCTTGCTGGAGCCACCGGGGAGGATCGCTGGCGGCGAAATCCGCCTGGATGGCAAGCGGATAGACAATCTGCGCTATGAGGATATGCGCCGCATTCGCGGCAAGGATATCGGCGCGATTTTCCAGGACCCGCTGACCACGCTGAACCCGCTCTATACCGTCGGGCGGCAATTGGCGGAGACCATGACAACCCATTTGCCGATCACGCCCGCCGAGGCCCGCAAGCGCGCGATTGGCTGGCTTGATTTGGTAGGCATTCCGGCGGCCGCGCAGCGGATTGACTCCTACCCGCATGAGTTTTCGGGTGGGATGCGTCAGCGCGTGGTGATTGCCCTCGCACTTTGCGCGGAGCCACGCCTGATTGTGGCGGATGAACCGACCACGGCCTTGGATGTTTCCATCCAGGCGCAGATCATTGCGCTGCTAAAGTCGCTCGCGCGCGAAAAGGGCACGGCGATGATGCTGGTGACGCATGATATGGGCGTCATTGCTGAAACGGCGGATCGCGTGGCCGTGATGTATGCCGGGCGCATCGCTGAAATCGGGCCGGTGCGCAATGTCGTGAAGCAGGCAAGCCACCCCTATACGGTTGGGTTGATGGGCTCCATCCCACCCTTGGATAGGCGTGTGGAACGGCTCGCGCAGATTGATGGCGCCATGCCGCGGCTTTCCGCCATCCCGAAGGGCTGCGCCTATAACCCGCGCTGCCCCAAGGCCTTCGCGCGCTGCAGCCAAGACAGGCCAGATTTGCTGCCGGCTGGCGCGACAGAAGCCGCCTGCTGGCTTTACGCGGGGGAGGGCGCCAATCATGGCTGAGACCCCCATGCTGGAACTGCGCGATGCCGCGCGTTATTTTGATGTCTCTCGCCCTTGGCTTCAGCGGGTGATTGCGGGTGAGGGTAAGCGCTTATTGCGCGCCGTGGATGGGCTGAACCTATCTGTCCCCAAGGGCACCACCATGTCCTTGGTGGGGGAATCAGGCTGCGGCAAATCCACCGTCGCGCGGCTTGCGGTTGGGCTTTACCGGCCAAGTGCTGGCCAGGTGGTGTTTGACGGGCGAGACCTGGCGGAAGCCCGCGCCGCATCTGATCAGCGCCGGCGGATGCAAATGATCTTCCAGGACCCCTATGCCTCGCTCAATCCGCGCTGGCGCGTCAGGGATATCATTGCCGAACCCATTCGCGCCTTTGGCCTTTTGCCGGACCGTGCCGCGCAGGAAGCGCGGGTTGCGGAATTGCTGACGCAGGTAGGGCTATCCCCGTTGGATGGGCATAAGTTCCCGCATGAATTTTCGGGCGGGCAGCGCCAGCGCATTTCGATTGCGCGGGCCTTGTCATCCAATCCGGAATTTCTGGTATGCGATGAACCAACCTCGGCGCTCGATGTTTCCGTGCAGGCGCAAATCCTGAATTTGATGAAGGAATTGCAGTCCCGCATGGGGCTTACTTACCTGTTCATCAGCCACAATCTTGCTGTTGTGCGCCAAGTGAGTGACCAGATTGGCGTGATGTATCTGGGCCGCATCGCGGAATTGGCGCCGGCGGAAAGCCTGTTCCGCCGCCCGCGCCACCCCTATACGCGCGCGCTGATGGAAGCAATCCCGGATCTGGACATGACCGGGCGGGTGCGCATTCCGGTCGGCGGCGAAGTGCCAAGCCCGATCACCCCACCAAGCGGCTGCGCCTTCCATCCCCGCTGCCCGCTGGCGGGGCCGCGCTGCAAGGCGGAACGCCCGGAATTAAAGCCGGCAGGGGATGCGATGGTGGCCTGCCATGCGGTGGAAGAAGGGCGCGACACGGCCTGATTTTTTACAGCCAGCGCGGTTCTGGCAGGGCTATCGCAAGGCGCCCCTTAAAGCCCGCCGCGAGCAACTGGCCAGAGATTTCATCGGCCAGATTCCAGGGCAGAATCAGGATGACATCCGGCGCCATGGCGAGCAGCGCTTCCGGTGAGACAATGGGGATGGCGCTGCCGGGCAGAAGCCTTTCCTGCTTCGCAGGATTGCGGTCCGCGACCGCGATGAAATCCTCGGCAGTCACGCCAGCTGCATTGAGGAAGGTATTGCCCTTCGCCGCAGCACCATAGGCGCCAAGCCGCATGCCTTCCGCCCGGCATTGCGCAAGCCAAGCCTTGAAGGCGGCCAGCACCGCCGCAACTCGCGTATTGAAGCCCTGGTAGAAGGCATCACCCGCGATGCCCCGCGCGGCTTCCTCGGCGCGCATCGCCACCACCCCGGGCATATCCGCCCGCGCGGCATCAGCCGTGGCGAAATAGCGCAAACTCCCGCCATGGGTGGAAAGCTTCTCCACATCAAACACGCGCAAGCCCTGCGCGGCGAGCAGGCGTTCAACGGCGTAAAGCGACCAATAGGCGTAATGTTCGTGATAGATCGTATCAAATTGCACGCCATCCACGAATGAGAGCAGATGCGGCGCTTCAATCGTGACCACCCCGCGCGGCCCCGCGAGATGCGCGAGACCCGCCGCGAAATCCACCACATTCGGCACATGGGCCAGCACGTTATTGGCAGCCACCAAATCCGCATGGCCGCGCCTTGCCACGATGTCGCGCGCCGCTTCCTGGCCAAAAAACCGCACTTCGGTCGGCACGCCGGCGGCAACCGCACTGGCCGCCACATTCGCGGCTGGTTCAACGCCAAGGCATGGGATGCCGGCGGCCACGAAATTACGGAGCAAATAGCCGTCATTGCTCGCGATTTCGACCACGAAGCTTTGCGCGCCGAGTGCAAGCCGCTCACGCATCGCGCTTGCATAACGCGCGGCATGATCAAGCCAGCTTTCCGAGAAGGAGGAGAAATAGGCATAATCGGTGAAGATCGCCTCGGCCTCTACCACATGGTCCAATTGCACCATGCGACAGGTGCCGCAGACCACGGCAGCCAGCGGATAGCGTGGCAGCGGCGCGGCGCCAGGCAGCGGGTAATCATTGGCAAGCGGTGTCGCGCCCAGATCGCAGAACATGGCGCTGATCGCGCCACCGCAGGCGCGGCAGCCAGAGATGGGACGGCAAAGCGCTTCAGCATTCATGGTGCAAGTGCATCCTCAATTTCAGCAAGGGCCAGCGCGCGGCCATCAGCGCCACCGCGCCAGGCTTCATACCAGCGGGCGGTGGCGGCAATGGCGCTGGCGGCATCATGGCGCGGTGCCCAGTTCAGGCTTTGCATGGCAAGGCCACTGTCCAAAGCCAGGCGCTGGGCTTCTTCCATGGGTGGCGCGGGCGCGGCGTCCCACGCAATCGGCGCGCCGGCGGCCTTGCCGTAAAGTTCCAGTACACGCCGGACGGAAATCTCCGCATCGCGCGGGCCGAAATTCAGCGCAGGTGGCGCAACATTACCCCAAAGCGCTTCCGCATGCAGCAGATAGCCGCGCAACACATCCAGCACATGCTGGAAGGGGCGCGTGGCGTCGGGACGGCGGATCACCAAACTCTCATCCGCAATGCGTGCGCGCACCAAATCGGGGATCAGCCGTTCCGCACCGAAATCACCACCGCCGATCACATTGCCGGCGCGGGCGGTGGCGATGCTGCCGATCTCGGCACCGAAACTCGCGCGCCAGGACGCAACCGCGATTTCGCAGGCAGCCTTGGATGCGCTGTAGGGATCATGCCCGCCGAGCGGATCATCCTCGCGGAAGGCGCGGCCTTGATTATCGTTGCGATAGACCTTGTCGCTGGTGATGATCAGCGCTGCACGCGCACCTGCGCTGCGCAGGGCCTGCATCAGGTTGATGGTGCCCGTCACGTTGCTCGCAAAGGTGCCTTCGGGGTCGCGATAGCCGCGCCCGACCAAGGCTTGCGCGGCCAGGTGCAACACAATCTCTGGTCGCGCTGCCTGCATGGCGGCTTGCATTGCGGCAGGATCGCGCAAATCGCCGATGCGTGATGCCATGGCGGGCCGCAAAGCGACAAAGGCAGAAGGCCCGGCTTCAGGTGGCAGCGCAAAGCCTGTGACCTCGGCGCCCAACCGTTCCAGCAGCAAGGCAAGCCAAGCGCCCTTGAAGCCGGTATGGCCGGTCAGCAACACGCGCTTGCCGCGCCAGAAGTCAGCGGAAGGCTGGCGCATTACCATTGCTTCCAGGGTGCTGTGCCATCCTGCCAAAGCCCTTCCAACACATCGCGGTCGCGCGGCGTATCCATCGGGTGCCAGAAGCCGCGATGGTCAAAAGCGCGCAGCTGATCATCGGCCGCGAGGCCCCGCAACGGCGCCTGTTCCCAGACGCAATCATCGCCATCAATCCGGTCCAGCACGCGGGGCGAAAGCACGAAAAACCCGCCATTGATGGTGGCCCCATCGCCGGGCGGTTTTTCGGTAAAGGCATGCACCGAATTGCCATTCCTTTCCAGCGCGCCAAAGCGCCCGGGCGGCACCACGGCGGTCACGGTGGCATCGCGGCCATGGGCGCGATGGAAGGCGACCAGTGCCGAGATATCCACATCCGAAACGCCGTCACCGTAAGTAAGGCAAAAGCCTTCCTCACCCCGCAAATGCTGCGCCACGCGGCCAAGCCGGCCACCGGTTTGCGTATCCTCACCGGTGTCCACCAAAGTCACGCGCCAATCCTCAGCGGGCGGGGTCAGCCAGGTGGCGGTGCCGGTCGCGAGATCAAGCGTCAAATCCGAAGAATGGGCGCGGTAGTCCAAAAAATATTCCTTGATCTGCTGGCCCTTATAGCCAAGGCAAAGCACGAAATCCTTGATGCCATGCGCGGCGTAGATTTTCATGATGTGCCAAAGGATCGGGCGCCCACCGATATCCACCATGGGCTTGGGACGAAGCTGGGTTTCCGCGCCAAGGCGCGTGCCGCGCCCGCCGGCGAGAATGACGGCCTTTCTGATCATGAACACCCCGACAAAACTGAACCCTTGTAACACGCGATCCGATGTGGGTTGTTAAACCGGCTAGTCTCCGCGTGCTACCCCCTCTCGCCTTGGATCGGAAGCGCCGATCAGCCCGCCATTGGTCACGCGGATCACTTGCAGGCCCGAAATCATCTCCCGGATCGTTGCCTCATGCCCGCGGGCGCGCAGCGCCGGGGCCAGGCCAGCCGCCAGCGTGCCTTGTTCAAGTTCCACCGGCCCGCCCATGGTGCTGATATGTGGCAGCGCCACGGCTTCTTCCGGCGAAAGCCCCCAATCGAGCAAACCAACCAGCGTCTTCGCGACATACCCGATAATGCGCGGCCCGCCCGGGGAGCCCACCACGGCATGCAGCGCGCCCGAGGCATCAAGCACAATGGAAGGCGCCATGGATGACCGCGGCCTTTTGCCCCCCTCCACCCGATTGGCGATGGGCCGGCCATTGGCTTCCGGCGCGAAGCTGAAATCCGTGAGCTGATTGTTCAGCAGAAATCCCCGTACCATGAGCCGGGCGCCGAAAATCGCTTCGATGGTTGTCGTCATGGAAAGCGCATTGCCGGCGCCATCCACAATGGCGATGTGGCTTGTGCCGGCCTCATAATCCTGGGTTTGCGGGGCGAGGGAGGTTTCTCGCCAGGAAGGATTGCCTGCCCTGACATTCTGCATGGCGCGGTCGCGATCCATCAATTGCGCGCGTGCGGTCAGATAGGTGCGATCCGTCAGCCCCTGCACCGGCACGGGCACGAAATCTGCATCCGCGAGGTACAGGTTGCGGTCAGCAAAGGCCAATCGCCCAGCCTCACCAAGCAGATGCGCCGCATCCAGCCCACGCGGGTCTAGCCGCGGCATATCGAAATGTTCAAGCAGACCAAGGATTTGCGCCACCGCCACGCCGCCCGAAGAAGGTGGTGGGAAGCCGCAAACCCGAAAGCTGCGATAGGGCGTGCAAATGGCGCTGCGCTGCCTTGGCTGGTAGCGCGCCAAATCTTCCAGCACCATGACGCCCGGATTTGTCGGGTGGTTGCGGATGGCGGCGATGATATCCTCCGCAATCGGCCCCCTTTGCAGCGCCGCCGCGCCATCGCGCGCCACGGCGCGAAGTGTCTCGGCCAAGGCAGGGTTGCGCAGCCTATGGCTTGGCGGCAGGGCCTGGCCATCCGGGGTGAAGAAATAGGCGGCAGAGGCAGGATCGCGCCTGAGTAACAGCG